>JAOUBY010000084.1 GCA_029860045.1 Gammaproteobacteria bacterium | reverse complement strand
CTTGCCAAACAGGCGTGAACTGGCCGGGTAACGACGTGCCAGATCGGCCCACGGATCCTGACCAAGCTGTTTCATACCCAGTGACACGCGGTTGCGTTCGCGATCGAACTTGAGCACCTTGACCTCGATTTCATCGCCGACATTGACGATCTCGGAAGGATGCTTGACGCGCTTCCACGCCATGTCGGTGATATGCAGCAGACCATCGATACCACCGAGGTCGACGAACACACCGTAATCGGTAAGGTTCTTGACGATACCCTTGATGGTCATGCCCTCTTCAAGGCTTTCCAGCATGGCCTCGCGCTCTGCGCTGAACTCGGTTTCGACCACGGCACGGCGTGACACCACAACATTGTTGCGGCGCTTGTCGAGCTTGATCACCTTGAATTCAAGCTCCTTGCCTTCCAGGAAACTCGGGTCACGTACCGGGCGCACATCCACCAGCGAACCTGGCAGGAATGCGCGAATGTCCTCGATGTCGACCGTGAAACCACCCTTGACCTTGCCGCTGATGACTCCCTTGACGATGTCTTCGTTTTCGTAAGCCGTTTCCAGTCGACGCCAGACCTGGTCGCGTTTTGCCTTTTCGCGGGACAGCTTGGTTTCACCAAAACCGTCTTCCACCGCCTCCAGCGTAACCTCTACCTCGTCGCCTACCGCGACTTCCAGTTCGCCAAGGGCATTCTTGAATTCTTCGATCGGTATCACGCCTTCCGATTTCAGCCCGGCGTGAACGATCACATTATCCGACTGGATATCAACTACTGTTCCAACTACCACTGCGCCCCGGTTCATCTCCTGGTGTGCAAGGCTTTCTTCAAACATTTCAGCAAAACTTTGAGTCATGGGAAAATTCATCCTGGTACCGTTTTCACGGTCCGTATCTACAACCGCGACATCTGGCGACGTGGCGGGTCAGGTTAGAAGAATCGGACGACAACCGTGAGCGCCGTCCGAACACAAGCAATGATTATACGTGTATCTGCCTAATCGTACAGGGGTTTTTTATATTTTCTTATGCAGCGCCTCGAGCACCATGGCAACGGTATCGGCCTCGTTCAGGTCACTGTTATCGATAACCAGGGCATCATCCGCTGCACACAGGGGGGCCGCAGAACGGGATGAATCGCGTTGATCACGCGCCTCCACGTCTGCCACCAGGCTCTCGAGATCGACCTTTTTACCTATATTTTTCAATTGTTTATATCGCCTTTCCGCGCGAACCCGCGGGCTGGCAGTGAGAAACAGCTTGAGGTCTGCGTCGGGGAACACCACCGTGCCCATGTCGCGCCCGTCGGCGACCAGGCCCGGTGGCTGGCGGCAACGTTGCTGCCAGTCCAGCAGCGCTGCCCGCACCCCCGGTAAAACGGCAATTCTGGAGGCCGCGGCGCCGGCTGCCTCGGTGCGCAGTTCACCGGCAATGTCCACGCCATTCAGCAGGATGGCCGCATCACCCGGTTCCGGCAACTGACAGGACACCGGCAAACGATCAGCCAGCGCCACCAGTGCCGACTCGTCATTCAATGCGATAGATTCCCGCACGGCAGCAAAGGCAAGCAGGCGATACAACGACCCGCTGTCGAGGTAATGCCAGCCCAGCGCCGCAGCGACCGCATGGCTGATGGTGCCCTTGCCGGAACCACTGGGTCCGTCAATGGTAATGACCGGAGCGGTTTCGGTAGTCATGTTATTACCTTGTGCGTCCATCAATAAGGCAGGCGTTGTACTCAGGCATTGCCTTCAATCGCCAGGCCGGCGTTGGCCGCCAGTGCAACGAAGCCGGGGAACGAGGTGTTTACATTTGCACAGTCATGAATCTCGATGGCGCCCTGTGCCCGCAGGGCAGCCATGGCAAATGCCATGGCGATGCGGTGATCGCCGTGACTGTCGACGCTGCCAGCCGTTATAGGCCCGCCGTCGATAATCATGCCGTCCGGTGTTGCCTGTGCCTGCACGCCCAGCGCCACCAGCCCGTCTGCCATCACCTGGATGCGGTCACTTTCCTTGACGCGCAGTTCTTCCGCGCCGGTCAGCACGGTGCGACCCTCGGCACAGGCCGCGGCAACAAACAGCACCGGGAATTCGTCGATGGCCAGCGGCACCAGCCCGGGCGGGATATCAATCCCGCGCAGTGGTGCTGAACGCACACGCAAATCGGCCACCGGCTCGCCGCCGACCTCGCGTTCATTGGTCACCGTGATAGACGCACCCATCAGCTTCAGGATATCGATCACCCCGGTGCGCGTCGGGTTCATGCCGACATGCTCCAGTATCAGGTCGGAATGCTCTGCAATGCTGGCGCCGACCAGGAAGAATGCCGCCGAGGAAATGTCGGCAG
The DNA here is from genome assembly GCA_029860045.1 of Gammaproteobacteria bacterium. GTDB lineage: Bacteria > Pseudomonadota > Gammaproteobacteria > UBA9214 > UBA9214 > UBA9214. The sequence continues at coordinate 5,725 of JAOUBY010000084.1, read as the reverse complement.
GTATATCGATATCGATGGCCTGCAAGCCCTGTCCGCCCTGCAGACACACCCGGTTGCCCTCGCGCTGCAACGGGTAACCCATGCCACTCAGCATGCGCTCGGTATGATCGCGCGTCGGTGCCGGCTCGGTCACGCAGGTGGCGCCATTGGCATACAGGCCCGCCAGTAACAGGCTGGATTTCACCTGTGCGCTCGCAACCGGCATGGCATAGTCAATGCCGGTCAGTGCACTGCCGCCGTTAATCACCAGTGGCGCCGTACCCTTGTCCGCCGTCGCTATGCGCGCACCCATGGCGGTCAATGGGTCCACCACGCGCTTCATTGGCCGACCCGACAGTGACGGGTCGCCGGTCAGCGTGGCAGTAAATGCCTGGCCGGCCAGCAGGCCCGCCATCAGGCGCATGGAGGTGCCGGAATTACCCAGGTAAAGTTCCTTGCGCGGCGCCTGCAGTCCATGCAATCCGACCCCGTGCACCGTCACATTACCCTGATCGGGCCCCTCGATCTGCACGCCCATGGCACGGAATGCGGCCAGCGTGGCGAGGCTGTCTTCTCCTTCCAGAAATCCGCTAACCCGGGTCACGCCTTCGGCGAGCGAGCCGAGCATAATGGAACGGTGTGAAATCGACTTGTCACCCGGCACGCGTAGCTCGCCGCTCAGGTGGCCGCCGGGATTCACGGTGAAATTAATATCAGTCATCAGCAAACTTCCGGCGCTTATTTATCGACAAACCGGTCACGCGCCGCTTTCGCACTGCGGAAGATCTCCAGTATCCGCTCGCCATCCTGCTCCTGCACCGCGGCATCCAGCACCTGCATGTCGCCCGTGAAGCGTTCGATCATGGCATGCACGGCCGCACTGTTGGACAGGCAGATGTCGCGCCACATGAGCGGATCGCTGGAGGCAATGCGCGTAAAATCGCGGAACCCGCCAGCGGCAAACTCGAAGATTTCCTGGTTGTCGTGCATGCGCGCCAGGCTCTCGACCAGCGCAAAGGCCAGCACATGGGGCAGGTGACTGGTTGCGGCCAGCACCTCGTCATGGTGTGCCGGTTCCATCTCCACCACGGCTGCGCCAGCGGCTTCCCACATGGCGCGCACGCGGTCTGTGGCCGCGGCATCGGTAACCGGCAACGGCGTGAGGATGACCCGGCGGTCCCGGTATAATTCTGCAAACGAGGCCTCGACCCCGCTGCGCTCGGTGCCGGCAATCGGGTGGCCAGGAACAAAGTTCGCCGGCACTTCGCCAAATGCCGCTTGCGCAGCGTCTATCACGCTGCCCTTGGCACTGCCGGCATCGGTCAGCACGGCATCCTCTGCCAGGTGTCCGCGGATCGTGGCAAACACATCCTGCATGGCGCCCAGCGGTACAGCCACCAGCACCATGTCCGCGCCGTCAACGGCGCGTGCCAGGTCAGTTTCAAAGCGGTCGATGACGCCGAGCTCGACCGCCTGCCGCAAATGCCCGGCATCGCGTCCCGCACCGATCACTTCCTCGCAATAACCGGCCGCACGCAGGGCGCGGGCCAGCGACCCGCCGATTAAACCGGTCCCGATAATACACAGACGCTTTATCATGCCAGCACCTTTGCCAGTGCAGCCAGGAAGCGCGCGTTCTCATCGGCACGCCCTACCGTGACACGCAGGTGGTTCGGCATTTCATAGTTATCCACCGGACGTACGATAACACCTTCCTGCAACAGTGCACGGTATACATCCTGGCCGGGCCGGCCGGTGTCGACACAGACAAAATTTCCGGCCGACTCGATGTGCGACAGCTCCAGTTTGGCAAAGCCGTCCACCAGCTGCTGCATACCCGCATGGTTACGGCGCACACATTCCGTAAGGTGTTCGTCATCATCGAGTGCTGCCAGCGCCGCCGCCTGCGCCACCAGGTTGACATTGAATGGCTGACGAACCCGGTTCAGCAGACCCGCAACACCCGGGTGTGACAACGCGTAACCCACGCGCAGGCCGGCCAGGCCATAGGCCTTGGAAAAGGTGCGCGTCACGATCAGGTTCGGGTACTTGTCCAGCCAGCGCGAGGCATCCGGGTAATCCGCCATCCCGACATATTCAAAGTAAGCCTCATCCACCACGACCATGACATGTGCCGGCAGATCGGCAATGAATCCTTCCAGCTCGGCCGCAGTCAGCCAGGTACCGGTCGGGTTATTCGGGTTGGCAATGAAAACCACACGCGTATCGTCCCCAACCAGCGCACGCATGGCGTCGAGGTCGTGTCCCCAGGCCGGCCCACGGCTTCCATCATGCGCCGCTGCCACGCGCGCTGTCGCACCCACGGCCTGTACCGAAATCGGGTAGACCGCGAAGGCGTGCCGCGAGAATACGGCCTCGTGTTGCGGCGTCAGGAACACCCGCGTCACCAGGTCCAGCACATCGTTTGAACCGTTTCCCAGTGTGATACAGGTGGTCGGGATATCGTGTTTTTCCGCCAGTCGGGCGACCAGCGCATGACCACTGCCCTCCGGGTAACGGGCAATACCCTGCAGTGCCGCAGTACCTGCCGCAATGGCGGCTGGCGCCGGGCCGAACGGGTTTTCGTTGGACGCCAGCTTAATGGCATTGCAAATGCCGAACTCGCGCTCCAGCTCCGTCACTGGCTTGCCGGGCTGGTACGGTTGCAGTGCGCGCACGCCGGGCGCGGCAAGGTCGAGGAAATGGTTATCTGCTTCAGGCATTTTTGATATCACACGTAGGAGCGCCTTGCAGGCACGATTACTCCGGTAAAAATTATTCGCGCCTGCAAGGCGCTCCTACAGTTAATTGCAACTAGATGACCGCCCGCGGATACGACCCCAGCACCTTGATGGCGAACGTCTCTTTTTCCAGCGCTTCCAGCACAGCGGCAACCGGTGCATCCTCGCGGTGGCCCTCAACATCAATAAAGAACACGTAATCCCAGACACCCTTGCGCGACGGGCGCGACTCGATACGCGTCATGCTGACGCCGTGTCGGGCAATGTGCTCCAGCATGGTGTACAGCACGCCGGGCTTGTTGCGTATCGAGATCAATAGCGAGGTCAGGTCATTGCCGCTCGGCAGCGCCGCCTGCTTGCCGATCACCAGGAAGCGCGTGGTATTGTCAGGTTCGTCCTCGATGTTGCGTGTCTTGATGGCCAGCCCATAAAGCTCTGCCGCGTTCTCGCTGGCAATGGCCGCAGCACCCGGTTCAGTACTGACCAGTCGCGCCGCCTCGGCATTGCTGGCCACGGCAACGTGTTCCGCGTGTGGCAGATTCGTCTCCAGCCAGGTATGACACTGGGCCAGCGCCTGCTGATGGGCCAGCACACGCGTAATGGCGACGTCGGGGTCCTTCACCAACAGGTGATGATGGATACGCAGCTGCACCTCACCACAGATATGCAGGTGTGACAGCTGAAACAGGTCGAGGGTATGACGCACCACACCCTCGGTGGAATTCTCCACCGGCACCACCCCGTAATTGGCCGTACCGGCCTCAACCTCCCGGAACACGTCATCAATGCCGTCCATTGCCAGTGTATCCACGGAATGGCCGAACTGTTTCAGTGCCGCGGCCTGGGTGAACGTACCTTCAGGACCGAGGTAAGCGATAGTCAGGGGTTTTTCCAGCGCCAGGCAGGCGGACATGATCTCGCGGAACAGGCGCACCATTTCCTCGGCCGGCATCGGCCCGGTGTTGCGTTCGCTGACACGCCGCAGAATGGCAACCTCGCGTTCCGGGCGATAGAAATGGGTATCCCCACCCTCTGCCAGCTTGACGTCGGCAACTTCACTGGCACAGGCCGCGCGCTCATTGATCAGGCGCTGGATCTGCTCATCCAGTGCATCGATGCGACTGCGTAATTTTTCCAGCGGGTCGTCGGCACTCATGGTCTGTGATAGTAACGGATCAGCCGTAAATTGACAGCCACGGGCACGCCGTTACAGGGCACGCACATTCAGCACGCCCTCGATAGCGGCAAGATGCTCAAGACACTCGGGTGGCGCATTCGAATCCACGTCCACCAGCGTGTAGGCCAGGTCGCCACGCGACTTGTTGAGCATGTCATGGATGTTCAGTCCGGCCTCCGCCAGGCAGGTCGAGATCTGGCCCAGCATGTTGGGTACGTTCTCGTTGACGATCGCGATGCGATAACCTTCGCCGCGCGGCATGAACATCTCCGGGAAATTGACCGAGTTGCGCACGTTGCCGTTTTCCAGGTACTCGCGCACCTGCTCGGCCACCATCACCGCACAGTTCTCCTCGGCCTGCTGCGTCGAAGCACCCAGGTGCGGCAGGGTAACGACACGCGGGTGGTTCTTCAGCAGGTTGCTCGGGAAGTCACAGACATAGGCATACACCTTGCCGGCATCGATAGCCGCTACCACCGCCTCATCATCGACCACGCCATCGCGTGAAAAATTGAGAATTACCAGGTCGTCACGAATCCGCTGCAGCCGTTCCGCATTAATCATGTTACGCGTTGCATCCACCAGCGGCACATGGAAGGTGATGTAGTCAACACTGGCCAGCAAGTCCTCGATGCTGGTCGCCTGGCGCACCTGTGAAGACATCTCCCACGCACGCTTGACCGTAATATCGGGATCGAAGCCGATCACGTTCATGCCCAGTTCCAGCGCACCGTTGGCCACCTGCACCCCGATGGCACCCAGGCCGACCACGCCCAGCGTCTTGCCGGGCAACTCGAAACCGACAAACTGTTTCTTGCCGGCCTCGACCGCCCTGTGGATGGACTCATCTTCGCCTTCCAGGGAACGCGCAAAATCCCAGGCCTGGCAAAGATTGCGCGAGGCTATCAGCATACCGGCAACCACCAGTTCCTTCACCGCATTGGCGTTGGCGCCCGGCGCATTGAATACCGGGATGCCGGCACCGCTCATCTTGTCGACCGGGATATTGTTGACACCCGCACCCGCGCGCCCGATCGCCCTGACCGATGCCGGCATCTCCATGTCGTGCATGTTAAAGGACCGCAACAGGATGGCATCCGGGTGCTGGATTTCCGAGGCCACCTCGTAGCTGTCGCGCGGAAAATGCTCCAGCCCTACCGGGGATATATTGTTCAGTGTGAGAATCTTGTGCATTGTTGCCTGTGTACCCGTTGTCAGTTACAAAAGGAAAAAGGGGGCAGCCCCCTTCTCCTCACTCAGTCATGAAAGTTCTGGTTAATCCGTCATAGCGAGGAACAACGTGACGAAGATGCCTCCAGCCGACTGATTCCAAGTTTACAAGATTGCCACGCCACGTTCGCAATGACGAGGTCTTTTAGCCATGTGTACGCTCGAATTCCTGCATAAAACCGATCAGCGCGTCCACGCCGGCCTCGGGCATGGCATTGTAGATGCTGGCCCGCATGCCACCGACCGAGCGATGCCCTTTCAGGTTGAGCAGGCCGGCAGGCTTCGCCTGGTCGAGGAACGCCCCATCCAGGTCCGGGTTCGCGAGCGTGAACGGTACATTCATCCATGAGCGACAGGCCAGGTCTACCGGGCTACTGTAGAAGGCGGACGCCTCGATGGCATCATACAGTCGCTGCGACTTGCGCTGGTTGATCTCCGCCATAGCCGCAAGGCCGCCCTGCTCCCGCAGCCAGGCAAACACCAGGCCGGCCAGGTACCAGGCAAATGTGGGGGGTGTATTGAGCATGGAGCCACTATCAGCATGCGCCTGGTAATCAAACATGGACGGCGTCCCCGGCACAGGGTCACCGAGCAGGTC
>JAOUBY010000083.1 GCA_029860045.1 Gammaproteobacteria bacterium | reverse complement strand
CCAATCCCTATCTTGCCAACGCCGGTAACCTGGGCCTGGGCCTCAACACCGTGCACTGGCTGAGTCATGACGATGCCTTCATTGATATTCGCGTACGGACTGCACCGGACACCACCCTGGTGCTTGGAAAAACTATAACCGCCATTATCGGCCTTGGATTCCTGATCGGCCTGCCGCTGTTGCTGCTGCTCTGTGGCGTCGGCATCTGGCTGCGTCGGCGGCGGCGCTGATGTCGGCGCGCACCCTGCTCAACCTCGCACTGGCCCTGCTGGCCGTGCTGCTCGCGGCCATCGTCTGGTTACGCCCGGGGCTGGAACCGGAGACTGCACCGGCAGCCATCACGGCACTGGAGCCCGAACAGGTGTCGTCTATCAATATCACGCGTCTGCAAGGCGCACCGCTGGGCTTTAGTAGACATGACGGCACATGGTTCCTTGATGGTGACCCGCACATACCCGCAGATGCCTTCCAGCTACGTGCCATCCTGGCATTGTTGCAGGCCACCAGTATCCGCAGCTACCCGGCCGGGGCCCTCGATCTCATTGGGCTCGGCCTGGACCCGCCACAGGCCAGCGTCATGTTCAATGGCACCCGGGTAGCCATCGGCAATATCGAACCAATCGACAGGCTGCGTTATATCAAGACCGGTACGACCATTCACCTGGTCGAGGACCGTTACCAGCACCTGCTCAATGCCGGCTTCAACAACTTTGTGCGCCGCCACCTGCTCCCGGAGGATGCATCGATCATCGCCCTGCAGTTGCCGGATCTCACGCTTACCCGGACCGACGGCATACACTGGCAGCTCACACCGGAAGACGAAATGGCCGGCGCCGACGACATCGATGCGCTGGTGAGAAACTGGCTACGCGCCAGTGCATTGTACGTTCGCCGTTTCGAACCGGGCGCATACGACGACACGATTTCCCTGACGATGAAGGGTGAAAACGAACCCGTTGTATTCACATTGATTTCACTGGAACCCGACCTCGTGCTTGCCCGCCCGGAGTGGGGCATCCAGTATCACCTGGCAGCGGATGCGGGCGCAGGTTTACTTTCCCTGCCACTGCAACCAGCCGAACAGCCGTAGCGGATCACAGGCGGGAACCCAGCCCGGAACAGAGCACTGATTTATCGCGCCTGCAAGGCGCTCCTACAAAAATCAGCATCACCTGTAACATAGCGCGCCTGCAGCGCCCGGAAACCCCTTCATCCAAATCTACCCATCAGGGAAGCAAAGGGCTATGCTCGGGACCATGCCCGAGCTTCCCGAAGTCGAAACTACCTGCCGCGGCATCGCCACGCACATCACGGGGCAACAAATCAGCCGCGTCGTCGTGCGTAACCGTAACCTGCGCTGGCCGATTACACACAAGCTGGAGGAGACCCTCACCGGGCAAACCATCACCCGCGTCGAGCGCCGCGCCAAGTACCTGCTACTGGGCACCGAGAACGGCACTATCATCCTGCACCTCGGCATGTCCGGCAGTCTGCGCATCGTCAATGCCGTGGTACCTCCGGAAAAACACGACCATGTCGACCTGGTGTTCCAGCACTACAAGACACTGCGCTTCACTGATCCCAGGCGCTTCGGCAGCCTGCACTGGACCAGCCGACCACCCGAGAAACACCGCCTGCTGCGCGAGCTTGGCGTCGAACCGCTGGGTGACGAACTTTCCGGTGATTACCTTTATGAACACTCACGCGGCCGCAAGGTCGCAGTCAAGCACTTCATCATGGACAGCCACATCGTGGTCGGCATCGGCAACATCTACGCCTCCGAGGCACTGTTCATGGCCGGCATCAACCCCAGGCGCGCCGCCGGCCGTATCAGCCGACAAAAATATGCGCTGCTGGCAGAGATGATCAAGGAAGTGCTGAATGACTCCATCGCACAGGGCGGCACCACCCTGCGCGATTTCGTCAACGGCGAAGGCAAGCCCGGATATTTCAGCCAGCACCTGAACGTTTACGGGAAGGCTGGCGAGCCCTGCGTCAGCTGCCGGGTGCCGATAAAAGAAATCAGGCAGGGACAGCGCTCGACATTTTATTGTCCGAAGTGTCAGAAATAGAAATCAGAAGACCAGTAACAACCGGGACCCGCCCCCGACTGTCACCGACCCCTGCCCTCTAACACCGCGCCTCCAGAATAATATTGAACGGTGTCTCTGTTGCACGCCGGGTGTTGCTGAACCCTGCTTCCTCCAGAACTTCCGACAGGCGCTTTTCGCCGGCCTGCGCGCCCAGCGCAAGACCGACTTCCTGCGAGATCGAACACGGCGTACAGACAGCCGTTGATGCCGCGTAATACAGGCGGCTGACCGGGTTAATGTTTTCATGTATGCCATCGCCCGCGGCCGGCTCGACCAGCAGCACCGTACCGTCCTCATTCAAGGCCTGTCTTGCATGCCTCGCAGCACCTACCGGGTCGCCCATGTCATGCAGGCAATCCATAAAACAGATAAGGTCGAAATCACGCTCGTTGTAATCCTTGGCCTTTGCAACACTGAAATGGATATTGCCATTCAGCCCCGCATCGCTGGCGCGTTGCCGCGCGATCTCGATGGACTCGGGGTGGCTATCGAACCCGTAAAAGGTGGAGTTAGGGTATTCCTGCGCCATGACGATGCTGGAGGCACCGTGGCCGCAGCCGACATCGGCGACCCTTACACCCTTGCGCAGTTTCTCCTCAACGCCGTCCAGCGCCCTGATCCAGCTCGTAGTGAGGTGCGCCTTGTAACCAGGACGGAACAGCGACTCGGAGCCGCAGAACAGGTGGTGGTGATGGTCGGACCAGGCCATTCCCTGCCCGCTGCGGAACACCTCGCTTATCTTCTCTTCATCCAGCCACAGCGAGGAAGCCACATCCAGTGCCGGCACGAGGAATACCGGGCTGTCGTCGTCGGCAAGCACCGGAATGTGCTCGTCGGGCATTGTATAGGTGTTGTTCGCAGCATCATGGGTGACATAACCACCAGCGACCTGGTTGTTCAGCCACTCACGCACGTAACGTTCGTGGGTCCCCGTCATGTCGGCCAGTTGCTGCGAACTGACCGGACCGGCCCCGGCCATGGCCTTGTACAACCCGAGCTTGTGACCGATGTTCGTCATGACGCCCGAGAAGGTAGCAGCGATATCGGTAACGACCTGGCCGGCAAAGGCCTCGACTTTGTTCATATCCATATTCATAACATTGTCTCCCGTGTGGTTGATGACTTGCGCAGCAGAAAGGCTGCGTTGGAAAACACGATAGGTGAGACTGGCTTTGCGAAATACTCCCGGATCTGTAGTATCAAACTACATAAAGTGGAGTAAGCAACTACAGGAAAGTGATGATATCTGCCGCAGCGCAGGGACCGTCACTATCACGACAGGTGTATCCGCATGGAATACGGTCAGTTTTGCCCGATCGCCAAGGCAACAGAGATCATTGGTGAAAAATGGACGGTGCTGATCATCCGTGAACTGCTGATGGGCGGCTCGCGCTTCAATGAACTGCAGCGCGGACTGAGCCTGATTTCCCCGACCATTCTTTCCAAGCGCCTGGATTCCCTGGCCGGGCACGGTCTGGTCGTAAAGAAGAAAATTCCCGGCCAGAAGGGCTACGAATATTTCCCGACCGAGTCCTGCAAGGAACTGCTGCCGGTGATCCGCTCACTGGGTGACTGGGGCATGCGCTGGGCACGCTCCAGCCTTACCGAAAAGGACTACGACGTGGAGTTGCTGATGCTGTATCTCAAGCGCAGCATCGTGCCGGAGAAACTCATCGGCAAGGAAACGGTTATCCGCTTCCATTTCACAGATATCGACGAATACCCCGACTGGTGGCTGGTCGCGAAGGATGAGGACCTTGACCTGTGTGTCAACGACCCCGGCCGCGATGTCGACATTTACTTCACATCCAGCGTGAAAACCATGGCAGACATCTGGATGGGGGACAATACCTACCGTAAAGCGATCAGCGATGGTTCGCTGAAAATTGTCGGCGACAAGGCGCTCACCCGCGACATCACCGCATGGATGACGATCAGCCTGTTCTCGGACCTGCCCTCCGCAAGCGAAATCTGAATGCCCGAGGCACCAAACCCCGGCGTCTCGCGCGCTAACCGCATTTCCGATGAAGGGCTTGCACGCCTGGAAAAACAATTGCACCAGGGCTCCCAGATAAGCGATCCGGTGCTGAAACAGTGGATCAGGCGCTATGGCGATGCTGCGCGCTCGATCATTCGCGCCGCCGGTCGCTATCATGACCAACTGGAGCCGTAACTACCCGCCCCACCCGCCGCTCTGCCGAAAGATACGGGGAAATAGAGTGGCGGATATCTAAATAACTGGTGCAACGCTGGTCTATACTCCGGACAGGTTTCTGAATCGAGACAGACCCATGACACTTGAATTAATACGCTCGACCCTTGGCTGGTGTACCGTCATCAACATGGGCCTGTTCCTGTGGTGGTTCCTGTTCTTCACTCTTGCACATGACTGGGTGTACCGCTTTCACGGCCGCTGGTTCCGGCTCTCGGTGGAGCGCTTTGATGCCACGCATTACCTGGGCATGGCTATCTACAAACTGGCCATTTTCCTGTTTAATCTCGTGCCGTGGCTGGCACTGCATATTGTCGTGTAAGCAGCAGCAGTGACTTCATTTATGATCACCTTCTCCAGCAGAGGGCGGTAACGGGTAGCACTTGGCAAGGGAGAAGAAATGTCGTCACAGCACAATGCTGAATTCAAGGAGCGCGAGCGCAATGCGTGGGCATCCGTCGCAGACGGCTGGCATCGCCGCGATGCATTACTGGCCCGTGGCGCAGCACCCGTTACAGAGCGCATGCTGGACATGGCCGGCATCCGTGCCGGTCACCGCGTGCTGGATATCGCCTCCGGCGTCGGTGAACCCTCACTGACGGCGGCAAAACGGGTTGGCGCCAGTGGCCGGGTCGTCGGCACTGACCTGACCGATGCCATGCTTGATTATGCGCGTCGCAAGGCCGAACTCCAGGGTGTAACCAATATCGAATACCAGTGTGTCGATGGCGAGACACTGGATTTTCCCGCCAGCACCTTCGATGCCGTAACCTGTCGCTGGGGTCTGATGTTCATGCCGGAACCCACGGCCTGCCTGGCGCTGGTCCACGGCGTCATGAAGGACAATGCACGGCTTGCAGTCGCCTGCTGGACGGCGCCGGACCAGAACCCGTTTGTCGGCCTGCTGATGCAGGTGCTCGCCAATCACATGGAGTTGCCCAGGCCACCACCCGGCACCCCCGGCATTTTTGCTCTGGCCGACCCGCAGCACCTGCAACAGGTCATCGAGTCCGCCGGTTTCCGCAACGTGGTGCTGGAGTCGGTCGAGATCGATGTGGTCGAGGTGGAAAACGGACAGCAATACTGGGAGGCCATGTCAGACCTCGCGGCCCCGATAATGATGCTTGTTAATCAACTGGATACTGCCACCCGCAAGGCCTATGCCAGCGAAGTGATTGCCGCGGCCGAGCAACTCAGGCAGGGGGATACCCTGCGCATGCGCGGCACGACCTGGGTTGCGTCGGCGGAGAAATAAAATTTCCTGCGATATAATTTTATCCATCGATGCATCGCGGACTGTTTCAGAATTGCACAATGTAATTACATCCGTTCCCTACCAGGAGATAACCCATGAAAGCATTTAACCTCACACTGTCCCTGCTAATGATATTGATGCTGCCCGGGCCGGTGTTGGCCGAGAAAGGTGGCAAGGGACCCAGCGACAAGGCCTATGAAAGCGCCAGCGAGAAAGCCAGCTTCAAACGCGAGGAAGGCAAACCCGGAAAAGCCGGGAAAGCCGGCAAGGACACGAAGAATGACAGCCATACTCACGATGACGAAGCACACGAACATCCTGAGCAGAGCGGCACTGCAGATGACACCCGGGAACGGCGTCACACGGAACGGGAACAGGGCCAAACCGAGCAGCGCGAGAGAGACGGCGAGCGTGAACAACGGCAGAGAAGCGGCGAACGGACCGAGTCAACCGGAACGGACAGGGAAAGCGCCGAGGAGAGAGACGGCGAACGCAAACAGCGGCAGAGGAGCGACGAACGGGCCGAGTCAAGCGGAACGGACAGGGAGAGCACCGAGGAGAGCAAATCCGAGACGGGGTTCTGGAAACGGCTGTTTGGAAGGGACGGGGAAAAGAGAACGACTGGCGAGTAACTGAACGCCTGGCCGTAACCAGGTCAATCGCGCCTGCAAGGCGCTCCTACAAACAATAGAAACATCTGTAGGAACGGATCTCATCCGCGATATTTTTATTTATCGTGAAGAATACCGACCTGCGCCGCCCCCATCCCGCGCGGATCACTGGCGGCGAACACCGCCCCGGTGTTTTTGTCGAGATAAACGGCTTGCATGTTCCCCCAGGTTGACTGGTGCGGCTTCAGGTCATGCCCTTTCGCCGCCAGCATCTTCAGCGCGGCCTCATCAAGGGCATCCACCTCGTACTGCACCACGTCCGGCAGGTACTGGTGGTGAAAGCGCGGCAGGCTTACCCAGGACTCGGGCCGTCTGCCATCTGCAAGATCCAGGATACCCAGTAGCACCATGGTGATGATGCGGCTGCCGCCGGGCGTACCGAGAATCGCTACGCCGTCAGCAGATTCCACAAAGGTGGGTGACATGCTGGACAGGGGGCGCTTGCCGGGCGCAATGGCATTGGCCTCCGCACCCACCAGCCCATAAACATTCGGCACACCGGGCTTGGCGGAAAAGTCATCCATTTCGTCATTCAGCAACACACCGGTACCGGTCGGTACCATGCAGGCACCGAACGGGTAATTGATACTGAGTGTGGCGGCAACACGGTTGCCATCGGCATCCAGCACCGAGAAATGCGTGGTGTTGTCGCCACCATCCGGCACCCGCTGCCCCGGCAGCGCGGCACTGGGTGTAGCCCTGTTCATATCAATCGAAGTGGCCAGTTTTGCGGCATGCTCATGGCTGGTCAGGCGACTCACCGGCACCTCGACAAAGTCGCTGTCACCGAGGAACTCCGCCCGGTCGCGGTAGGCGCGGCGCATGGCCTCGACAACGACGTGAACACGGTCGGCCCGTCCCAGCTTGTCCAGTTCAAACTCTGACAGCAGGTTGAGTATCTCAACCAGTGCGACACCCCCGGAGGAAGGCGGTGCAACCGAGGTAATGGACATGCCCCGGTATTCACCACGGACCGGTTCACGTTCCACCACCTTGTAATCGGCCAGGTCATCCAGCGACCAGACACCGCCGGCGGCCGTCACGCCGGCGACCAGCCTTTCGCCAATTTCCCCGGCATAGAAACCGTTATTGCCGCTCTGTGCAATGGCCTCCAGCGTGCCGGCCAGGTCCTCCTGAATGATGCGATGACCTGCCTCGGGAATGGTCCCTTCATGCAAAAAGATCGCGGCTGCGCCGGTATCCTGTTGCAGCGCCTCGAGACGGAACTGCGCCAGGCGCTGGTAAATCGCCTCTACCACGAAACCCTCGCGCGCCAGCCGGATTGCCGGCACCAGCGTGCGCCGCAGGGGCAGGCGTCCATAGTGTTGCGCAATATGTACCAGCGCCGCTGGCTCACCCGGGATACCGGCAGCCAGCGCGCCATTCACCGACAGCCCCGGCACCACGTCACCGTGCTCATCGAGGTACATGTCACTGTGTGCGGCCTGCGGGGCCTTCTCACGCCCGTCAACCATGACCTCAAGGTCGTCGCTGGCACGATGCAACAACCAGAATCCACCACCACCCAGCCCCGAGCCATACGGTTCCACCACGGCCAGTGCGGCACTCACCGCAACCGCGGCATCGAAGGCATTGCCGCCAGCGGCCAGTATTTCCATGCCGGCCTGCGTCGCCAGCGGATGCGCACTGGCAATCGCGGCGTCATGCCCCGCACCTGAATTACCGTTCTGCGTGCAACCTGACAGCACGAACAGCAATAAGGCCCCGCACAGGGGCCTTATGCAAACGAGTAACCGTGCAGTGTTCATCCTGCCTCCTTTTTCATCAGACCTTCATACTTGAGCTGCAGCGCTTCACGACTTTCCTGGTACTCCGGGTTGACCGGGATACACTCTACCGGGCATACCTCGACACATTGC
>JAOUBY010000127.1 GCA_029860045.1 Gammaproteobacteria bacterium | reverse complement strand
GAACTGTTACTATCCGATCTGTTGCACGCCTATCCGCAGACCGAGGTCGAGGACACCAGCATGCTGGACCGGGTCGAGACCATCATGGAACAGGCGGTCAACAAGATCATCAGGCCACAGGAAGACAAGCCGGACGCCGACATGCTGGCCGCACGCATCCTGTCACTGGGCAGTGAACTGGCGAAGGCTCGCCAGGAGGCACGTCGCAACGGTGACCTGATCGAGAACCTGGGGAAGAAATTCGCGGAACTGTCCGCGGACGACGACACCTCGCAGGAGGACGCATTCAGCTCACTGAGGGACTGGTTCTTCCAGACACTAAGAACCCTGGAAATCACCGACGACGATTCCGGGATCATTGCAAAAGAGGCATTGCTGAGAGTTATGGCAGCACAGGTTCGCGTCCTGCCCAGCGGGCACGAGTTTTTCATCGAGGGTTCCGACTCCATACTGGAGGCAGGACTGCGTGGCGGACTGGCACTCGATTATGGCTGCAGTAACGGCAATTGCGGCCAGTGCAAATGCAAGGTGGTATCCGGCCAGGTCAAGAAGATTGCTGCGCATGACTACGTGCTGACCGAGGCCGAGAAAGGACTGGGATACATCCTTGCCTGCTCCAACACCGCCGTGACCGACGTGGTACTGGAAGCCGACGAGGCCCTCGGTGCACATGATATCCCGCCCCAGGAAATCGAGATCAAGGTAAAGAAGGTCGAGCAGCCCGATGGCCGGATCATCGTATTGCATGCAAAAACACCACGCACCCGGCGACTGCGCTTTCTCGCCGGCCAGTACCTGTCAATCGAGCTCGACGGTCAGCAGACACAGGACTGCTCTATCGCCAGTTGCCCCTGTGATGACATGAACCTGCAGTTCCACATCCCGGTTGTAGCTGACAATCCGTTCACCGGGCGGCTGGCGGATATCAAGGCCAATGACAACCTGACCATAAGGGGCCCAGGCGGTGAGTTTACCCTTGACGAGGATTCGCCGCGTTCGCTCGTTTTCATCGCCGTAAACGCGGGCTTTGGCCCGGTCAAGAGCCTGATTGAACATGCCATGGCACTGGATATCGCCGAGGAACTGCGCCTCTACTGGATCACCACGCCAGACAACAGTCACTACCTCGACAACCTGTGCCGCTCATGGGATGACGCGCTGGACAACTTCCACTACACGCCGTTACAGGCAACCGATACTGTGCCGGTGGAGGCACTGCTACCGGGCGTCCTGGCTGAACTGGAGGATATTAATGGACTGGATTTCTATGCCTGCGTGCCGGCACCACTCAGGGAGCCGGTAGAGAACTGCCTGCGCGAACACGGTGTTTCTGCTGCACGGATACGGCTTGAACAGGTACGTCAGGACCCGTCTGTGTGATGCGATTTACTTGACGATTTTGAGTGAAGGTCGCTTGCTTGTTTTACCGGTTGAATCACCGGGTTCAGGATCGTTCTCATCCTCGTTGAACACCATGCCACGACCGTTCTCCTTGGCATAGATAGCAAGCACGGAATCCAGCGGGACATGAACGTCTGTTGCGATGCCGCCGAATCGCGCGCGGAATGCAACGGCATCGTTACCAAGGTTGAGGCCTTCCACCGCACTCGGACTGATATTGAGCACGATCTTCCCGTTCTGGCCCTGCTGTGCCGGTATTTCCACTCCCTCTCCCTCGATATCGACCAGCAGGTGTGGCGTCATGTCGTTATCAAGGATCCATTCATGGATCGCACGCACGAGGTAGGGACGGCTGGTAGTCATGGGAAAACAATACCCGGATTACCGCCGCAACACCAATGTTGTTTCGGACGGCATGCCAACGGTGGTTACACGGCCGGGAACCCGGCTGTCAATCGCGCATCTCGCGCTCGGCCTCGGACAGACTTTCCTGGAATGACTCGCGCTCGAACAAACGCTCCGCGTAGTCGATGACCGGCTTGGCCTGGCGGGGCAACTCGATACCATAGTGTTTGATACGCCACAGGATCGGCAGCACACTGGCATCAACCAGTGAGAATTCGTCACTCAGGAAGAACGGCTTGGCGGCAAACACCTCGGCACTGGAAGTCAGGCTGTCACGCAATTGTTTGCGGGCCTTGGTTGCCGTCTTTTCACCCTTGGACTCAAGCGCCGGTATCAATTCGTACCAGTCCTGCTCGATACGGTACAGTGCCAGCCGGGTGCGGGCACGCGAGACCGGATCGACCGGCATCAACGGAGGGTGCGGAAAACGCTCGTCCAGATATTCCATGATTGCACGCGGGTCATACAGAACCAGTTCGCGATCGACCAGTGTCGGCACCGTGTTGTAGGGGTTCAGGTCGATCAGGTCTTCCTGCTTGTTGCTATCGACATCGACAATTTCCACGGTAATGCCCTTTTCGGCCAGCACCACACGAACGCGGTGGCTCTGTGGGCAGCTAGGCGAAGAAAACAGGTTCATTACCGAACGTCGGTTGGCTACCAGTGCCATATCAGATGTCCCCCACTTTAGATTTCATTATTGCCATATCGGCTTAATGTATGTCCTTCCAGAACTCACGCTTCATCAGGTAGGAAAACACCAGTAACAGTAACAGGAACATTATGACCTTCACGCCCAGGGCGCGACGTTCATGCTTGGCCGGCTCCCCCATGTAGTCAAGGAAATTGACCAGGTCACGCACAGCGCGGTCGAATTCCTTCGGACTCAGCAGACCGGGTTCGACCAGCTTGAGGGAAACAGACTTGACCTCGTGGCCGTTGTGGTCCTTGGCCGTGGTAATCACCGGCTCCTGCCAGCCCTGCAGCTCCCACATCACGTGCGGCATACCGACATCCGGGAACGCCAGGTTATTCACACCGATAATCTTGGAATCATCACGGTAGAAACTGCGCAGGTAGGTATACAGCCAGTCGGCACCGCGTGAACGGGCAATCACGGTCAGATCAGGCGGCACTGTACCGAACCATTCATTGGCATCCTTGGGATGGGTCGCCACCGTCATCAGGTCGCCGGGCTTACCGCCGGTAAAGATCAGGTTCTCGCTGACC
>JAOUBY010000126.1 GCA_029860045.1 Gammaproteobacteria bacterium | reverse complement strand
AAGCGCAAGAAGGCTGCAACCAAGAAGCGCAAGGCAGCACCGAAGCGTAAGAAGGCTGCAACCAAGAAGCGCAAGGCAGCACCGAAGCGCAAGAAGGCTGCAACCAAGAAGAAGAGGAAGGCTGCACCTAAGCGCAAGAAGGCTGCAACCAAGAAGAAGAGGAAGGCTGCACCGAAGCGCAAGAAGGCTGCAACGAAGCGGAAGAAGGCCGCTCCGAAGAAGCGTAAAGCTGCAACCAAGAAGCGCAAGGCTGCGCCGAAGCGTAAGAAGGCTGTACGCAGGAAGCGTCGCTAGCAGTCTGTGTATGTGGAGCCTGCTTGCCAGGTCCACCACAAACACAAAAAAGCCCGGGTTTTCCCGGGCTTTTTTTATGCCTGCAGGGATACAGGGACGCCGCGTGATGATTTATCGAAAGGATCGCGGATGAGATCCGCTCCTACGGTGTGCAGGGATGTGCGAGGGTCGTGAGAGGGCAGGTGCACCTATTGGGTAGGAGCGCTTCTCAAGCGCGATGGGGGTGTTGAAAAGATCGCGCCTGCAGGGCGCTCCTGCAGGTATAACTAATTCGGGTAGGAGCGCCTTGCAGGCGCGATCCTGAATGTATCAGTCATTGCCAAGAAACAGTTGATACGCCGGGCAGTCGGTCTCTTCCCAGTACACATAGCCGAGCTTGTCGAGCGAAGCCCGGAACGCCTTGCGACTCTTCCTGGGTACCTGGATACCCACCAGTATCCGACCGTAGTCGGCGCCATGGTTGCGGTAATGAAACAGGCTGATGTTCCAGCGCTTGCCCATCGAGGAAAGAAACTGCAGCAATGCACCGGGACGTTCCGGAAACTGGAAGCGGAACAGTAACTCGTCCTTAAGCCCCGGCACCCGTCCACCCACCATGTGCCGGATATGCAGCTTGGCAATCTCGCTATCTGTCAAATCCTCGACAGGGTAACCCGCCTCACGCAACTTGCTGACCAGCACGTGGCGTTCACTGTCTCCATCGTCCAGCCGCACACCGGCAAACACGTGTGCCTTGCTGGCATCCGCATACCGGTAGTTGAACTCTGTGATACCGCGCTTGCCAATGGTCCTACAGAAGCGCCGGAAGCTGCCCGGCTGTTCGGGAATGGTCACCGCCAGCAGGGCCTCGCGCTGCTCGCCGAGCTGGGCACGTTCGGCCACGTGGCGCAAACGATCGAAGTTGATATTCGAGCCACTGTTGACAGCAACCAGGCACTGCCCGGTTACAGCGCTGCTTTCGACGTATTTCTTGATACCGGCAACCGCAAGCGCACCGGCTGGTTCGACGACCGAGCGACAGTCGTCAAAAATATCCTTCATGGCCGCACAGATTTCGTCGGTACTGACGGTCATGACCTCGTCGACATGCTGACGGGCTATCCGGTAGGGCTCCTTGCCGGCCTGGCGCACCGCGACACCGTCCGCGAAGATGCCGACCTGCCGGAGTTTCACACGCCGGCCGCGCCGCAGCGCCTCGTACATACAGGGCGCCTCATCCGGCTCCACACCGATTACACGGATCTCGGGGCGCAGCGCCTTGACGGCCAGGGCGATACCGGCAATCAGCCCGCCGCCACCGACCGGTACAAAGATGGCATCGATCCTGTCCGGATGGTCCTGCAATATCTCCAGACCAACCGTCCCCTGCCCCGCAATCACCAGGGCATCATCATAGGGGTGAATAAACGTCATACCCTTCGCCTCGGCATGCTCGGCCGCCCAGGCATAGGCATCATCATAGGTATCCCCGACCAGCTTGATGCGCGCACCATAGTCCCTGGCCGACTCGACCTTGATCGAAGGCGTGGTGCGCGGCATGACAATCAGCGCCTTGACGCCCAGCTTGCGGGCAGCCAGTGCCACGCCCTGTGCGTGGTTACCGGCCGAGGCAGCGATTACCCCATGCGCACATTCTTCCTTGCTGAGACTGGCTATCTTGTTATAGGCACCACGCAGCTTGAAAGAATGCACTGACTGCATGTCCTCGCGTTTCATCAGGACGCGGTTATCGAGGCGCAGTGACAGCCGGTCAGCAGTGACCAGTGGCGTGTTGATTGCCACGTCGTAGACCTGGCTATTGCGTATTTTTTGCAGATACCTTTTCAGCATGCCACGTACAGTAACAGGTCAAATCAAACTTGCCCAGCCACCCGCCCGGCCGCTGCCGGCCAGCCATGACAAGCAACCACGGCACGGGTATTATCAGTGTTAATCACTGTCTGGAGCATACACATGACACAGGATGAAATGAAAAAAATGGTGGCCGAGGCGGCACTGCAGTATGTCGTCCCCGGTACGATTATCGGCATCGGCACCGGCTCTACCGCCAACCACTTTATCGACTGCCTGGCCGACATTAAAAGCAGGATCGACGGCACGGTGGCCAGCTCGCGCGCCAGCGCCGAACGACTGGCGGCCCACGGCATCCCGGTCATGGATCTGAATGCCGCCGGCGAACTGTCTGTCTATATTGATGGCGCGGACGAGTCCAATCACCACCTGCACCTGGTCAAGGGCGGCGGCGGCGCACTGACCCGCGAAAAAATAGTTGCCGCCAGCGCCGAAAAATTCGTCTGCATTGCAGATGCCAGCAAGCTGGTCGACGTGCTCGGCGAATTCCCGCTACCGATCGAGGTCATCCCGATGGCACGCAGCATGGTGGCACGCGAGATGGTCAAGCGCGGCGGCCAGCCGATCTACCGCGAAGGCTTCGTCACCGACAACGGCAACGACATCCTCGACGTGCACAACCTGCGCATCATGGAGCCGGCAAAGCTGGAACAGGAGCTGAACAATATCCCCGGCGTGGTGACCAACGGACTGTTCGCACTGCGTCCGGCAGACGTACTGTTGCTGGGGAGCGAAGACGGGGTGAAGAAGATCACCTGAGGGCAAGGACACATCGCGCCTGCAAGGCGCTCCTACAGCAGTAGATAGATTTGTAGGAGCGCCTTGCAGGCGCGATCTTGACTGTTGCGAAAAAGATCGCGGATGCGATCCGCTACAGGGTTGCCTGATTGTTGTAGGAGCGCCTTGCAGGCGCGATAGAATCATCGCTCTATTGTT
>JAOUBY010000022.1 GCA_029860045.1 Gammaproteobacteria bacterium | reverse complement strand
CTACTACCGGCACATAGAGCAATTCCTGGCTGACTGGATCCCGCGCTTCAAGGCGGATAATCGCAGTTACCTGAGCATTGCTATCGGCTGTACCGGCGGGCAGCACCGCTCTGTCTACCTGGTGAACCGGCTGGCAGCCCAACTCGGCAACTCGCTGGGCGAAGTCGTGACCCGACACAGGGAACTCGAATGAAAACCGGGCTGTTACTCATCACACATGGCAATCTGGGTCGCGAAATACTGGATACCGTTACCGCCATCCTCGGCTACTGTCCGCTGGCCACTGAAACCATAACGGTACCGAATGACTGTGATCCGGATACCGTACTGGCAACGGCCACCGCAGTCTGTAACACCCTTGATCAGGGTAGCGGCGTGCTGGTGCTGACTGACCTGTATGGCAGCACCCCCAGCAACATCGCCGGGAGGCTGGTCAATTCCTGCAATGCCAGCGCTGTATCGGGTGTGAATGTACCCATGCTGCTGCGCATCATGAATTATCCGGATTCGCAACACGACAGGCTCGTTGAAATCGCCGCCAGTGGCGCCCGCAATGGTGTTTTCATCACCACACAAGAACAGGCATCCTGATATGGTGCAAAGAGCCGTCACCATCGTCAACAAGCTCGGGCTCCACGCGCGCGCAGCCGCCAAGCTGGTCACCACGGCGGCGTCCTTTACCAGCGAGATCGATCTCTCGAAGAACGGGCAACGCGTCAATGGCAAGAGCATCATGGGTGTGATGATGCTGGCCGCATCACGCGGCACGGAACTGATTATTTATGCCTCGGGCACAGACGAGGTGGCAGCGCTCGACAGCCTTGAGCAACTGATTGCGGACCGGTTCGGAGAGAACGAATAGAGTACGACCACTCCGCAGCGACCGTCACACAACGACAGGAGAAAACACGCAGATGAGCCTGGCTTTATCCGGTATCGGCGTATCCCGCGGCATTGCCATAGGCAAGGCACACTTCCTGCGTGGCAGCGTCGAAGTACTGGAAGGCAACCTCCCTGAATCATTACTGGATGAAGAAGTCGCGCGTTTTCTGGAGGCCGTCGAAACCGCACGCAGGCAACTGGAATCCTTAATGGGGCGCATCCCCGAAGATACCAGCATCAATATTTCGGCCTTCATCGAAACCCACCTGCTGATGCTCGACGATGCAACCATCAGCACCACCCCCGTCGAACTCATCCGTTTGCACGGCTGCAATGCCGAGTGGGCACTGAAGTTACAGCGCGATGAAATCGTCAACGTCTTTGAGGAAATGGATGACCCGTACCTGCGCACCCGTCGCGACGACGTCGACCATGTCATCAACCGCATCCTGCGCATCCTGCTGGGCCGCGGAGAGGAAAACGGCGGCAGCGACAGCAAGGAACTTCAACATGCCATCGTACTCGCTGACGACCTGACCCCGGCAGAGACCGTGCTGCTGGAACACCAGGGCATCGCGGCATTTGCTACCGAGTACGGCGGCCCGCTCTCGCATACCGCCATCCTGTCACGCAGCATGGAAATTCCTGCCGTGGTCGGCGTGCATGGCGTGCAGCACTACCTGCGCGATGGCGAGACAATCATCCTGGATGGCCTGCAGGGCATCCTCATTGCCAGCCCGGACGAGAACACCCTCACCCACTACCGGGCACGCCAGCAGGCCGAGCAGCAGCGACGCCTGGACCTGGCACGACTGTCACTAAAACCCGCCGTATCGCTGGACGAGGTGCCGGTCAACCTGATGGCGAACATCGAATTACCCGAAGATATCAATACAGACGGGCTGGCCAGCGCCGCCGGCGTCGGCCTGTACCGGACCGAATTCCTGTTCATGAACCGCGCCACGCCGCCTGATGAGGAAGAACAGTTCGATTGCTACAAGGGCGTCATCGAAGCCCTCAAGGGCAAACCGCTGACCATCCGCACCCTGGACATGGGTGCGGACAAGCAGGTCGACAGCGGCAGCAGTCGCAGCGGCAGCAATCCCGCGCTTGGCCTGCGCGCCATCCGGCTGTGTCTCAAGGACATGTCGCTGTTCAGGCCGCAACTGCGTGCCATCCTGCGTGCCTCGGCGTTTGGCCCGGTGCACATGATGGTCCCGATGCTCTCCAATACCCAGGAACTGCAGCAGCTGCTGGCGCTGGTTGACGAAACGCGCAACACCCTGCAACGCGAGGGACAGGCGTTTTCCCCTGATATCCGCATTGGCGGTATGATCGAGGTGCCGGCCGCGGCACTGTCAGCAGCGGATTTCGCGGCACGCCTGGATTTCCTGTCTATTGGCACCAATGACCTGATCCAGTACACGCTGGCCATCGACCGCGTGGATGACGAGGTGAACTACCTGTACGACCCGTTGCACCCGGCCGTGCTCCGGCTCATCAAGATGACCATCGATGCGGGACGCGACGCCGGCATCCCGGTTGCCATGTGCGGGGAAATGGCCGGCGACCCGCGCTATACCCGGCTGCTGCTGGGCATGGGCCTGTGCGAATTCAGCATGCACCACACCTCCCTGCAGGAAGTAAAGCGCGTCATCAACAACAGCAATATCGGCAAGCTCCGGCCACTGGTGGAAGAACTGCTCGGCAACACCAAGGCCGGTCAGATCCATGCACGTATCGAATCGCTCAACAGCAACCTTACTGAATGACTGTTGTGCTGTTACACTGCGCCCAGCCTGCGCAGCCGTAACGCCGCGCTACCGTGAAGCTTGCCGACATGACCGACACGATTAGCAGCCAGAACACCGAAACCCGGCTTGACCGCCTGACCCGCGCACTCGACTCCGGCGCCGCCGGCCAGGTCCGTTACCTGCTGACCAACCTGCATGCATCCGAGATTGCCGAGCTGCTGGAGTCCTTCCCGCACGGCCCGCGTGAGATTCTCTGGGAACTGGTGGACGCGGACGATCGCGGTGAAACGCTGGTCGCGCTAAACGAGGAAGTCCGCAACGACCTCATCAAGGAAATGGAGACCCATGACCTGGTCGCGGCGACCGAGGGTCTGGATGCAGACGACCTGGTCGACCTGCTGCAGGACCTGCCCGGCACCGTTACCAACGAAGTCATGCGCTCCATGGACAAGCAGAACCGCGAGCGTCTGGAAGCAATCCTGCATTTCCCCGAAGATACCGCCGGCGGCCTGATGAACGTGGACGTGGTCACCGTGCGTGCGGATGTCACGCTCGATGTGGTGCTGCGCTACCTGCGCCTGCACGGAGAGGTGCCCGCTGCCACTGACACCCTGTTCGTGGTCGACCGCACCGACCAGTACCGTGGCGCCCTGCCCCTGACCACGCTGCTGACCAATGACCCGGACATGATGGTGGCCGCCGTCATGGACCGTGGCATCAGGCCTATCCCGGCGACCACGCCGGACGATGACGTGGCGCGCATGTTCGAGAACTATGATTTGCTGTCGGCCCCGGTGGTAGACGAAAATCGAAAGCTACTGGGTCGTATCACCATCGACGACGTGGTGGACGTGATCCGTGATGACGCTGACCACTCCCTGATGCGCATGGCCGGCCTGGACGAGGATGACGACACCTTTGCACCCATCTTCAAGAGTGCGCGCCGGCGTGCCATCTGGCTCGGTATCAACCTGTTCACCGCGTTCCTTGCCTCCTGGGTCATCGGTCAGTTCCAGGCCACCATCGAACAGGTCGTGGCACTTGCCGTGCTGATGCCGATTGTTGCCAGCATGGGCGGCATCGCCGGCAGCCAGACACTGATCATCGTGATCCGCGGTCTGGCGCTGGGCAAGGTCGGCATCAGCAATGCGCGCTGGCTGATGTACAAGGAACTGTCCGTGTCGATGATCAACGGCATCGGCTGGGCACTGGTGGTCGCGGTGATCTCCGCACTGTGGTTTCAGAGCACCAACATCGGCGTCATTATCGCCGCAGCCCTGATCATCAATCTGGTCTGCGCCGCCGTTGCCGGCCTGTCGATCCCGTTCATTCTGAAACGCATGAAGATTGACCCGGCCCATGCCGGCACGGTACTGCTTACCACTGTTACCGACGTGGTCGGCTTCATGGTATTCCTGGGGCTGGGAACGATCTTCCTGATTTGATTAATTAGTCACCTGGAACAAATAGAAAAACCCTGTCTCCCCGCCTGCGCGGGAACGACAATATTTTCTCTCTGTGCCTTTTCCTGAGAATTTCTTCTTTACTCCCGCGAGCTAACCCTACGACCCCGCGATTGTCATCTGCTCGATCAGCACCGAGCCGGAACGGGTGTTACCACGCAGGTCAATATCGTTGCCCACCTCGACAATACCCATGAACATATCATTCAGATTGCCGGCCACGGTGATCTCGTCCACCGGGTACTGGATCTCGCCGTTCTCGACCCAGAAACCGGCTGCGCCGCGTGAATAGTCCCCGGTAACGATGTTGACCCCGAAACCAATGAACTCGGTGACCAGCAGACCCGTGCCCATGGTCTTCAGCAACCCGGCAAGGTCCTTGTCGCCCGGATCAACGGTCAGATTGCGCACCCCGCCGGCGTTGCCGGTGGTTTGCATGCCCAGCTTGCGTGCGGCATAGCTGTTCAGCACATACCCCTGCAGGATGCCGTCCTGCACAATATCACGTGCCGCCGTAACCACGCCCTCTGAATCATAGGGAGCACTGCCAAGCGCCTTCTTCAACAGCGGTTGCTCGTGGATATGCATGAATTCCGGGAACACCGGCTTGCCGAGGTGATCGAGCAGGAAACTGGACTTGCGGTACAGGTTGCTGCCGCTGATGGCATTGATGAAATTTCCGAACAGGCTGCCGGCGATCTCCGCCGCGACTATCACCGGGGCCTGGCGCGTAGACAACCGCTGCGCGCCGAGCCGCTGGATGGTGCGCTCGCCGGCCATGCGCCCGACGTCTGCCGGCGCCTGCAAGTCGGCCCGGTCACGCGCAGCATAGGACCAGTAATCGCGTTGCATCTGCTCGTCCTGCCGCCCGATCACCGAACAGCTGATGCTGTGGTAACTGCTGCGGTAGCCACCAAGAAAACCATTGCTGTTGCCCTTCACGCGCATACCAACATAGCTTGCAATAGTGGCGCCCTCGGAATTCTCGATGCGTTCATCCACCCCGCGCGCGGCATCCTCGCACTCTGTCGCCAGTTCAATCGCCTGCTCGGCCTGCAGGTCCCAAGGATGGTACAGGTCCAGGTCGGGAATCACCGTGGCCAGGCGCTCCGGGTCGGCCAGCCCGGCACAGGGGTCCTGACTGGTATAGCGCGCAATGTCACAGGCGGCCTTGACGGTGGCGGCAATCCCGTCCGGTTCGAAATCCGCGGTCGTCGCCGTACCCTTGCGTTGATCGAAGTACACGGTCAGCCCCAGCACGCGGTCACGATTAAACTCCAGCGTCTCGGTCTCGCCGAGACGCACGGTCACCGACAGGCCCGCATCGATACTGACGCCCGCCTCAACCTCGTCGGCACCCGCCGCGCGAGCCTGGCTAATGATGTCCTGCACCATTTCCTCAAGTCTGGAGGATTCTGGCAGTGATTCGGCCTGTTCAGTCATCGGCTTGCTTGTCATGTTCGGTTCCTGTGTAAGACGAGCGATTCTACCGGTCGACTGCGGCGCGGACAAACCCGGTGAAACCGGTTATCCTTGGCGGCGCATGAAACACGATGATCAGGACGAAATAAGCCGATCACAGCGCAAGCGTGATCTCGACGAGCTAAAACAGCTGGGACTGAAACTGCTGGATTTCAGCGATGATGCATTGCGCCAGCTGGACATGCCGGAGCAATTGCTGGATGCCCTGCTGACGGCAAAGAAAATACACTCGAACTCGGCCCGCAAGCGCCAGCTTCAGTATATTGGAAAACTGATAAGTGAGATCGATGCGGAACCGATACGGGCCATCGTGCAGTCCCGCGAACACCAGCACCTGACCTCAACACGGGAGTTCCACCTGCTCGAATCGCTGCGTGAATCGTTGCTGGTCAAGGGGGATGCCGCCGTGCCTGAGGTGCTCGCCGAATTCCCGCGCACTGACCGACAGCACCTGCGCAAGCTGGTGCGCCAGGCACGCCAGGAACAGGACACCGGGCAGCCGCCGGGGGCAGCCCGCGCATTGTTCCGCTACCTGCGCGAGTTGCAGGAAGAACAGGAAGATCCAGACTACTGATGCAAATCCACCACCTCACATCAGGACAGTAAACTGGCGCATTTATTCTTCTGCCGCCTTGCCCTCTTGCTGCTGCCATTTCCGGTAACAGTCCAGCCCGCAGAAATACCTCACATAGTCCTCAAGCTCTACCTTGCTGGCCTGGTCAGCCGGTAGCTCCTTGAGACAAACCACACAGGAGATAGTGGCACCCTCATCAGGCTTTGTCGGATTGTTCATGACCCACCTCCTTGATAAGGATTGTACTGATAACACAAGTATAGCAACGCTGTTGCAGTACATTTAACGCGCGTCAGCGGCCCTCCCCCTGCAACGCAGCGGCATACTCCGTCACAATCTCAGCGGCCGGCACGACGGCATGGATACCCTGCACACTCTTGCCGGCCTGGAATATGTCCCGGTAATCCATACCCTGCTGTGATGCCCGTTTCAGCTTCCATATCGACTGCAGGGAATACAGCATACGCATCCAGTGTTTGCTGCGACGACCGCGCAACAGCCACTTCGCCAGTGGTCCGGCACGCACGCCCATCTTCTCGATATACGGCGTACGGATAATCGACACCGGCACCCCGGTAATTTTCTCCGACAGCACGATATCCTGTTCAGCGGCGGCCACGATGGCCTGCTTGTAATCGTCATGCGCCGTACACTCGGCGCTCGCGATAAAGCGCGTCCCCAGCTGTGCACCCGCGTAGCCCATGCGCACGACCTCGGCAAACTGCTGCGGCGTACCGATACCACCGGCGCACACCAGCGGTTTGCCAAGCGGGCCGATCTCGTCCAGCAATTGCTGTTCTGGCAGTGTACCGGCGTGGCCACCCGCACGGTTGTTCACACAGATAAACCCGTCAACGCCTCCGTCCAGCGCCTTCTCCGCCCAACGCCGGTTGGTCACGTCATGAAACACCGTCACACCGGCCGGGGCAGCACGCGCCACCACCCAGTCAGGATTACCCAGCGCAGTCACCAGGAACGGAACCCCTTCTTCCAGCGAGATATCCAGCCACTGGCGCACACGCTCCATGTACTTCTTTGAACTGCGCTCAATGATGAGATTGACACCAATCGGCTTGTCGGTAAGGCTGCGTATGTAACGCAACCCCGCGCGGAAATCATGGCCGTGCACATAACTCAAACTCAGTGGCTGCACGATACCGATACCACCGGCCTCCGATACCGCGGCGACCAGTTCGGGATTGGAGCACGGGTACATGGCGCCGCATATCAGCGGCACCTCGATGTTCAGCATACGGGTCAGCGCAGTTTCCACGGTTATTCCGGCCCAATGCGCCAGCGCGCCCGCGCCACGGCAACCACGTCGCCTGCCGCATCACGAATCTCGCCACCCAGGATATATTCCCGCTCGGCATTGTCCGTTGGTACCTCGCAGCGGCATTCCGCAACCAGCCTGCCGCGTGCCTTCTTGAGGTAATCCATTTCGAAACCGGTAAGGATGCCACGCGCCCGTTCCGGCAGGCTGTTCATCAGGGCCAGCCCGGTCACCATTTCGCCGAGATTGGCCAGCGCCATGGCATGCACCGAGCGCAGGTGATTGCGTACACCACGTCGCTCACGCAGCGACGCCACGCACTGCCCCGGCGCCAGCACTTCCACGCGGGCACCAAGTATGCCGGTGTACGGCACCACTTTGCCCAGCGCCTTGCTGAACAACCAGCGGCCAGCCGCTGTCGATGAGAATCTGCGCCAGTGGTGGCGCAGTTCAGGGCCTATCGAGCGTGTCATCCTGTGTTACGCCTCCCTGGGAGTCGGCAGCAGCTTCCATGTTAGCGCAGCGGTGATCCGAATACCCGCCGGCCCAGCAGCCAACCATAGATCAACAGGTTGATCAGGATCACGGCAACCGCCAGCATCAGCTGGGCAGGCTCATCCAGACCGGGTGGATACAGCACCGGCATCAGGTAGTGTGCGATAAAACTGCCTGTATAGCCGGCCTCGCCCGCCCCCTGTCGCAACTGCTGTTCCCAGGGTGTCAGCGGACAGATCCAGCTGTTCAGTTCCAGTAATACTGCCCAGATAACAGCCGGCAGGTGCAGAAACATCACGCGTCGCCACTTGAAGGCAAGCAGTCCGCCCAGCACCACGAAAACAATAAAAGAGAAATGCAGGACTACCAGCAGGTCGGCCGCAATGCGATAGCTCACGTCTGCTCGCCACTGCCGCTCCGCACCGGGAGAGGCTCAATCCGGCCTGAAGGCGACTCGTCCGCTACCGAGCAACAGCACAGCCAGCCCGCCAAACAGGTAAAAGCCCTGTAATTCCAGGCTCCAGCCACCGTGTTCCGACAGCGAAAAGAAATCACCCGTGTGCGCCAGGCCGATAGCGAACAGCATGTTGACGACGATTATCAGGCCACCCACCCGGCTGAACACACCGAAGATAAGCATCAGCGGCGCTAGTATCTCACCGGCAAACACGCCCCAGGCGATCATCTCCGGGAGCCCGTAAAAGGAAAGCAGGCCACGGATAAAGTCCTGCGTACCCGGATGCATCAGTTTTGCAACCCCGTGAAACAACATGAGGGTACCGACAGTACAGCGCAGCACCAGCTTGCCGGCAGTATCATTTTTCAGGCGATCTATCATGGCGTCCTCCATACGTTCCAGAATTACCTGAATCACTCACAGGCAGCCAGTATTGATGGGCACGATCACCCCATTGAATTGCGGTCTCGCACCATGATGCTTGAGCAAGTTGGCGGCTACTCTTTTAGCTGCAGCCGCAGCACACCGTCACCGACTTTTATATTATCAACGCCATCAGCGAACGCCTTCCAGAAACCGGTGTTATCACCATATTGTTCGACCAGGTCAATGTTCTTCATACCACCCAGCCAGGCATTGGGAATCGGTACGCCCATTACACTGACACCTTTCAGGACAACAATAGGCCGTCCATTACGATAGGCGGTTTCCACCCCGGCGCGCACCTTGATGATCTGCCCGGCCATTACAGGGAAATCCTCGTCCACGTGAATCAGCAGCTTGGCGCTAATCAGGCCTTCGGAAAGATCGATGGCCAGTTTCTTCGCGAGATCGGTATTCTTCGCCAGCAGGGAATTAACTTCGCGCTCCGAAAGCATGATGCTGCGATCGGCGCCCTCCTCGCTATAGGCCTCGGGCTCCAGGCGCTCTGCGTCGGCCTTGGCCATATCGCGCTGCGCCTTGGCGTAGCCCCGCGTATGACGTGGCTGCAGGCTATCGAGGCGATCAAGCTTTTCCTGTAACACCTGCTCCTCTTGCTGTGAC
Organism: Gammaproteobacteria bacterium; assembly: GCA_029860045.1. Classification (GTDB taxonomy): domain Bacteria; phylum Pseudomonadota; class Gammaproteobacteria; order UBA9214; family UBA9214; genus UBA9214. Next base: position 24,235 of record JAOUBY010000022.1, on the reverse strand, counting down.
AGCTGCACCGGCCTGAATTCGGATGGAAAAATGAAAGTGGTAATAATCCAGTAGGACAGCGCGGCAGTAACCAGCAAGGTCACCAGGACGATCAGAAAGATTTGCCAGCCGCTGCGGCGTGGCTTGACAGGCTCGATATCTTCGGGTGTCGTTTCCATCGGCCAATAGTGGCGCAAAAACGACTTGCACACAACGTCTGCTGCAGTGTGCGGTCAATGCTCTATAATGCGATCATTTCATGGCAGGAGGCATATCATGCGCTGGAGAGGCGGACGCAGAAGTACCCGCATTGAGGACCGGCGTGGCCGCCCGATGCGCTCACGGGCCTTCAAGGGCGGTATTGGCACAGTCGTCATCGCTCTGGCACTGAGTTACTTTCTCGGTATCGACCCGTCGCTGCTGCTGCAGATGCAACAGGGCGCAAACCCACAGGTCAGCACACAACCCCACCAGCCCAATGCCCGCGAGCAGGAAATGGCCGACCTTGTCTCTGTGGTACTGGCAGACACGGAAGATACCTGGCACGCGATCTTTCAGCAGGCCGGGCAGCGTTACGAAGAACCAGGCCTGGTTCTGTTCACAGGTGCAGTGCAATCGGCGTGCGGTTCTGCAAGTGCCGCCATGGGGCCATTTTATTGCCCGGCCGACCGCAAGATTTACATTGACCTCGCCTTTTTTGAAGACCTGAAGCAGCACCACGGTGCACCAGGGGATTTCGCGCAGGCCTACGTGATTGCACACGAGGTCGGCCACCACGTACAGAACCTGCTTGGTACCAGCAACCAGGTACAAACCGCACGCCAGAAACTGGGCAAGGCGGATGCAAACGCACTGTCGGTGAAGCTGGAATTACAGGCTGACTGCTATGCCGGCCTGTGGGGCAATCATGCCGACCGCAGTCGCCAGCTGCTGGAGGCGGGTGATATCGAGGAAGCGCTGAATGCAGCCAGCGCCATCGGCGATGACCGCCTGCAAAAACAGGCGCAGGGCCGTGTGGTACCGGAGTCGTTCACACACGGCAGTTCCGAACAACGCGTACACTGGTTCCGGGAAGGTATTCGACAGGGCGAGGTGGGTGCCTGTAACACCTTTGACGAATAACAGAAATGAGGTGGGAGACCACAGCAACCGCTCACATCTTCTCCGACTTCTCAAATACAGCTGCCCTTTAATGCACAGATGGACAGAAAGGTGTATCTGTCAGGCGCTGGTGCCCCCTACTGTCAATTCGTCGATCAACATGGTGGGCTGGCCGACACCGACCGGGACGCTCTGGCCTTCCTTGCCACAGGTACCGACACCGGGGTCGAGTTGCAAATCGTTACCCACCATGGAGACATGCTTGAGTACCTCGGGACCGTTGCCGATCAGGGTGGCACCCTTTACCGGCACCGTAATCTTGCCGTTCTCGATCAGGTAAGCCTCGCTGGCGCTGAACACAAACTTGCCGGAGGTGATATCCACCTGTCCGCCACCGAAGTTGACCGCATACAGACCCTTGCTCACGGAACTTATGATTTCCTCCGGATCACTCTCACCGGCCAGCATGTAGGTATTGGTCATGCGTGGCATCGGCAGATGAGCATAGGACTCACGCCGGCCGTTGCCGGTCGAGGTCACCCCCATCAGCCCGGCATTCATGCGGTCCTGCATGTAGCCCTTGAGTATGCCGTTTTCGATCAGCACGGTATTTTGCGCCGGCGTACCCTCGTCGTCGATATTCAGTGAACCGCGTCGGCCATCGAGCGTGCCGTCATCAACCACCGTGCATAACGGGGATGCCACCTGTTGCCCGACCAGCCCGGCGAACGCCGAGGTCCCCTTGCGATTGAAATCCCCTTCGAGGCCATGCCCGATCGCCTCGTGCAGCAGGATGCCGGGCCAACCTGGCCCCAGCACCACCGGCAACATCCCGGCCGGTGCATCGACGGCCTCCAGGTTGACCAGCGCCTGGCGTACTGCCTCGCGGGCGTAGCCCAGTGCACGGTCATCCTCCAGGAAAAAACTATAGTCACTGCGGCCACCACCGCCGAAACTGCTCTGTTCACGGCGTCCGCCCTGTTCCACGATGGCGGTGACGTTGCAACGCACCAGTGGCCGCACGTCGGCCGCCAGCGTGCCGTCACTGACGGCCACCAGCATCACCTCGTGCACCCCGGCAAGGCTGACCACGACTTCCTTCACACGCGGGTCCTGCCGGCGCGCCTCGGCATCGAGTTGCCGGAGCAGACCCACCTTCTCGTCGGCCGACATACGCTCAAGCGGATCGTGCGCCGGGTACAGCGCGTTGCCTGCACGCGCCTGCCAGGCCTGCAGCTTGCCGCCACCGCCATGACCGGCGATGGCGCGTGCAGCGCCTGAGGCCTGTAACAGTGCAGGCATAACGATTTCATCGGAATAGGCAAAGCCGGTCTTGTCGCCGCTGATGGCACGCACCCCGGCACCCTGTTCGATGCTGTGACTGCCTTCCTTTACGATGCCGTCTTCCAGCACCCAGGATTCATAGCGCGTCGACTGAAAGTACAGGTCACCACCATCCACGGCATGGCCAAGCAGCTTGCCGAACACCGTGTGCAGGTCATTCTCGTCAATACCGGCCGGTGCCAGCAGCCGCTGGCGCGCAATATCCAGGCTGGACTCAGTCATTATCGAGACACTGCAGGCGACGGTGGGCGATGCTGGGGAAGTTTCGGCGTGCGCTTTGCAGGCGACCGAGTTCGATGTCGGCACACACCACGCCGGGGCCACGCGACAGGCTGTTCAGCACCGTCCCCCAGGGATCGACGATCATGCTGTGGCCGTAGGTCTCACGGCCATTCAGATGGTAACCGCCCTGGTCAGGCGCGATCACGTAGCACAGGTTCTCGATGGCGCGTGCACGCACCAGCACTTCCCAGTGGGCGCGCCCGGTAATGGCAGTGAACGCCGAAGGCACCACGAGGATTTCCAGCCCCTGGTCCAGTTGCTTGCGATACAGTTCCGGGAAGCGCAGGTCGTAACACACCGAGATACCCATGCGTCCGAACGGACTGTCGATAACCACGATTTCATCGCCCGGTTCGATGGTGTCGGATTCGGTGTATTGCTCACCGCTGTCGACCAGCGCAACGTCGAACAGGTGAATCTTGTCGTAACGTGCAACCTGTTTGCCCTGGTCATCAAACACCAGGCAGGCGGCGCGCACCTTGTCATCGGCATCGGCCACCAACGGTACCGTACCGCCAACCAGCCAGATACCATGCCGTGCCGACTGCTCGGCAAGGAAGGACTGTATGGCACCGCTACCGGGTGTCTCGCGCTCCTCGACCTTGTCGTGTTCGCTCTTGCCCATCAACGCGAAATTCTCGGGCAATACCACCAGCCGCGCATGCTGGCTGACCGCTTCCTCAATCAGGCGTTCCGCCTCCAGCAGGTTGGCGCCGACGTTCGGGCTCGAGGCCATTTGAATACATGCAACTACGCTCATAAAGTTACGCCAGTCTCTTGGAATGTAAAGGGTTTCACAGCATAGCACAGAATGCCGGCCGGGCATCCGCGCAGCACCCGGGCCGCCCTGCTATTCATCCAGGTGGGTCGTGTCTTCATCCAGCCCGGCATCCGTCTCCGGGCTCGCCAGCCGTGTTACGACCGGCTCTGCCCACGGCCCGGTCACGGTGTACTGCTTGCGTGCCATTTTATTCAGACCGAGCTTCTTCTCCAGCAGTTTGCCGGCAACAACCGCTGCTGCACCCACGACCGGTCCACCGGCAATCGCGCCGGCCAGCGGCAGGCTGGAGTGCAGGTAAGGTGTCACGGTAACCAGTTCATCATAGTCCTGCGCAACCAGTCCGACCCGGCCGGAGATATCAATCCTGGCCGCCGACCCATCGACCTCCAGGTCGTTGGTATAGGCATTACCCGAATCAAGCACGAAGTTACCGCCGATACGATTGAAACCAAAACCCTTGCCAAACAGATCGGAAAAATCCAGCGTCAGGCGTTTCGGCAGCATGGTCACACTCAACAACCCCAGCACACGTCCCGCACCCGGCTCCACATCCAGTATCTGGCCGTTCTTGATAATCACGTTCAGCTTGCCATCGATACTGCCCGGCTCGAACAACCAGGGCGCACCCGGCCAGTTTGCCTGCAGGTTAGCGCTCAGATCACCATCTTTTATCAACTTCTGATAACCCAGCGCTTCCAGCAACTGATCCATCCTGCCATCGCTAATCGTCATATCGACCCGGGTCTGCGATGTGTCTCCCTGCGCACGCCAGTCACCCGTCAGGCGCAGCACCAGCATTTCCGAGGATATTGCCAGCCGGCTGACCTCCAGCACCCCACCGGGCTGTTTCTGCGCCAGCAGATCGAGAGACCCGTAGTTAACGCCGTTATACACCAGTTGCTGCGTGGTGACCTGCAGGGCGGGGAACTCGAGCGGTGATAATGGCTGGTCCTGCTGTCCATCGGCATCTTCCACGCGTTCCAGTTCCAGGCGTTGCAGGTTCATCACTACCTTGTCGAGACCATCCGCAGATTGTGTCAGCGTGACCTCGCCCCTGGCCGTCGCTCCCCGGCCCGTGATAGTCCATACCCGTCCGGCCGTCTCGATATCCAGTTCGGTATCAGTCAGGCGATGGCCCAGCAGTTCCAGCTCACCGACCCCCACCGACAACCGCAATGGCAGTCCCGGGTCGTCGCCCTCATCACCAAAATACGGCTGCCAGTCCGCCAGCCTGAATGTTTCCAGCTGCCCCGTGATCAACAGGCTGTCGTCGTCCGGCAGCACCGGCTCGCTCCCGTCCAAAGCAATCACGCCTCGCTGCAGACGAGGCGCCTGCTGCTCCTGCTCAATCACCAGCAGCCCCTGCAAACCGTCCGCGTAACTGAACTGCAACTGCCGTTCGCGTTGCTCCAGGTTGTCGACCCGGATGGATAACGCGCGCATCGCATCACGCGGTTTACCGAGTGGCGCGGGCAAATTTATCGCTGTACCTGCCAGCGTACTTTGCACGGTGAGTGCAACGTCGGCAGGCCTGCCGCGCGTTGGCTTGCCACGCGCCGTCAGATGCACCTGCCAGTCACTGTCATCTGTGACTGCCTGACGCAGGGGATGATCTTCAGCCAGCACCAGGTCAAACAGTGCCAGCTTGCCGTGCAGGTCGATGTGGGTCACGCTGTCAGCGCTTTCCGTCCACACCTTCACCTGTGCCGGCCTGTCAAACAGCGTCGTTCGCAGGTCATCACCCTGGATACCCCCGGTATCGAAATCCAGCCGGCCACGAATATCGCGTAGCTCAACATCGCTGTCCTTGACTCGCAGGGTATTCCCGTTCAGGCCGATACGCCCGGCGACAGTGACCGGTTCGGGGGCATTGCCCAGCGGCACAACAATATCCAGCGCCAGGTCACTGTTACCGGTGGTCGTGATGCGATCGACAAAACCACCGTAGGTTTCACCCAGCGGGCTGCTACCCAGTTCGGCAAGCATGACCGGCAGGACACCACGCACATCGCCTGCGATGGTCAGCCGCGGCTTTGCCAGGTCTTTAATCTGCGCATGCACGTTATGCAGCGCCGCACTGCGAATCACGCCCGCGTGACTGCGTATGTCCATCTGCCGCCCGGTGAAATCGACCTGCGCATCAAGTTGTTTCACCGGGGACCAGTGTTCATTGAAATCAAGTGTGGCGCCGGTTACCGGCAAGCGCACTTCGAGCTTGCCTTCGCCATGATCGAACGGCAGCTGGTCGAGACGGCCCTGAATGATCACCGTGCCATCACGTGCCATACCGCCCACCAGGCTGCGATCCAGCCAGGCAACCCCGCTCGCCGACATGACCTTTGCCGGCAGGTAGTCGCTGACCCGCGCCACATCAAAACGGCGCACGGCAAGTTGCAGGTCCATGGTCGGTGCGCCTTCACCGCGGGGCAATGTCATGGTGAGGTCACCCTCCAGGGCGAGATGCTCATTACCCATACTCAAGGCATGGGTGGCCAGCGTGACGCCCTCCCCGGTATCGAGCCACTGCACCCCTGCCTGCACACGGTCGAAATACAGCGCCTCCCGGAACAGGCGCGAGTCATGCAGCTCCACCACGTGACTGTCCAGTGTCAGGGTGCCGTCCCCTGCCGAGCCATTGATTTCACCATCCAGTCCGGAGAGCGCGGGTATGGCACCGTATTGCGCTACCCCGAGCTTGATGAAATGTGCATCAAAATCATCGAGCGTGGTCACCCCTGCATCATGGAGCAGGGACACCGTGAGATCCTGCAACAGACCGGTGGGCTGCAGCGCCTGCAGTTGCGTGCGGTAGCTGTCTTCAATGGGCAGGACCGTCAGCAATCCGGCCAGCATCTCAAGATCCAGTCGGCTTGCCCTGGCGTTGATATGGCTGGCCTGCTGTCGCATCGCGACGGCCAGTGACAGGTTGTCTGCTTTCCAGCCGGTTGCTTCCCGCCAGAGCTGTAGATCCTGCAGGGCCAGCTGCCAACCCTCACCCTCGTGGTGCCAGCCAAACTGCGACTGCAGCCGGTCTGCATCGAAGCGAGTCGCTGCCTTGCCCTCGCCCTGCTGCAGCGAGAACCCGGCAACCTCGATCTCCCCGCTCAGCGATGCCAGTTGGCCGTGCTTGCGCTCTGCCCACAGGCGCACATCGGCGCTGCCTTCGACAGCCTGCGTCTCCGCCAGCAGACCCTGAAACAGACTGGACATGGCCAGTGCCTTGCCGCGAAAGTAGGCGACCCCCTGCCAGTCCAGGGGATTCGGGGAGGTACCCCGCAGTTGCGCCTCGATCTCGACACGCTCACCGAGCAACCCCGGCATCAGCGCATAACCGGACACCTCGTGCCGGCTACCCCGGTTTACCAGCGACAGGCTGACGTGGTGAAAGCGCTGCGGCTCACGAATGCCCGGCAGGTCCCTGATGGTGATATTGGCGTCATGAATGGACAGGCGTGACATGGCGGCAAGATTGCCGGCAGCCGTGCCGGCATCACTGTCTCCCGCCAATTCCTCGAGGTAAACACGTCCCTGCGCATTGCGCGCCAGTGTCAGGTCAACGCCGATGACATCCACACCGGACAGGCGCACTTCACGCTCGGCGAGGTAATGGCGCATATCGATACGAATCCAGACCTCGCTGATGTCCAGCTGCTGCTGTGAGTCCTGCGTACTTCCGATGGTCACGTCCCTGAGCTTGAGCACCGGCGACAGGCCACGCCAGGTGGCCTCCATACGCCGGATGGTGACGGGACGGTTCAGCGCCGTGGTTGCGGCTGTGACGATATCGTTGCGGTATTCACCGAGCGACGGTACCCACACGCGCGCCGCCGTCAGCAATACTGCTGACAGCAACAGGACGGCTACCAGGCAGAGCCAGAGCAGACTAAACAGGCGTTTCAGCATGCCTCAGGGCACCACTCTTCCGGCCACGGGCACACCGTACTTACATTGGCACAACGTCATACTGTTCCTGTGTATACAGGGTTTCCACCTGGAAGCGAATGGGCTTGCCGATAAAGGCTTCCAGCTCCGCCAGGCTTGCCGACTCCTCGTCCAGCAGCAGGTCGACCACCTCCTGCGAGGCCAGCACCAGCAATTTCTGCACATCAAACTGGCGCGCGGCGCGCAGGATCTCGCGGAAAATCTCGTAGCACGCGGTTTCCGCTGTCTTCAGCGAGGCGCGGCCGTTACAGGTCGGACATACCTCGCACAGTACATGCTCCAGGCTCTCGCTGGTGCGCTTGCGCGTCATCTCCACCAGGCCGAGCGAGGACACCTCACTGATGTGGGTCTTGGCGTGATCCTTGTCGAGGCATTTCTCCAGCGCACGCAACACCTGGCGCTTGTGTTCCTCATCCTGCATGTCAATGAAATCGATAATGATGATACCGCCCAGGTTGCGCAGGCGCAGTTGTCGGACAATGGTCTGTGCGGCTTCCAGGTTGGTCTTGAAGATCGTCTCTTCCAGGTTGCGGTGCCCGACATATCCACCGGTATTGACATCAACCGTAGTCATTGCCTCGGTCTGGTCAATGATAAGGTAGCCGCCGGACTTGAGTTGCACCTTGCGATCCAGCGCCTTCAGGATCTCGTCCTCGATACTGTAGATATCAAAGATCGGGCGCTCGCCCGGATAGTATTCCAGCTGTGTCTGCATGCCGGGCATGAAGCGCGCGCAGAATTCCTGTGCGCGCTGGAAACTTTCGCGCGAATCGATGCGCACGCGTTCGATGCTGTCGTCCAGCAAGTCACGCATCACGCGGATGGTCAGTGGCAGATCGCCATAGATCAGCGCGCCAGGCCTGGCCGTGGTGAGCCCTTCTGAAATTGACTGCCAGAGTTTGCGCAGGAACAGCATATCGGCACGCAGTGCCTCGGCCTCCGCACCCTCGGCAGCGGTACGCGCGATATAGCCACCCCCGTCCTGCTCGGTCATGAACAGCTGGATGATGTCGCGCAGGCGCACGCGCTCTTCCGCGGCCTCGATCTTCTGCGAAATACCAACATTGTCGACATCCGGAATGAACACGAGGTAGCGTGACGGCAGCGTAACCTGGGTGGTCAGGCGGGCACCCTTGGTGCCAAGTGGATCCTTGATGACCTGCACGCAGACCTCGTCGCCTTCGTGCAGCAGTTCGGTGATATCGGCACTTGCATTCGCGCCCTCCGCGTCATCGTCTGTCCTGCCCTGCTCGATGTCCGAGGCATGCAGAAAGGCCGCCCGCTCCAGCCCTACCTCGACAAACGCGGCCTGCATACCCGGCAGCACGCGGCACACCTTTCCCTTGTAGATGTTGCCAACCAGACCGCGACGCCTGGCGCGCTCGATAAAAATTTCCTGCAACACACCGTTCTCGACCAGGGCAACCCGGGTTTCACGTGGCGTCACATTAATCAGAATTTCTTCGCTCATGCCTCATCCTTCAATCAGGTGCCGGTATTTCTTTTTCGTATTCATCATCCTATCCTGCTCATGGCGGATGAAGAACCCCTTTCTTCAGCAATGAGAAACTTTTATTCTTGCCTGTGCCGTCAGAGCACTTCTACCCCGAATTCTTTCAGCAGCTGTGCCGTCTCGAACAATGGCAACCCCATCACCCCGGAATAGCTGCCGTCGAGCCTGGAAATAAACATGGCCGCCAGTCCCTGCACGGCATATCCCCCCGCCTTGTCCTCTGGCTCGCCGGTCTCCCAGTATGCCGCACACTCCGCTTCGCTTACCGTGCGAAATGTCACGCTGCTGGAACTGATACGAATCGCCTCGCGCCCGGCGACCAGCGCAACGGCGGTCATTACCTGGTGGGTGCGCCCGGACAGCAGGCGCAACATCGACAGTGCCGCATCCCGGTCACGCGGCTTGCCGAGGATGTTGTCGCCAGCGACCACCACCGTATCGGCGCCCAGTACCGGCCGGCGCTGCCGCTCAGGAATTGCCTGCCAGCCGGCACGCGCCTTGTCGAGTGCGACGCGCACCGCGAAGTCCTGCGCCGATTCACCGGCTTGCGGCTGTTCGCTGACATTAACATTGACTACGGTATGGGTGACACCGATCTGCTGTAGCAGTTCCCGGCGCCGGGGTGATTGCGATGCCAGGTAAATGGACGCGGTCGATGTCATGGTCAGGCGGAGAATGTGGCTGGCAGTAGAGTAACCCTATCACGAACGGTGATAGGGGTGCCCGGTCGAGAGCGTCCAGGCCCGGTACAACTGTTCGGCAACGATCACGCGCACCAGTGCATGCGGATAGGTCAATGCCGACAGTGACCAGCGGCGCTCCGCACGCGCCAGGCAATCCGGTGACAGGCCATCGGGACCACCCACCAGCAACGCCACGTCACGACCGGAGCCCAGCCATTGCTGCAGGTTGTCCGCCAGTGTCTCCGTGCTCCAGGCCTGCCCCTCCACATCGAGCGCAACGACCAGGCAGTCCCTGGGGAGTGCCGCCAGCATCAGTCTGCCTTCTTCGTTGCGCGACTGGGCGGCAGTGCGAGTCTTGCCGCGCTGCCCAAGCGGGATCTCGACCAGCCGTAACGTACACTCGCGCGGCAGGCGTTTTGCGTAGTCCTGGTAACCCTGGGTAACCCAGGCCGGCATACGCGTACCAACGGCAATCAGGTGAATGCGCATGCCACCTGTACGGCTCAGCTATCCTGTTCCGTGGCAGCCCCGGCCTGTCCACCAACAGACCACAATTTCTCCAGCGCGTAGAATTCACGAACCGCGGGCATCATGACATGCACCACTACATCGGCCAGATCGATCAGTATCCATTCCGAGCCCTTCTCACCCTCGACGCCCAGCGCCTGCACACCGGTCTGCTTTGCCTCCAGTTCGACATTGTCGGCAATTGCCTTGACGTGGCGCGTGGACGTGCCGCTCGCGACGACCATGATGTCGGTGATCGAGGTCTGCCCGCGCACATCAATCACCCGGACATCGACGGCCTTCATATCCTCCAGTGCGGCAAGCGTCGTCGCAAGCAGGCGATCCACGTGTTCATCGGCACTTATGTCTTTATGACTGTCTGTTTTACTACTCATTCACCCTGCCTGTGTTGTATAAACCCTGTTCGTTGATAATCGCCAGCACGCTGTCCGGCACCAGGAAACTGGCATCCTCCCCGCCGGTCAGCAACCTGCGGATGTGTGTTCCGGATATTTCCAGCCGGCTGACCTGTTGAAACAGCAACAGCCCCGTGGCCTGTTCATGCAACACGCGGCTATCGTGCACGCGGTGCAACCGGATGAAGTCGCCCAGTTCACCGGATTCAGGAATCTCCGCGTCCGGTCGCGTCATCACGATCATGTGGCAATAGTTCAGCAGCTCACGCCAGCGATGCCAGCTGGCCAGCCCGCGAAATGCATCCATCCCGACGATCAGGCAGACTCCCTGGCTGGCAAATTCCTTGCGCAGCGAAACCAGGGTATCCAGCATATAGGAAGGGCCCTCGCGCAATAATTCGCGCTCATCCACGACAAAGCCGGCGTGCCCTTCAATGGCCGCATTCAGCATCCGGACGCGCTGCCGGGACGATGCCAGCGGCTCTGGCCGGTGCGGCGGCAAACGACAGGGAATCAGGCGCACTTCATCGAGCGCCAGCGCCGCTTTGACTTCCAGCGCCGTACGCAGGTGGCCAAGGTGAACCGGGTCGAAGGTACCGCCGAGAATACCGATCATGAATCAGCAAACGTTGTTTTGCTGTTTGCCACAAAGAGCACAAAGAAACGCTGTGCGCTGGCGTTAACTGCGCACATGACCATCGCCAAGGACGATGTACTTTAATGTCGTCAGCCCTTCCAGCCCGACCGGACCACGTGCATGCAGCTTGTCGGTACTGATACCGATTTCCGCGCCCAGCCCGTACTCGAAACCATCGGCAAAACGGCTGGAGGCATTTACCATCACGGAGCTGGAGTCGACCTCGCGCAGAAAACGCCGCGACCGGGTGATTGACTCGGTCACGATCACGTCGGTGTGATCGGAGCCATGCATGGCAATGTGATCGATCGCGGTATCCATGTCATCAACGATGCGAATCGCCAGTATTGGCGCCAGGTACTCCTCATCCCAGTCGGCATCGGTCGCCGCATTAATGTCACTCAGGATGGCACGGGTCTGTTCGCAACCGCGCATCTCCACGCCCGCGGCCCGGTACTGCTCCGCCAGCGGCGGCAATACCCGTGCCGCGATGTCTTTGGCAACCAGCAGGGTCTCCATGGTGTTACAGGTACCATAGCGCTGGGTCTTGGCATTGATCGCCACCTTGATGGCCTTGTCGATGTCGGCCTGGTCATCGATGTAGGTATGACACACACCATGCAGGTGCTTGATCACCGGCACCTTCGCCTCCTCACTGATACGTTCAATCAGGCCCTTGCCTCCGCGCGGGACAATGACGTCCACGTAGTCCTGCATGCGGATCAACTCGCCAACCGCGGCACGATCGGTGGTTTCGACAACCTGTACCGCATCGTCCGGCAGGCCTGCTTCGGCCAGCCCCTGGTGGATACAGCGTGCAATCGCCTGGTTGGAATGCAGGGCCTCGGAGCCGCCACGCAGGATCGCGGCATTACCGGACTTCAGGCACAGACCGGCGGCATCTGCCGTCACATTGGGACGCGATTCGTAGATGATGCCGATGACGCCCAGCGGTACACGCATGCGCCCGACCTGGATACCGGAGGGCCGGTAATTCATGTCGGAGATACTGCCGACCGGGTCCGGCAACAGGGCAATCTCGCGCAGCCCCTCGGCCATGGCCGCGATGCGTGCGTCATTCAGTTCCAGGCGGTCCAGCAGGGCGGCATCCAGGCCGTGCTGGCGGCCGGCTTCCAGGTCTTTTGCATTGGCGGCCTTCAGTGCATCGGCCGCGGACTCGATGGCACCGGCAATCGCTGTCAGTGCAGCGTCTTTCATGCCGCTGTCGGCACGGCTCATGGCACGCGCCGCAGCTCGCGCACGCATGCCAACGGCCTGCATGTATTCCGCGACATCAAAACTGATCGAATCTGCCTTTACACTCATTGCTGCCTACTCAGTAAACCGGCGTCGCCCGTGCGACCTGTGACAGGGCTGGATTGCCTGCCATTTGCAGGGTCAATTGTAACAGTTCGTCCCAGGCGTTGCCCGCCGCCTGCCCCTTGCATACCCGGTCGAGACTGGCGCACTGTCGCATCAGGTGCCTGCAACTGGCGTGCGGCAGGCGTTTCAGGGCCGCGCCGACCAGTGCCTTGCGGTTCGCCCAGACCCGGTGGCGACCCAGCACACCGGAGATATCCTGACCTTTTAACAGTTCCCCGGCCATGGTCGTGAGCTGGCGTATTTCACGTGCCAGCGCCCACAGCACGACCGGCTGTGCAACACCCTCGGCCCGCAGGCCGTTGAGGATACGTACACTGCGCGCTGCCTGTCCCGCCAGTGCGCTATCGACCAGGGTAAACACATCGTAGCGCGCATGGTCCGCAACCAGCGCGATGATATCTTCCTCACTCACCGGACCCGCCCCCTGCAGCAGGAACAGTTTGTCGATCTCCTGCACGCAGGCCAGCAGGTTGCCTTCCACCCGCTCGGCCAGCATGCGCACCGCGCCCGGGGTCGGCTGCAGGTCACACTTGCGCATGCGTGCCTGCACCCAGCTGCCTGTCTCCCGGGCATTGAGCGGCCACACATAGGTCACCACGCCGGCACTGTCCAGCGCCTGCACCCACTTGCTCTTGCGCGCGGCCGGCTCCAGTTTGCCGGCAGTAATCAGTAACAGTGTATCTTCCGGTGGTTGCCCGGAAAACGCGCGCAGTGCCTCTGCGCCCTCCTTGCCAGGCTTGCCGGTTGGCAGGCGCAGATCAATGATGCGGCGTTGCGCAAATAATGACAGGTTACCCGCCTCGGCCAGCAGACTGCGCCAGTCAAAACCGGCCTGCACAGTGAGCACCTCGCGCTCGTCATAACCCTGTCCACGTGCAGCGGCCCGTATCGCATCGGCCGCCTCGAGCACGCGTAACGGTTCGTCGCCGCTGATGAAATACAGTGGCGCAAGGTTTTTCTTCAGGTGGGCATCGAGTTGTTCGGGCTTGAGTTGCATGAATGCCGAAGGATCAGCGCGCCGCGGCTGCGATCCGTAACATGGCTAGATTGACCAGGTTTTCCTGCAACGTGGCACCCACTACCTGCTCCTCGCGCGCCTTGCCCAGGACGTCAGTGCTGCTGAAGATGTAATCACGGCTCAGTGACACGGACTGGTCTGACACCACCACCTGCTGCGCTGATGTCAGCACTGAAAATCGAATCGTCTGGCGGATTTCGTATTCCAGCACGTTACCGGCGGTGTCCACCGAGACCACCGACTTTTCGGTACTGTTGTCAGTGATGTGCAGCACCGCCGTGGCGATGCTTTCCCGATCTGCAATGGTAATGTTGCGTAAACGCAGCGCGGCGGAAAAATCGTCCACCAGCGTACTGAATGGCCGAACGTCCTTGATATACGTAACCGACATTTCCGCCGGCAGAGCGGCACTGCCACGCAATTGGAAACCGCAACCGGCCAGCACGAACAGCATGCAGGCCAATAGCAGAAAAAACGGTAATGATTTATGTACAGTCACTGTAGCCACTAGATCACAATATTGACCAGCTTGCCAGGCACAATAATAATTTTCCGTACCGGCAGGTCGCTGACGTGGCGCGCCACGTTCTCATCGGCCAGCGCGGCCTGCTCGATGAGTTGCTGATCGGCATCGGCCGGCACGTTGATCTTGCCACGCACCTTGCCCTTGACCTGCACCACCAGTGTCAGCATGTCCTGTACCAGCGCCTGCTCGTCAACGACCGGCCAGCGGCAGTCAACCACGGCGTCATCGTGGCCCAGCACCCGCCACAGTGCATGGGTGATATGCGGGACGATCGGTGACAGCATCAACACCACAAACTCCAGCGCCTCCTGCAGTACTGCACGGCCTTGCGCAGAACTGTCGTCAAAGCGTGACAGCTCGTTCATCAGCTCCATGTTGGCGGCGATCGCCGTATTAAAAGTATAGCGGCGGCCGATGTCGTCACCGACCTTGGCCAGCGTGCTGTGCACGCGGTTGCGCAGCGTCTTCTGCGTATCATTGAGGCTGGCGGTATCGAGCGCCTCGACTTTTCCACCGGACACGTGTTCATGCACCAGTTTCCACAGCCGCTTCAGGAAACGCGATGCGCCCTCCACACCGGAGTCCGCCCACTCCAGCGACTGGTCCGGCGGCGCCGCAAACATGGTGAACAGGCGCACGGTATCGGCGCCGTAGCGATCGATCAGCCCCTGCGGGTCGACGGTATTGCCTTTTGATTTGGACATCTTGGAACCGTCCTTCAACACCATGCCCTGGGTCAGCAGACAGGTAAACGGTTCGTCCGACTTGAGCAGACCCTCATCGCGCATCAGTTTATTGAAAAAGCGTGCATAGAGCAGGTGCAGCACGGCATGCTCAATGCCACCGATATACTGGTCTACCGGCAGCCAGTAATCGGCACGCTCGTCCAGCATTGCCTTATCCTGATCGGCACAGGCAAAACGTGCGAAGTACCAGGACGATTCAAAGAAGGTATCGAAGGTGTCCGTCTCGCGCTCGGCTGGCCCACTACAGGCAGGACAGCGGGTCTCGATGAACTCGCGCATTTTTTTCAACGGCGAACCGGTGGCATCAACCGTGACATCGGTGGGCAGCGTGACTGGCAGGTCGTCCTCGGGCACCGGCTGGGCGCCGCACTGTTCACAATTGATAACCGGGATCGGGCAGCCCCAGTAACGCTGGCGTGACACGCCCCAGTCTCGCAGCCGGTAGTTCACCTGGCGTGCGCCCTTGCCGTTTGCGACCAGCCAGTCGGCGATGGCAGCAAACGCCTGCTCCGAGCTCAGCCCGCTGAATTCACCGGAGCCCTGCAACACACCCTTCCCGGTAAACGCCGCCTGCGACAGGTCGGCCACCTGTGCATCCGTGGCGGGAAAGACCACCTGCCGGATCGGCAGACCGTTCTGCTGGGCGAATTCATAATCGCGCTGATCATGTGCCGGCACGGCCATCACCGCGCCATGGCCATACTCCATCAGCACGAAGTTCGCCGTCCAGACCGGGACCTCCTCACCACTCACCGGGTGTATCGCCTTCAGTCCGGTATCGACACCCTTCTTTTCCAGGGTCGCCATGTCAGCCTCGGCCACACGGGTATTACGGCATTCCTCAATAAAGGCCTGCAGCGCCGGGTTAGCGGCTGCCGCTGCGGCGGCCAGCGGGTGCTCCGGCGCCACTGCCACGTAGCTCACACCCATCAGCGTATCGGGACGCGTGGTATAGACCGGCAAAGTCTCCGAATGGCCGCGGATGCCAAACTGCATCTCCACACCCTCGGAACGGCCAATCCAGTTGCGCTGCATGGTGGCCACCTGCTCCGGCCAGCCATCGAGCTGCTCCAGGTCCGCCAGCAGTTCATCTGCGTACTGCGTAATTTTCATAAACCACTGCGGGATCTCGCGCCGCTCCACCAGCGCACCGGAGCGCCAGCCGCGCCCCTCGATCACCTGCTCGTTGGCCAGCACAGTCTGGTCGACCGGGTCCCAGTTCACCACCGCGGTCTTCTTGTAGACCAGGCCCTTCTTGAACAGGCGTGTAAAGAACCACTGCTCCCAGCGGTAATAATCCGGATGGCAGGTCGCCACCTCGCGTTCCCAGTCGTAACCAAAACCAAGCAGCTTGAGCTGGCTGCGCATGTAATCGATGTTCTCGTAGGTCCACTTTGCCGGCGGCACCTGGTTCTGGATGGCGGCATTTTCCGCCGGCAGGCCAAATGCGTCCCAACCCATCGGCTGCAGCACGTTCTTGCCCTGCATACGCTGGTAGCGGCTGATCACGTCACCAATGGTGTAATTGCGCACGTGACCCATGTGCAGGCGCCCGCTCGGGTACGGGAACATGGACAGGCAGTAGTATTTTTCCCGCGCCGGGTCCTCAACCGCCCGGAACGTGCCATTGTCCTCCCAGTACTGGCGGGCCTCGGTCTCGATACGCTCGGGTTGGTAACTTGCTTCCATTGGATCCGGTCGATAGAAATGAAAGGCGGAAGAATACCGTAGCTGTGATACCCCCCACAACACGGCTTAACGGTTTTCCTTCACCTGGCACCCGGTTTGGGCCACACTTGGAAGAGGAAGACGATACGGGGAACTACCATGACAGACGAGAAATCCACGCGCGAAAAATGGCTGAATGCCTATGATGACATGATGACGCGGGTCAAGACCGCCATCGAGGAGGCAGAAGAAGGGACCCTGCCGGTCCTGCAGCGCATCATTCACAAGGCACGCGATACGGCAGTCGAGCTGGGTGAACTGACCCACGATGAGGCCGAAAAGGTCGCATTCTATCTGCACCGTGATCTTCAGGACGCCGGCCAGCACCTGGCCGAGACCGGTCATGAACTGGGCGACTGGCTGCGCTTCGATGCTCACCAGGTCGAGAACCGCCTGCTGGAGGTGCTGTCAATGGTCGCTGACCACACCCGGCTGGAGATGCTGCAATTCGAGCAGGACCTGCAGGAAGGCCCCGCCTGGAACAGCGGCGAAATCTCCGGGCCCGGCACGCTGGTCTGCGACAAGTGCGAGGCCGTGCTGCGCTTCCATGCTACCGGGCATATCCCGGACTGCCCGAACTGTGGACACAGCGTCTACCATCGCCAGCAGCACCGGCGCACACGCCAGTGAGCGGACCGCGCCGGCAATTGCTCCATTCACTGCTGTTGCTGGCGCTGCTGACCCCTCTTCACTGCGTAGCACAGGACAGTGACAGCCCGGTAGAACATGTGGTCATTGTCTGGCTGCAGGACCCGGGCAACGCACAACAACGGGCACGCATTATCAAGGAAAGCCAGGCACTGACCAGCATCCCCGGTGTGCTGTCACTGAAAAGTGGCAGCGTGGTGAAAAGCGAACGCGCCATCGTCGACAGCAGTTTCGACGTGGCGCTGGTTGTCAGTTTTGCCAATCAGGCCACGTTGGATAATTACCTGGCACACCCGATCCATGTGACGCTGGTAGAGGAAACCCTGAAGCCACTGGTTGCACGGATCCAGGTTTATGACTTTCGGTAACGCCTGACTTGCGCACGACGTATCTATTGATTCAAGCGCGATGGTTGACTGCAGACCGGCACCAAATCACTTTTGAAGCTCAGGGTGCCGGAATGAGGCCCATGACCACGCGCTGTAGCAACAAAAGATCGCCGGCATCGAGTATCGCATTGTTATTAAGATCGCCTAGCAACAACTCACCCGGGGTGGCTGTTATTTGTCCCGTCAGCAGTTGAGTTATCACAAGGACGTCAGCTGCATTGAGTACGCCGTCCGGCGCTCCACGCGGCGCGAGGTCCCCCGGATTGTTATTGAACAACGGATCTGTTCCGTAGCTATTCACCTCATCGCCATCGGACAGTCCGTCACCGTCTGTATCGACTAATAGCGGGTCCGTGCCATAGGTCCGGTCTTCATCATAATCAGACAGGTTATCGTTGTCGGTATCACTGTCCAGCGCATCTGTTCCCAGCAGGCACTCCTCGAAATCAGTCAACCCATCTGCATCTGCATCGACGGCGCTGGCGTTATCAACTGTTGGGCAGCTGTCACAGACATCCCCGATACCGTCGCCGTCGCTATCCAGCTGGTTGGCATTGGCGGTATTTGTACAATTATCACAGGTATCACCGACGCCATCCCCGTCCGCGTCTTCCTGCCCCGGATTAACTGTCGACAGGCAGTTATCCACATCATCACAGACACCGTCACCATCCGTATCAACACAGCCCGTCAGCATCAACAGGGGCTCCTGGATGCCGTCAGGATCATCGGCACAGGTTCCGTCACCACTGTTTGCGCAGGGCGTCATATCACCGGCAGACAACAAGGCCGCCTTGACGGTGGCCGGACTGGCAGCGGGATTCTGCAACAGGTAAAGGGCTGCGGCTCCCGCGACGTGCGGCGAAGCCATGCTGGTGCCACTCATGTAACTAGTGCCTCCACCCGGAACAGTAGAGCGAATACTTACCCCGGGCGCCATGATATCGATTCCCGAGCCACGATTACTAAAACCGGCGAAGGTGTCATCCTGCGCATTACCGGAGACCCCACCGGGCTTGCCGTCATAGTCTTCAAAGGCTGAAACAGTGATCGCGTTCGGGTTGCCTGCCGGGAAGACCAGTGAAACATCCTTGCTCTTGTTGCCCGCCGCGAGGGTGAAAACAACACCGGCACTTACGGCATTATTGATTGCCGTGTCGAGTGACGTAAATGGCCCATCTCCGGTCAGGCTCATGTTCGCCACTTCAATTTCGCCAGCATGCTGCACCACATAGTCAACGCCAGCGACAACCACGGAACCAGCCCCATTACCATCATCGTCAAGCACTTTGACGGCCCACAACCGGGCTCCAGGCGCCACACCGACGACATCCGAGCTATTATCAATGGCGGCTGCGGTCCCGGCGACATGGGTGCCGTGGCTGTTTACGTCATTGGCATTTGAATCACCATCAACACAGTTGGCATTAACTGGCCCCTGTGTTTTGCAATAGGTGTAACTGAAAACGTTCAAGTCCGGGTGATCAAGATCGATGCCGGTATCGAGGATGGCGATATCCACATTCATTGCATCGTTGACACCATCAATCTTTGCAGTCGGATCAAGATCGGCGTTGATGCGGTCAATACCCGTCGGCAGGGTCTGCGCATTAATACTGACAATAACATCGGGTTCTATGTAGGCAACCCTGGGGTCAGCGGCAAGCCTTGCCAAAAGCTTTTCCGGCATCTTAACGGCCATACCACGCAAGGCATGGCGGTAACGAAAGACCACAGACAAATTGAACCTGGCTTGAAGTTCATTGGCCGTCGCGTCGGTATCCACATCATCATTGAATACCACGATATAGCTTGACGGGATAACGTGCGGCATCTTTGCAGGAGGCGCTGCATACAAATAATGACCGGACAACAGCAGAATGAATATGACACTGACAGAGAATACAGGGCCCGCCAGGCCCATTATTTTCATTATCGGTTCGCATGGAAGGTCTGAATTCATTCTCAGTATTATGCTTATTGTCTTGGACACCCGGCATCAGGTGCGGGCATCACTTTATCCTCGCCAAGATACCCCTTTAAACACTGATATGTAAAGTAATTCGCTTACCACGCACCAATTAAGCGAGCGGCCCTTCAGGTCTTAAATGGACCAAAAGCCCATGTTTCGGTGAGAATCAGCGGTAATTCACCCTTATCTTTGTCAAAAACCGAGTCATTCCGACTGCAGGGAACAGACAGTATCTGGAATTAGAAACGCCCCCCCGTATTTCCTGTGCAGGTGAAAATCAACAACTTGACTGTGATACCGTCAGCGTCATGTCGAGTACCGTACGAATGACTGTATGACCGATGCCCTGCATAATCTTGTCAAGGCCCTGCAGCAGCCGGCTCTCTTCCCACACCCGGTGACACGTTTTGCCGTGGTCGAGACACATATCTCTATCGTCCTGCTGACCGGGACGTATGCCTACAAGTTCAAGAAACCGGTGAATTTCGGGTTCCTGGATTTTTCCACGCTGGCAAAACGCAAGCATTTCTGCGCCGAGGAATTACGGCTCAATCGCCGACTGGCGCCGGAGCTGTATCTCGAAGTCGTGCCGGTTAGTGCCGGGCCTCATCTGGGTGCCGACGGTGATGTGATCGAGTGCGCGGTGCGCATGCGCGAGTTCGAACAGGCCTCGCAATTCGACCGGATGCTCGACGAAGACCGACTGACCCCTGCACATATTGACGCGCTGGCAGTGCGTATCGCGGAGTTTCACGCCACCGCAACGGTGGCCGAACCGGAATCGACGTATGGCCTGCCCGCGACCGTGCAGGCGCCGGTCGACGAAAATTTCAGCCAGGTGCTGGAACACATACAGGGGGCGCAGGAACACAGTCGAGTATCGCCAGTGCAGGACTGGGCACAGCGGACATATTCAGGGCTACGACCTGTATTGCAGGCTCGCAAGGACAGCGGATTTATCCGTGAGTGCCATGGCGACCTGCACCTGCGCAACATCGCGCTGGTGGACGACGTGCCGGTCGCATTTGATTGCATCGAGTTCAATGACAAGCTGCGCTGGATCGACATCATCAGCGAGGTGGCCTTCATGGTCATGGACCTCGACCACCGCGGACGACCCGACCTGGCAAGCCGGTTTCTGAATGCCTGGCTGGAGCACAGCGGGGACTATGCCGGCCTGTCGCTGTTGCGCTATTACCTGGTGTACCGTGCCATGGTGCGCGCCAAAGTCGATTGTCTGCGCGCGCACCAACCGGATGTCGATACCGGGGCACAAGCGAAAATCTTGCAGGATTATCACGCCTATATCGAGTTGGCCGGCCGTTACACAAAAGCCCGGCCACCTGCATTACTGCTGATGCATGGCCTGTCGGGCTCTGGCAAGACCACCGTCAGCCAGTTCCTGCTGGAGAAACTGCCAGCCATTCGCATGCGTTCCGATGTCGAACGCAAGCGCCTGCATGGCTTCGCGGGCAATGCGCGTACCGGCGCGGGCGTTGACCAGGGCATCTACGCGCGTAATGCCAACGCACGCACCTACCGGCAGCTTGCACTGCTGGCAGGCAAGGTACTGGACGCCGGTCACAACGTCATTATCGACGCGGCCTTTCTGCAACAGGCACAGCGAACCCCGTTCATCGAATTGGCACATGCTCGCGCTACGCGCTGTTTCATTATTGATTGCCAGGCACCGGAAGCCGAACTGCGTCAACGCATTACGGTACGACAACACGGCCGGCAGGATGCCTCCGAGGCCAGCGTAGAGGTATTGGAAAACCAGTTGCGTCACTACCAGCCACTCGATTCATCTGCGACAGGCGCAGAGATTCTTGTCACCGACAGTGATGCGAAAGCCATGGCCAGGCTGGTTACGTTACTGCAACAACAACTCCAGTAGCTCAGGCCCCTGCGCGGGAACGGCGAGGTGCTTTCTCTACGCCTTTGCAGCCTGACACGGAATTGTTTTTACGTCTTTGCCTGCGATCTGCGCAAAAATACCACCAGAAAGCTCAAAACCGCTATCACCAGCACCGGCCAGTTGCCGAAACGCACAAACGGTGTTTCTCCCAGCATTGGCACCACCTCGCCACGCACCACAACCTGTTCAAACTGCGTGCTGCGGGCCAGTATCTCCCCGTGGTGATCAATAATCGCCGAGATACCGGTGTTGGTGGCACGCAGCAGCGGCCGCCCGGTTTCTTTCGCACGCACCCGTGCAATGTCCAGGTGCTGGTGCGGGGCGAGCGAATCACCGAACCAGCCATCGTTACTGACGTTCACCAGCATGGCCGCCTCCGGCACGACGGCGGCGATCAACGATCCAAATGCAATCTCGAAACAAATGGAAGTGCCAATTGGATAACCTGCCGCCTGTAGCAACGGCTGCCCGGCATTCCCCGGCGTGAAATCCGCGTTCGGCACGGCCAGCGCATCCAGCGTATCGCCGATCAACCAGCGCAACGGCAGGTACTCGCCAAATGCCACCAAATGCTGCTTGTAGTAAAACGCCGGGGCCTGGCCAAGCGCCACGATCCCGTTGTAGTACTGCCAGCTGTCACGCTCCAGTACCGGGACGCCGGTGAGCAGTGCCGCGCCCTGCTCCTCCAGCTGTTCCTGCAGGTAGGGAATATAGGATTCATCCACCTGGTCATAAAACGCGGGTATCGCGGTTTCCGGCCAGACATACACATCACTGTGCGTGCCATCGAAGCTCATCTCGGCATAGCGCACCAGCGTGGCCTGCATGTTCTCGGGCAACCACTTGTCTTCCTGCGCCACGTTGCCCTGCACCAGGCTGACGCCTATCGCCTCACCGCGCGGGCTGGTCCACTCTTGCCGGTCCAGCCAGGTGCCACTGCCCCATATCAGCACCGGCAATAGCAGCACGGTGGCCCGGCGACGATCCCGTAGCAGGCACAGCAGCGCACCGGCTGTTACGGCAACCAGCCAGCTGACACCGAACTCGCCCAGCAGCGGCAGGTAGCCGGCCAGCGGACTGTCGATCTGGCTGGCACCGATATCCAGCCAGGGAAACCCGGTAAAGATCCAGCCGCGTAACCACTCGGCGAGCAGCCAGCCGGCTGGAAACACCAGCAACAGCGACTGTAACTCGGGAGCCGGAAAATAGCGCCGCGCCAGGTAACCCAGCCCCGCGGGGAACACGGCCAGCACCAGGATGAACAGCGCGGCAATCATGGCCGCCACCGGCAGCATCACATGACCGTAGCTGTGCACACTGACATAGACCCAGGAAACCCCGGCACCAAAGAAACCGAGGCCAAACAGCCCACCGTGCCAGAACGCCTGGCACGGCGAGTCTGATAACCACTGGTTGAAAAGGATGGCGAGCGCCAGCACGGCAAGTGGATACCAGCCGAACGGGGCGAAGGCGAGTACCGCCGTAGCACCGGCAGCAATGAGCAGGAGTGTTGTCGCGATGGCAGGGATGCTCGGCCGCAAGCCGCCGAATGCCTGCCGCACCGCGCTCACGATTGCTGCTGGAGTGTGTCTTGCGGTTGTTCGACCGGCCTGGGTAACACGGTCAGCTGCAGCATGTGTACGCGGCGGTTATCTGCACGCAACACCTTGAACAGCAGGTTGCCGATAACCACGCGCTCACCGCGCTTGGGCAAATGGCCAATATGATGCACGACCAGCCCGCCAATGGTGTCGAACTCGTCGTCGGAAAACTCCTTGTGAAAGTATTCATTGAAGTCTTCGATCGGCGTCAGCGCCTTGATGGTGTAGTGCACTTCGCTGTGACGACGAATGGTGTAATCCTCCTCGACGTCATGCTCGTCCTCTATTTCACCGACAATCTGTTCCAGCACGTCCTCGATAGTCACCATGCCGGCAACCCCGCCGTACTCATCCACCACGATGGCCATGTGATTACGACTGGAACGAAATTCTTTCAGCAATACGTTAAGGCGCTTGCTCTCCGGCACAAAGATGGCCGGACGTAATACCTCGCGTATGTTGACATGTCGGTCAGTTCGTTCAAAGGCATACAGCAGCATGTCTTTTGCCAGCAGCACACCGTCCACCTCGTCGCGACTTTCTCCAATCACTGGAAAACGGGAATGCCCGGACTCGACAATGGTTCGCAGCAGCACGTCCTCGCTTGCATCGCGCTCCAGGAACACAACCTGTGAACGCGGAATCATGATGTCACGCACCTGCATATCATCGACCTGCAGCACGCCCTCCAGCATGGCGAGCGCATCGACATCAAACAGGTTATGGCGTTGGACGGCGCGAAGCAGATCAATCAGTTGCTCGCTATTGGATGGTACCCGTAACAGCAGTTGTTTCAGCCTGGTCTTCCAGGTGTGCGCTACGGGACCGCTGGGAGGTCGGTCTTTGTTCATTAAATATATATAGTTACAGTATGTTTATAAAACAACTGTCAGCCGGTGGCGGCGCGCTCACCGGCGCCTTCAGACACTATATCGGCAATGTACCGCGTAATACCAGCGCCACCGGATAACTTTTTGGCACTGAGCGGGCGCACGGTTAATACGGATCGGAATAACCAAGCTCGGACAGTAGCGCAATTTCGCGTGATTCCATGTGTTGCGCCTCGGCGTCGGTGTGGTGGTCGTAGCCCAGCAAGTGCAGCACACCGTGCATGACCAGGT
>JAOUBY010000125.1 GCA_029860045.1 Gammaproteobacteria bacterium | reverse complement strand
TTTATCAAGTACGTGGCAGGCATTACAGCTAGAGCCGTCTGAGTTGTGATTGAAATAGAATTCCTCTCCATCCTGCTGGTTAGTGGTGAGAGAATCATCCAGATTGCGGACCGGGTTAGGCGGCATCGTGACCTGCAGGATGAAGTCGGTGTACTGGTCCATCTCTGTTGTTGTCAGCGGGCCGCTGCGGCCCAGCAGTCCCTCGAAGGCCGCATTGAACTTGCTGAAGGAGAGGCGTTCGTTGTATGAGCCACCATCGCCATTCGGTGCTGAGTTGGGCTCGTCATTACCGCCGGTGCGGTCGCCGCGCCAGTGCATGGAGCCATGGCCGGCCATACCGCGCAGGGTTTGCGTGGTCATGGGTCCCTTCATGGGGTGAAAGTCCAGGTAAAAAGCAGGCGGATTTTCGAATCTGTTGCCAATAAATGTAAAATCCAGCGGGTTGTTGAGAATCGAGCCGGTGGGATCGCCCAGGTCCCAGGCCAGGCTATCCAGGTCACCATCGACGTGGCAGCTGGCACAGGCCGCCTCGCCATTACTGGAGGTGAAGCGTGCGTCGTACAGGAAACGGCGACCGGCAACGAGATCGGCCGGCTCCGGGTTATGCAGCAGATAATGCGCGTCTTCCGTCCGGTCGGTGAGATCCAGAATCGAAACGCCATTATCAAAACGTGTGGTCACGTAGAGACGGTTGCGGGACTCGTCCAGCAGCAGGCCGGCGGGGCCGCCGCCACTGACCGCGATGTGGTCCGCGCTGTCCGGTACAAAGGTGTTGTTCTCGATGTCAGCAGATAAAAAGATGCCGACCTTGTCAGAGCCTTTCGCGGCTAAATAGAGAGTGCTGCCATTCCCTGAGATTGCCAGCTGGCGCGGCAGGGCCAGGCTGTTGTCTGCAATACCTGCAGGAGCCGGTGACACGCTGTAATCGATGTGCTTGTTGACATGGCGTGGTGTTACCGTGCCGGAGCCGGTGTCTACTACGGTGATGCGTGTTTCGTGCAGGTGGCCCTGTACCGTACTGGTGGTATCACCCGGTGCGCGCGTGCCTTCGAAGCGCACCTCGTTGACGGCCTCGGTATTGGCAACGAATAACTTCCCGTTAGTGGGATGTATGGCGATATCGGTCAGGACAGTACCGACCCCACTGTAGAAGGCCGTTTCCACCGGCGGGTTGGACGTTGCATCGATCGCGAACACATCCTTGTCCGGCAGGTTAAAACGGACCAGCCCGTCCCACTGACGTCCCAGGTCATCGACCCAGTTGCTGCCATTGTGCCTGACGATCAGGCCGACTTCCGGCTGCAGTGCGTTATCCGAATCCACATTCGGTGCTGGCAGGCCGCCGGGTGCGGTGGCGCCATCAACGCTGCAACTGGCGGCAGTTGCACCACCATTACAGACGGCTTCGCCATTGATGGTGGTGGTCTTGTTGCCGGAGTGATAGATGCCGGCATAGACAGTGTTGCCATCCGGCGAAACCGCCAGTGGTCGAGGTGTGTCACCAAACAGGCTCACGATGGTCAACGGGGTGCCACCCAGCGCACTGCCCAGGGTTGTGGCGTCTGTGGCATCGAATACCCACACGTCGGCGCGGCCGATGCCGGGTGTGGTCAGCTCCCCGGGATTGGTGGCCGAGTTGTATGGACTGTTTTGTCCGCGATGTGCCGTGGTGATGAATGCACGGTTGCCGCCTGTGCCGGCAAACACGATATCGCGGGGTTCGTCGCCCACCAGCAGGGTGCGGGCAATGCGTGGTGGAGTGAGTGACATATCGATGATGCTGATGGAATCAGACAGGTGATTGACCACCCAGACTTCGTTGTCATTACGCAGTGCAACAGAAACCGGTTCGAGTCCGACCGGGATAGAGATGATGCGCGTCAGTCCGAAACTGTCGACCGAGAACACTTCCAACTGGTTGTCCGGTGTGTTGACGACATAGAGGCGATCGCCGCCTGAAGACATCGCCATGGGGCGGACGTGACCGCTTTCGAAGGCGGTAAATGCGGCATGAGCAGTTGCCTGCAGCAACATAAGCAGGATTACGGCAAGGCATCTGCCAGTGGCAGACACAGAGTATTGTTTGGCTGTAATTCCGGGTGTCATGGGGCAGTTGTTATTATCCGGCCATGTTATGTTTGCTTTTGAAGCATATCCTCCTCATGCAGTTTAGCCAAACGCTGGATGCGTTATCTCTGTAACCGACTGAAAGAATTAATTATATTCGTGGTCAGATGGTGATAGTAGCGGGTGCCCGGGAATATTCTCAGGAGTTTGTCAGGGTCGGGATTTCCGGTATCACGTCGGGATGCAGTTCGCTGAGTGGCACCGAGAGCCCGTTATTGCCGACCACCCGTGCGTGGAAGCGTTTCAGTTCGCGCGGTTCCTTCACGCCGCAGGAGTGCGCGATGATGCCCACCACGTAGACCATGTTGCGTGCATAGTCTGCCGCGCAGACGGCCTTGTGTTCGGGGTTCAGGCCGGGTTGCAGACGTTTGTTATGCGTGGTGATGCCGGAAAGTACCTGCTGAGGTCATGTCCATGACAATACCCCGTGGTTGTCTGTAACCGGCTTGCAATAGGCTGGCGCTCAACACCTGTCAGTAGTTCTCCAGATTCGTGCGATCCAGTAGTCCAGGCTGAAATATTTTCCACCGCCCATGAAGAACAGTGCCAGCAGCATGATGAAATAGGTGGCAGCAAACTCGATGCCGTTCTTCAGTATGGTGATACTGCCGGCCTCGGTCAGCCATTCGTAGTTTGCGTGTTCACGCAGGACCTCCCTGGCCTTCTCCTTGCGGATGTTGGCGTCCTCGATCAGGTCAGTACGCCATTCCCACGGAACGGTCAGATCTGTCTCCGGCAAGACGTGCCAGCCGTTCTCCCAGTGTGCCGTAGTGGCAGCGACGGCCATGGTAAACATCAGCGGCATTGCAACCCAGCGCACCGCAAAGCCGCCGAGTAGCGCGATACCACCCAGCAGTTCAGTCAGTGCGGCAACGTAGACCATGATCTCGGGTGCCGGGATGCCAAGCGAGGCGAAGTAGGGGCCGAGATGTTCCGCGTATGCCAGCTTGTTGTAACCCGCCATGATGAGAATCGGCGCAAGATAGATACGC
>JAOUBY010000021.1 GCA_029860045.1 Gammaproteobacteria bacterium | reverse complement strand
CAGCTTTTGCTCCTGCTTCCCGGGCACAGAATCATGTAATCAGATAGTTCGCTATAAATACATAGAACCCTAATTAGTCTATGGGATGCATTAGGGAGTGCTTTATTTCCTGGCGCCTTTGCGGCTCCCGGCAACCGCTTCCGGCTGCACCCCTGTCGTCGTGCACGAATGCATTCTCTTGTTGGCGTACCGTTGTTACTCGCACGATTGCCCCAATACTATGGTGTACAATCTAACGCCTTTTTGCAGGAGCCCTCCAGGTGGATCAGTTTCGCGGCACGACCATACTTTCCGTGCGCCGCGGTGACAGTGTTGTCATCGGCGGTGATGGCCAGGTAACGATGGGGGACACCGTCATGAAGGGCAATGCCCGCAAGGTACGGCGCCTGTACAACGACCGTGTCATTGCCGGCTTTGCCGGTGGTACCGCCGACGCCTTCACCCTGTTCGAGCTGTTCGAGGGCAAGCTGGAGAAACACAGCGGGCAACTCACCCGCGCCGCAGTAGAGCTGGCCAAGGACTGGCGCACCAACAAGATGCTGCGCAACCTCGAGGCACTGCTGGCCGTGGCCGACCAGGAAACCTCGCTGGTCATCAGTGGCAACGGGGACGTGATCGAGCCGGAGAATTCACTGATGGCAATCGGTTCCGGCGGGCCGTTTGCACAGGCGGCGGCTCGCGCCCTGCTGGACCGTTCCGAACTGGGCGCACGCGCCATCACCGAGGCCGCGCTGAATATTGCAGCAGACATCTGTATCTATACCAACCGCAACCTGACCATCGAAGAACTCAAAATCTCGTCTTGATGTCGCTAAATAACGCGAAATATAGATATAATACGATTACTGTTATTAATTACCTCGAATTGTAGCCAAATGTCGAATATGACCCCCAGAGAAATCGTCCAGGAACTGGACAAGCACATTATCGGCCAGGACGCTGCCAAGCGCGCCGTGGCTATCGCCCTGCGCAATCGCTGGCGGCGCATGCAGGTGGATGAATCGTTGCGCGTCGAGATAACCCCGAAGAACATCCTGATGATTGGCCCGACCGGGGTCGGCAAGACCGAGATCGCCCGCCGCCTGGCAAAGCTTGCCAATGCCCCGTTCATCAAGGTCGAGGCCACCAAGTTCACCGAGGTCGGCTATGTCGGTCGCGACGTCGAATCGATCATTCGCGACCTGGCCGATGCCGCCATCAAGCTGGCACGGGAAACAGCCATGGCCAAGGTCCATCACCGTGCCGAAGACGCCGCCGAGGACCGCATTCTGGATGCCCTGCTGCCGGGACCACGCAGCCTGGCGCCGGATGAAGACGCAGACGGCGAATCTGATACCCGGCAAAAATTCCGCAAGCGCCTGCGTGAGGGCGCAATGGATGACACGGAAATCGAGATCGAGCTATCCGCCACCCCGGTCGGTGTGGAGATCATGGCGCCGCCCGGCATGGAGGAAATGACCAGCCAGTTGCAGGACATGTTTCAGAACATGGGCGGCAACCGCACCAAGTCCCGCAAGCTGCGCATTCGTGATGCACGGCGCCTGCTCGCCGAGGAAGAGGCCGCGCACATGATCAACGAAGACGACCTCAAGCAGAACGCGCTGGAAAACGTTGAACAGAACGGGATCGTGTTTATCGACGAAATCGACAAGGTCACCCGGCGTGGCGAGTCCAGCGGACCGGACGTGTCGCGCGAAGGCGTGCAGCGCGACCTGCTACCGCTGGTGGAAGGCAGCACCGTCACCACCAAGCACGGCATGATCAAGACCGATCACATCCTGTTTATCGCCTCCGGCGCATTCCACCTGTCCAAGCCGTCCGACCTGATCCCGGAGCTGCAGGGCCGCCTGCCGATCCGCGTCGAACTCGATGACCTGGGCGCCGCTGAATTTGTGCGCATCCTGACCGAGCCGGATGCCTCGCT
This sequence comes from Gammaproteobacteria bacterium, assembly GCA_029860045.1. Lineage (GTDB taxonomy): Bacteria > Pseudomonadota > Gammaproteobacteria > UBA9214 > UBA9214 > UBA9214. The sequence goes on along the minus strand of JAOUBY010000021.1, from coordinate 31,799 downwards.
GACCGAGCAATATGCGGCCCTGCTCGCCACGGAATCGGTCACGCTGGAGTTTGCCGAGGACGGCATCAAGCGCATTGCCGAAATAGCCAGCCAGATCAATGAGCGCACGGAAAATATCGGCGCCCGGCGCCTGCACACCGTCATGGAGCGGCTACTGGAAACCCTGTCCTTCGAAGCGACCGACCGCGCCGGCGGTGCCGTGCGTGTCGATGCGGCCTACGTCAGCGAGCACCTGGATGCACTGGTCAAGGACGAAGACCTGAGCCGGTATATACTGTAATTACTGCGTCATTTACCTGACAGAGAACACCATCATGAGCAAGACACCGAAACCCGTTGAAATCAGCCTGCACCAGAAATCTCACGTCATGAAAATCGCCTTCGAAGACGGTGAAAACTTCGCACTGAGTTACGAGTACCTGCGTGTACACTCGCCGTCCGCCGAGGTACAGGGGCATGGCCCGGGGCAGGGCACGCTGCAGCTGGCCAAGGAAAACGTCGTTATCACCGGTGTGGAACCGGTCGGCAGCTACGCCATCCAGCCAACCTTTGACGATGGCCACGACACCGGCATCTATTCCTGGGAAACACTGTATGACCTGGGCAAGAACCACGACCGCTACTGGCAGGAGTATCTCGACAAGCTTGCCGCCGCCGGATATGAACGCAAGGAACTCGCCTGATTCCGCGCCAGACGGCACCGGCCAGCGGCATGACTGACAAGACCACCCATTTTGGTTTCAGCGATGTGCCGGTAGAGGAGAAGGCACAGAATGTGCGCCGCGTATTCGACTCGGTTGCCGACAGCTACGATGCCATGAACGACCTGATGTCGTTTGGCATCCACCGTCTGTGGAAGCGCTTTGCCATCAACATGGCCAATATCCGACCGGGCCAGCGCATTCTTGACCTGGCCGGCGGCACCGGCGACCTGGCCCGGCTGATGGCACCCCTTGCCGGGCCGGAAGGGCACATTGTGCTGTCCGACATCAATGCCGCCATGCTGGCCAATGGCCGCAGTGCACTGCTTGACCACGGCATCAGCGGCAATGTCAGCTTTGCCCAGCTCAACGCCGAACAGCTGCCGTTTCCGGACAACAGTTTTGACCGCGTCACCATTGCCTTTGGACTGCGCAACGTGACCGACAAGCAGCATGCCCTGAATTCCATTGCACGCGTGTTACGCCCGGGCGGACAATTGCTGGTGCTGGAATTTTCCAGACCCGTCAGCGCCCTCAAACCGGCCTATGATTTCTATTCCTTCAGTATCCTGCCCAGGCTCGGGCAGCTGGTCGCACAAGATGCCGACAGCTATCGCTACCTGGCGGAGTCAATCCGCATGCACCCGGACCAGGAAACCCTGCAGGACATGCTGCAGCAGGCCGGCCTGGAACGCTGCGACTTTCACAACCTGACCGGCGGTATTGTTGCCATCCACCGGGGTTACAAGTTTTGAGCGCGTGCCGCACACAACAGGTGTATGCATGAAGCTGCCATCAGGGTTCCGACAGACACTGGAAGCAGCCCTGAACCGCTACCTGCGGCTGGATCCCGAGGCCACCGCGCGCATGGCCAGCCTGGCCGGCCGCTGTATCGCAATTGAATTGAGCGGCATCGACCTGACCCTGTTCATGCTGCCCGACGAACGGGGCATCCGCATACTGGAGAACGTCGACGTGGAGGACGGGGTCGATACCACGCTGCACGGCACACCACTGGCGCTGGCACGCCTCGGGCTGGGCGCCAACACCAGCAAGACCCTGTTCTCGGGTGACGTCACCATCAGCGGTGACGTGGAGACCGGTCAGGCCTTCAAGGCCATCCTTGATGATATGGACATTGACTGGGAAGAACAGTTGTCGCGACTCACCGGCGATATCATCGCGCATCAAGCAGGCAACGTGGCGCGTCGCACACGGCGTGTACTCAGCCATGGCAAGGTAACGCTGGAACAGGATCTTGGTGATTACCTAAGGGAAGAACTGCGTGTGCTGCCGGCGCGCGTCGAGGTGGAAAATTTCAGCGCCGACATCGATCGCATCCGCACCGATACCGACCGGCTTGCCGCACGTATCGGGCGACTGCAGAAAACCGTGGATGCATAACATGATCCGGCCTGCCCAGATTATTCGCCTGATCCACATAAACTTCGTGCTGGCACGGCACGGCCTGGATGAAATCATCCTTGCGACCCACCTGTTCCGGCCTTTCCGCTTTCTTTATTTCACTGCACCGTGGAACTGGCTACCACGCAAGCGCGGCCCGCGCGCGGTGCGCATCCGCCGTGCGCTGGAAGAGCTGGGGCCAATCTATGTAAAATTCGGACAAATCCTGTCGACGCGCCAGGACCTGCTGCCGGACGACATCGCGCTGGAACTCACCCGCCTGCAGGACGACGTGCCACCGTTCCCCGGCAGCCAGGCCAGGGCAAGCATCGAGGCCGCACTCGGTGCACCAATCGAGACCCTGTTCGATGAGTTTGACGAAACCCCGCTGGCCTCGGCGTCAATCGCCCAGGTACACACCGCCCGCCTGAAAGACGGCGCCGATGTGGTGATCAAGGTGTTACGCCCCAACGTAAGGGAGCACATCGAACGCGATATCAACCTGTTGTATACAGTGGCAGGCATGGCCGAGCGTTACTGGAAGGTTGGCCGTCGTCTGCACGCACGCGAGGTCGTCGCCGAGTTCGAAAAAACACTTTATGATGAACTTGACCTGCTGCGTGAAGCCGCCAATGCCTCGCAGCTGCGACGCAATTTCGCTGGCACCGACCTGCTGTATGTACCGGAAGTATACTGGGACTACTGTCGCCCGGATGTCATGGTCATGGAACGCATCTATGGCATCCAGATCAGCGACGTACAGGCGCTGCGCGACAGCAACATCGACCTGAAAACACTTTCTGAACGGGGCGTGGAAATATTTTTCACCCAGGTATTCCGGCATAATTTCTTTCATGCCGACATGCACCCGGGCAACCTGTTTGTCGGCGCCAACGGCCGCTACATGGCGGTCGATTTCGGCATCATGGGCACCCTCAACCCGGTCGACCAGCGTTACCTGGCAGAAAATTTCATGGCCTTCTTCAATCGCGACTACCGACGCGTGGCCGAATTACACGTGGAGTCACTGTGGGTACCGGAAGGCACGCGCGTGGATGAATTCGAATCGGCCATCCGCACTGTGTGCGAACCCATTTTTGAAAAACCGCTGAAAGAAATTTCGTTCGGCAACGTGTTGCTGCGCCTGTTCCAGACCGCACGCCGCTTCGACATGGAAGTGCAGCCACAGCTGGTACTGTTGCAAAAGACACTGCTCAACATCGAAGGTCTCGGCAGGCAGCTGTATCCCGAGCTGGACCTCTGGAAGACTGCCAAGCCGTTCCTGGAACGCACCCTCAGCGAACAGTTGGGAACACGTTCACTACTGCGCAATCTGAAAGACAGCGTACCGTCCTGGAGCAAGGTGCTGCCGGAGTTACCCGCACTGGCGCACAACTTCCTGGATCAGGCCAGTGCCGGCAAGTTGCAAATCGAGTGGACCTCTACCGACCTGAAGCGACTGCGCACCGAAGTGCACCGCGCCAACCGACGCACCATCAGTGCGGTCATCGGTACCGGCCTGCTGCTGGCGGCAGCGATCATCTACGGGCTGGACGGCTACGCTCCACTCATGGTGCTGGGCGCCCCCCTGCTGAGCTGGATCTGCGGCCTCACCGGCATCCTGTTGATGGCCTTCAGCTGGCCGGATGACAACAACGAACGCTGATCAGGCGTAGAAGCCGTGCCGCAGGATGATCGCGGCAATCAGAATCAACAGTGACAGTATCCAGAACGTCGTGTAGATGGTTACCGACTGGCGTGCACGACTCTTCTCCAGCCAGGTACGCGGCCGGACCCCCTTGAACAGGAACATCAGCTTGGCAGACAGGTTGATGCAAACAACATTGACTGCCAGCAACAGACTGGCGCCGAATGCGGCCGCCAGCTCACCGCTGCCCAGCATCATGCCGAGTGTGGCGGCAGGCGGCAATAATGCAACGGCAACCATCACACCCACCAGCGCACTGGAAAGACCGGTGATCATTGATAACACCGCCGCCGCACCGGAAGCCAGCGCCAGCACGACACCGGCCAGTCCTACATCGGTGCGCACCATAATCTCGCTACTGTGCAGATTACTTTGCCAGACAAAGCCGGTGATAATCGACATTATCAGCGTCAGTCCCAGGCCAGCCAGGTTGGTTTTCAGTGCCTGCCACATCAACTGGCTGTCACCCAGCGAAGTGGCAAAGGCCAGCGCGATGTTCGGCCCCAGCAGCGGGGCAATCACCATGGCGCCGACTATGACTGCCACGTTGTCCTCGATCAGCCCGATGCACGCCACCACCGTGGACAGGCAAACCAGCAACAGGAATGTGCTGTCGAGGCACGTATCACGCTGGATACGGTTGTAGAGTTCCTCGCGCGTCTGGCTGACACTGTCTGCACCCGGCTTGCCGTTTTCCGACTTTTCCTCGCGCCTGGGCAGCACTGCCTCGACCGGCTGGATAATGATGCGCGCGTCCTCGCTGGCACCCAGCACATTCTGCAGCGCATCGATCACTGCCTGGCGGGTGGCATCGTTGACCAGCATGCGGAGCACGCTGCGTTCACCTTCGCCCGGCGTGTTGAACCAGACATCGGCTACCTCATGCTGCTCGGCAATACCGAGCAGGGTATCGAGATGACCTGTGTCTGCAATGACTTCTATAATGCGCATGAATAAAAAAACAAACTGCGGCCGGCAGCCGTTACGGTCGCTGCAAGGCGTCTTCAACCTTGTCGCGCACCGGCTTGCCTTCCAGCACTTCAATCAGTTCCAGTGCGAAATCCATGGCCGTGCCCGGACCGCGTGAGGTGATCACCATACCATCCCGCACCACTGCCTGCTCACTGTAGCGAATTCCGGGGATACTCGAGACATCAATGGCACCGGGGAAACTGGTGGCCTGCTTGCCGTCCAGCACGCCGGCACGCGCCAGTACGCGTGGAGCGGCACAGATAGCCGCCGTGTATTGGCCCTTGTTCGCCATGCGGGTGACGCGCTCGATCACTCGAGCATCATTCATCAGGTGATCCGCACCCGGCAAACCACCCGGTAGCACGACCATGTCATAGTCCTGTGCAAGCGCCTCGTCCAGTGACATGTCCGGAAGCAAAACCGTGCCGCGTGAAGCCTGAACCGGCTGATCATCAAGACCGGCACTGACCACCGTGATACCGGCGCGCCGCAGCAGGTCGATGACCGTAACGGCCTCCAGTTCTTCACAACCCTGCGCTAGCGGGACAAGGACGTTTGCCATGCAAGTTGCCTGTCTTTTTGTAACTCGATCAACTGCGCGACTGGCACCAGCCGCACACCCGACCGGCCAAGCTGCTGCAGCTCCTCTTTCAGCACCTCGATTGTAGCAGGGTAGGGGTGCCCGATTGCCAGCGCGGTTCCATCGCGACGCGCAATCGCAAGCAGCCGCTGGAATTGCTGACGGATTGCCGGTGCCTCGGGTTCATTATCCAGAAACACGTTACGTTCACTGCTCGGGATGCCGAACTCGTACGCCATGCGCCTTGCCACCGTCGCACGGGTGGTGCGGCTGTCGATGAAAAACAGGTTGCCACGCTCACGCAGCGCCTGCATCAGCCAGCCCATGTTGCCGGGGTGTCGGGTGAGCAGGCTGCCCATGTGGTTATTCAGCCCGCTAACGTGGGGAATGGCGGAAAGATCACGTTCCAGGGTGGTGAGGTACTGCTGGCGCGTCATGTCCAGCGTCAGTACACCGGCCCCGTGGGTATTCTGTAGTGGCCCGCTAGCCTGCATCGGCAGGTGCAGCATGACTTCCTTGTCCCGGGCATGTGCCGCGCGCGCCAGTTCACGGGTAAACGGACCTTCGGGTAAAAACGCACAGGCCACAGGCCCCGGGAGTAACACGGCATGCTTGCCCGGCAACCGCTGGTTACCAAGATCGTCGATAATCAGGGCAATGGCGGGGACAGGGTTATCGGCTCCGGCGGCAAACGCGCCGGCCGGCAGCACGAACAATACGAACAGTACAGCACCCAGCCATTTACCTGCTGTGTGCGCCTGCACCCGCAACCCCGTGCTATTGCATACGCGCCTGCAGGATGGCAAGACCCTTTAGCAGGTTGAGTGCCTCGTACAGCATGTAATCATCTTTCAGTAACTTGCCTTTTTTATCCTTGTCGTCGCTTGCCTTGTCCTCAGCCGACTTCTTTCCGTTACCGTTATCAAGATGATTGGACAGGTTGGCTTCCTTGAGCGGCTCGATAGTACTGTCAACAGTATCCATTTTCACACGCTGCAGCTCAATGTCCGGGGTAATGCCCTCGGCCTGAATCGAACGTCCGGATGGCGTGTAATAACGTGCGGTAGTCAGCTTCAGTGCCGAATCGCTGCTCAGCGGCAAGATGGTCTGCACCGAGCCCTTACCGAAGGTCTTCGCACCCATAATGATTGCGCGCTTGTGATCCTGCAGCGCACCGGCAACAATTTCCGAGGCGGACGCAGAACCCTGGTTCACCAGCACCACCAGTGGCGCACCATCGAGGATGTCATCCGGCGTGGCATTGAAACGCAATTTCGAATCGGCTATGCGGCCTTCCGTGTAGACAATCATGCCCTTGGTCAGGAACGCGTCGGACACCGCCACGGCACCGTTCAACACGCCGCCCGGGTTGTTGCGCAAATCCAGCACCAGGCCGTCCAGCCCACCATCATTCTCTTTCTTGAGCTTGTTGATTGCATCCACCAGGTTGTCTGCGCTCTTGGACTGGAACTGTGAGATACGCAGGTAGCCATAGCCTGTGTCCAGCATTCGCGCACGCACGCTCTTGACCTTGATCACGTCACGCGTGATGGTTATCTTGAGCGGCTGATCGAGCCCCTCACGCACAATAGTCAGGATGATATCGGTGCCTGGCTCGCCACGCATGATCTTCACCGCCTCGCCAAGTGTCATACCCTTGACCGGGGTGTCGTCCAGGCGAATCACCAGGTCACCGGCCTGGACGCCTGCGCGTTGCGCCGGCGTATCGTCGATCGGCGCAATGACCTTGACGAACCCGTCTTCCATGCCAACCTCGATACCCAGACCACCAAACTGGCCCGTGGTGCCAACCTGCAACTCGGTAAACTGTTCTGCATCGAGGTAGGAGGAATGCGGATCAAGACCTGACAGCATGCCGCGGATGGCATTCTCGATCAGTTCCTTGTCATCGACATCGACGACGTAGTCATTCTTGATGCGGCCGAACACGTCACTGAAGGTGCGCAACTCCTCGACCGGCAGTGTCGCCCTGGCGGCATCCCGTTCTGCCAGGACACCGTGTCCGATCGAGACCAGCACGCCGGCCAGCAGACCGGTCATGAGGAGAAAAGAATTCTGTAGTTTAAGCTTCATCGTAAAATATCCATGGTACGTCAAGTGATTACAGGTTCGGGCGTCGCGAGGGATCCGCTTCCGTCGCAGGAAATGTCAACAATATCACAGCGTTGTTTGAAGCGGTATCGGCCACACAGGGAAAGGCTTGACCCATTGTGCAGCACCGAATCCAGTTATCAGACAGGCAATTACAGGATAAATTCAGCTAAACGCGGGATCGCCTAGCGGCCTGCGCGCTGTGCTGCCGGCTTGCCCTTGAGCCAGGCGGACGGATTGATCGGCTGACCGTCCTTGCGTAACTCGAAATACAGCCCGGTACGCAGCTGTCCGCCGCTGTTACCGGCCGCGGCAATCACTTCTCCCTGTGACACCCATTCACCAACTGCCTTGTAAAGGCTGCTGTTTTCGCCGTATAGCGACATATAACCCTTGCCGTGATCGATAATGATCAACAAACCGAAACCACGCAGCCAGTCGGCAAAGGCGATGCGGCCCTTGGCAATGGCATGCACATCCGTACCTGACGGGGTACTGATATGGACACCCCGGGCCTGCATCTTCCCGGCCGCCTGACGCGCACCGTAAGGCGTACTGATACGCCCGGCCACCGGCCACCTGAGCTGGCCCTTGAGCTTGTGTAGTGGCTTCTGGGCAGTCTCCGGCGGTGGAATATCACGCAAGGCCTGCTGCAGCGACAACAGCAGCTGCTGGACGCGCTGCTCATCCTGCTCGAGCCGCCCCAGTTCCATCGTCCCTGCCTTGAGTTGCTGCTGCAGCCCGGCAACGACACGGCGCCGGGTTTCCTGCTCCCGGGACAGGCGCAAGGATTGCTCCTGCTGCTGGACATGCAGGACCTCGATAGCGGCCTGCTGTTCAAGCAGTGCCTGCTCGGCCAGCCGCAGGCGCTCAAGGGTCGCCTGGAACTGCTCCATGCGCTGTGTGCGCGCCTGCGTAAAGTATGCCTGGTAGGTCATCATGCGCCCGACCACTGCCGGGTCATCCTGGTTCAGCAACAAGCGGATACGTTCCTGGCGACCACCCAGCCAGGCGGCACGCAACTCGCGCCCAAGTATCCGACTCATGCCGTTGAGTTGCATGCGCGCAGCACGGCGTTCGGTTTCCAGTGCCGCGAGTTTTTCCCCGGCCAGTTGTGCTTGCTGGCGCAGCTGCCGCAATTCGGCGCTGATCACGCCAATTGCCTTGTCGGTACGGGCCAGCGCCTCCTGCTGCGCATCGCGTTGTCCGCGCACCGATTCGAGTTCGTGCTTGAAGGTACTGATGCGCTCGCGCAATTCGCGCAGCTTGCCTGCCTCGATATCAATCTGGTTGGTCTCAGCACCAAGCGGACCGGCCGGTGACAACAGCGCGAGTAACAGAAACAGCTGCAATACACATGCGCCGCGTAACAGATAGGCTGCGCGGGGAACGCAGCACTGCTGTTCAGCCATGCAATTCCTCGTTGGCCGCCGGTTCACCGACCGACTCCTGGGCCGGTAACAGGGACACCAGCGGAGTGCCGGTCATTTCCGGCGGGATTTCCAGATTCATCAGGTACATCATGCTGGGCACGATATCCGACAGGGAACCGTGCTCCGACATCTGTGCCGCGCGACCGACGTAGATCAGTGGTACCGGGTTGCTGGTGTGCGCAGTATGCGGCTGCCCGGTTGCTTCATCCAGCATTTGCTCGGCATTGCCATGGTCGGCAGTAATCAGCATTTCACCACCGGCTGACTGCACTGCCTGCAACACCCGCCCCAGCGCACGGTCAATGGCCTCGATAGCCTTCACGGCAGCATCAAACTTGCCGCTATGCCCGACCATATCCGGGTTGGCATAGTTGCAGATAATCACATCATAGGTCCCGCTCTCGACGGCCTCAACGAGGTGATCGGTGACCTCGGCCGAGTTCATCTCCGGCTGCAGGTCGTAGGTTGCCACCATGGGGGACTTGACCAGGATGCGGTCCTCGCCCTCAAACGGCTCCTCGATACCTCCATTGAAAAAGAACGTTACGTGTGCGTATTTTTCCGTCTCGGCAAGGCGCAACTGGCGCAGGCCGTGCCTGGACAGGTATTCGCCAAACACATTTTTCAGGTACTCGGCCGGGTAGGCCACGTGCACGTCAAAGTCCGACTTGTACTCGGTCAGGCTGACAAATCTGCCGAGTTTCGGGCAGGCGTCGCGTTCGAAGCCATCAAAGTCATCCTCGATGAACGGCCGCGTGATCTGGCGTGCACGATCGGAACGATAATTCATGAATACGACGACATCACCGTCCTCGATTTTCACCGCCTGCGTGCCCTCGGGAACAATCGCTGTGGCCTTGACGAACTCGTCGCTCTCGCCGCGCGCATAGGCCTGTTCAAGCGCCTGCAGCGCGTCACCAACGACAAACTCCGACTTGCCCTGCGTGATCAGGTCATAAGCTGCCTGGATACGCGGCCAGTGATGATCACGGTCCATGGCATAGTAACGCCCGATCACCGAGGCGAAACGACCGCCCTGCAGCTTGTCGAACAGGTCCTGCATGGCACGCAGTGAGGACTCGGCACTGCTCGGCAGCGTGTCCCGCCCATCAAGAAAGGCATGCAGGTAGACATTCTTTGCACCGCGCTGCACGGCGAGCTCCACCATGGCGTGGATATGATCTTCATGGCTGTGCACGCCACCCGGAGACAGCAGGCCGAGGATATGCACAGCCTTGTCCGCCTCCATGGCCTGGTCGACTGCATCGGTCAGTGTCAGGTTGGTAAAAAACGAGCCGGTCTTGATGGCGCGGCTAACCCGCGTGAATTCCTGGTATACCACTCGACCGGCGCCCAGGTTGAGGTGACCGACCTCCGAGTTCCCCATCTGTTCGGCGGGCAGGCCCACGGCGGCCCCCGAGGTGCGCACCAGGGTATGGGGAAAGTCGTTCCACATGGCATCCCATACCGGCTTGTCTGCCGCTGCGATGGCATTGTGCTGTGGTGTCTCGCTGTATCCCCAGCCATCGAGAATCAGCAGAACCATGGGCCGTGCGGCTCCTTTTTGGTTCGAATTATGCTGTTGCTTTACACTCATAAGTCTCGAAAGAGTCTAAAAATAAGTCCAGATTATGCGCCATCATACACAGGCAGGTTTTTAATCGCAGGATGGCCGGGGCGCTGCCGGGAAACCGGATCAGGGTAGCCTGATCTTGCCTCTGGCCCAAATGGTTTATTATTGTATAATGTTTTAGTAATGAATGCAGTAGCCTACGGGCAGGATACGATTGAGGGCACAGGATGGCAGCAGGCAATGACACACTGATAACACGCGCGGAAGACATTGAGCGCGCCTCACGGTCACTCAAGGCGATGTCACACCCGCTGCGGCTAAAAATACTCTGTACCCTGGGCGAACAGGAGGTCAGCGTGCAGGATATCGTGGAGCGTGTCGGGACCTCGCAGAGCAATATCTCCCAGCACCTCGCCATCCTGCGTGACAAGGGTATCCTGGCCTCACGCAAGGACGCCAATCGGGTATTTTACCGTGTCGGTGATTCACGCACCCTGCGCCTGATCGGTATGATGCGCGAAGTATTCTGTACCCAACCCTGATCAAACAATAAACCCGGCCAGCCGGGGCCTGGCGTAACGCCCTGACAGTGACCACGCATGGACATCAACCAGCTTCTTGAATTCAGCAACAACCACATATTTCTGGTTATGGGGCTGTTTGCACTGCTTGCCCTGCTGGCCGCCGGCGAGATACGGCTGCGCCTGAGCGGAATAGCAGACATCGAGCCGCGCGCCGCAACACGCATGCTGAACGATCAAAACGCCATTCTGGTCGACATGCGCACAGACAAGGACTACCAGGCCGGGCATATTGTCAATGCGCTGCATGTGCCCACACCGGACAAGCTGTCAACACTGGAAAAGCACCGCGACCGGCCAGTCATCGTTTACTGCAACAGCGGAAAGCGCTCCATCGCCTTCAGCGGCAAGCTGCATAAGCAGGGTTTCGAATCCGTCTATAATCTCAGGGGTGGAATCCTGGCCTGGCAAAAGGCCGAACTCCCGCTGACCAGGACAGACTGCAAGTAACACACATCAAAAACAGCAGGCAGCAAAGGAATACACTCATGGCAGATGAAGATCTGGCAGCCCGGGAAACCGATCAGCCAAAACGACAGATCAACACCCAAAAGATCTATCTCAAGGACGTGTCCTTCGAGACCCCTAATTCACCACAGATCTTCGCGCTTGATTGGAAGCCGGAGATGACCATCGATTTCGGCTCTACCGTCCAGACTGTGGGTGATGATTTTTACGAAGTCATCATGAGCCTCACTGTAACCACCAAGACAGAAGACAAGACCGCCTACCTGGCCGAGGTCCACCAGGCCGGTGTTTTCATGATCCAGGGATTCGAAGAGGAAGAATTACAGCGGGCTCTGAATGTCGCCTGCTTACACAATATCTATCCGTACGCCTGTGCTGCGGTTTCGGATATCGTTTCAAAAGGCGGCTTCCCGCAGCTAGCGCTATCCCCGATCAGCTTCGAGAGTGTCTACCGACAGCGACTGCAGCAGGCAAAGGAAGAACAGCAGCCCGCTACAGAAGAAGACTGAGCAACGCGGCAATACGGGAACAAACACAGCAGAACCATGAACCGTGACGCGATATGTGTGCTGGGTGCTGGTTCCTGGGGAACGGCACTGGCCATCCGGCTTGCCACCAACAACAATACGACCTGCCTGTGGGGCCACGACCCCGCGTTCGTGCGCTCACTTGCCGCCGAGCGGCAGAATCGTGTTTTCCTGCCTGGCATCTCCTTCCCGACCAGCCTGGACATAGAAGAAGATCTTGCCAGCGCCGTTCAAACCGCCCGGGAAATACTCATCGTGGTGCCCAGTCACGCCTTTCGGGACGTACTGAACAAGGTCGCTCCACTGCTCGATCAGGGCACGCGCATCGCGTGGGCCACCAAGGGTCTGGAACAGGGCAGCGGCATGTTCATGAGCGATGTGCTGGAAGAGGTACTGGGCACACGCCATCCGGCCGCCGTGGTCTCTGGCCCGACCTTTGCACTGGAGGTCGCACGCGGGCTGCCGACCGCGCTGACGGTTGCCTCAACCAACCCGGTGTTTGCCAATGACATGGCGGCACGCCTGCATGGTGATTCCATGCGCGTTTACACCAGCGACGACATGCTGGGCGTACAGCTTGGCGGCACGGTGAAAAACGTGCTCGCCATTGCCTCGGGCATTACCGACGGGATGGAACTGGGCGCCAACAGCCGCGCAGCACTGATCACCCGTGGCCTGGCGGAAATCATTCGCCTTGGCGATGCCATGGGCGCACGGCGGGAAACACTGATGGGACTGTCCGGCGTGGGTGACCTTATCCTCACCTGCACCGACGACCTGTCACGTAACCGTCGCCTTGGCCTGGCGCTGGGCCGGGGTGAGGCGCTTGATCTCGCGGTTCGTGAAATCGGTCAGGTGGTCGAAGGCTTCAACACGGCGGGCGAGGTCGTGCAACTGGCACGCCGCTACCGCGTGGAGATGCCGATCTCGGAACAGGTGTATCGCGTGCTGCATGAGGGCCTGTCACCGCAAGCCGCCGTACAAAACCTGCTGGCACGCGACATCCGTTCAGAGTGAATCCTGCGCACCGGCAAAGCCCTGCTGGCGCCAGGCCTCATACACCAGCACCGCAACCGCATTGGAAAGATTGAGACTGCGGCTGCCTGGCAGCATGGGCATGCGCAGCATCGAGTCAGCACCCAGCCCGGCAAGCAATGCGGCTGGCAGGCCACGGGTTTCCGGCCCGAACAGAAAGGCATCGTTGGCCTGGTAACACACATCCGCGTAACTGCGTCGGCCGCGCGTCGACAGACCAAACAAACGCGCCGGCTGCACCTGCTGCACAAAGGACTCCAGCGTATCATGCTCGCGAACTGCCGCGAACTCGTGATAATCCAGCCCGGCACGGCGCAACCTGCGATCATCAAGTTCGAAGCCAAGCGGATGCACCAGGTGCAGGGTGCTGCCGGTGTTGGCGCAAAGGCGTATGATGTTGCCGGTATTCGGGGGAATCTCCGGCTGGTACAGTACGACGTGAAACATCTCTCAACCTTTCCCTGTGTGGTAACAGATGACTGAGGCGGACAGGCAAAAACTACACGTGGACTTCTGCGGCCTGTCGTTTGCCACGCCGCTGGTGCTGTTGTCCGGCTGTGTCGGCTTCGGCGAAGAATATACACGTGTTGAAGGCTTTTCCAATCGCGATGTCGGTGCTGTGTGCCTGAAGGGCACCACACTCAAGCCACGACCTGGCAACACGCCTCACCGTGTCGCTGAGACACCTGCCGGCATGCTGAATGCGATCGGCCTGCAAAACCCGGGCACCGATCACGTGGTGAACAAAATTTTACCGACGCTGGATTTCAGTGAGACGCGTTTTGTCGCCAACGTGTCGGGCTCCACGGTCGAAGAATACGCCGAGGTCACCCGGCTTTTTGATGACTCGCCCATCGACGCCATCGAAATCAACATCTCCTGTCCGAATGTGAAAGAAGGCGGTGTCGCATTCGGTAATGATCCGGACATGTCGGCACGCGTGGTCGCCGCCTGCCGTGCCGTAACAGACAAGCCGTTAATCACAAAGCTGTCTCCGAACCAGACCGATATCGCGGAAAACGCCCGGCGCTGCATCGATGCCGGCAGTGACGCATTTGCAGTTATCAACACCCTGATGGGGATGGCGATCGATATTGAATCGCGCAGGCCGGTAATTGGCAATAACCAGGGTGGCTTGTCCGGACCAGCAATAAAGCCGGTGGCACTGCTCAAGGTCCACCAGGTCCACCAGGTCTGCAAGCAGCACGGTATCCCGATCATCGGCCAGGGCGGTATCACCACTGCCACGGATGCCATCGAATTTCTCATCGCCGGCGCCAGTGCAATCGGTATCGGTACCGCGCTGTTCTACGATCCGCTGGTGTGCAAAAAAATCAACGCCGGCATCATTGACTACCTGCAACGCCACAAACTGGACAGCATCGCCCCGTTGATTGGCAGCCTCAGCCTTAACGGGGCAATGGAAACGGCTGCCTGTTGTGGCGGGTAAATCAATCAACGGGAGCTAGCACGTACCTGTCGGCATCAGTCCCTGCCGTTCATATCCAGTTCCTTGATCTTGCGTGTCAGTGTATTGCGGCCCCAGCCGAGCAGTTCGGCCGCATCCTGACGTCGGCCGCCGGTATGTTGCAGCGCGGTTTCGATCAGGATGCGTTCAAACGCCGGCAGCGCCTCGTCCAGCAGGCGCTTCGATCCATTGCCGAGCTGTTGTTGCGCCCACAATCGCAGGGTCGCCTGCCAGTCACCCCCGACAGCACCACCCTTTGCATCGCCCGGCAAATCACCGGGCAGGTCCGCGACGCGAATTTCCTGGCCCGGCGCCATCACTGTCAGCCAGCGACACAGATTTTCCAGTTGTCGTACGTTACCCGGCCAGTCCAGCGCACTCAGCGCTGTCACGACGTCAGGTGTCAGGGTCTTTGCCTCGACATCCAGCTCCGTTGCTGCCAGCACAAGAAAGTGCTGCATCAACAACGGTATGTCTGCACGTCGCTCACGCAATGCCGGAATCTGTATGCGAATCACGTTCAGGCGGTGAAACAGGTCTTCGCGAAAACGCCCGTCACGTACCCGTGTTTCCAGGTCCTGGTGCGTTGCGGCAATGATGCGTACATCAACTTTTTTCGGCGTGTGTGCACCCACCGGGTAAAACTCGCCATCGGCCAGTACGCGTAACAGGCGTGTCTGCAGTTCGGCCGGCATGTCGCCTATTTCATCCAGCATCAGCGTGCCGCCATTGGCCTGCTCGAAACGGCCGACACGCCGGCTTTGTGCGCCGGTAAATGCACCGCGTTCGTGTCCAAACAGTTCCGATTCCAGCAGGTCGCGCGGAATGGCCGCCATGTTCAGCGCCACGAAGGGTTTGTCCGCACGCGCACTGTGCCGGTGTAGCGCCAGCGCCACCAGTTCCTTGCCGGTACCCGATTCACCGTTGATCAGGACGGTGGCATTGGAATGTGACAGTCGTCCGATTGCACGAAACACCTCCTGCATGGCCGGTGCCTTGCCTATAATTTCCGGCGTTCCGCCTGCATCGCTGCTGGCCTCTGTGACCGGCTGCTGTGAACGGGCTTCCAGTGCACGACTGACCAGTGCGACTGCATCGTCCACGTCAAACGGCTTGGGAAGATATTCAAATGCGCCGCCCTTGTAGGCCGAGACCGCGCTGTCCAGGTCAGAGTGTGCGGTCATGATGATGACCGGCAGTTGCGGATACTGGCTGTTGATACGATCCAGCAACGCCAGCCCGTCCATACCCGGCATGCGAATGTCCGTGACAATCACCGCCGGCTCCTGACTTTCTATCGCGGCCAATGCATCATCTGCCGAGGCAAAGCTCATCACTGGCAGGTTCTCTGCCTGTAGTGCCTTCTCCAGCACCCAGCGAATCGACCGGTCGTCGTCAATAACATAAATTTCATTACTGTGCTGCATTCATCTCTTCCAGTGGTAACAGTATTGTGAAGGTGGTCTCGCCCGGTTGGCTCGCGCACTCGATCAGTCCGTGGTGCCGGCTGACCAGCGCCTGGGCAATGGAAAGACCCAGCCCGGTACCGTCACTGCGATTGGTGACCATCGGGTAAAATATTTTTCTGCGCAGGCCTTCCTCGATACCGGGGCCGTTATCAGTAATCTCGATGCGCGCAATCAGCCGGTGCTTGCGCGTACCAATATTGGTGTTGCGCCGTATGCGGGTACGCAACAGGATTTCACCCCGACCAGCCAGTGCCTGGCTGGCATTGCGGACAATGTTGAGTATGGCCTGGGTCAGCAGGTCGGGGTCGGCATACAGACTCGGAAGACTCGGATCATAATCCTGCAGGATCTGCAGGCTGTCACCGGCCTCTGCCTGCACCAGTTCGCGCACCCGTTCCAGCACCTCGTGAATGTTCACGGCACGCATCTCGGGCAGGTTGTTCGGACCCAGCATGCGATTCATCAAACCCTGCAGGCGATCCGCCTCGCCGATAATGATGCGTGTGTACTCCTTCAGCGCGTCGTCGGTGATTTCGCGCTCCAGCAGTTGTGCCGCACCACGCAGGCCGCCCAGCGGATTTTTTATTTCATGGGCCAGTCCGCGCACCAGCGCGCGCGTGGCCTCCTGCTGCGTGATCAGCAATTCTTCCTGCTCAACGCGCAATTGATGGTCTATCTGGCGCAACTCCACCTGTACGGTTGTTACCTCGCCACCTTCAACAACCGGGGTGAACGTGCAGTTCACGCGCAGGTCAGGCGCGTCCGGTAATTGCAGCTGGCAGCCGCGCTTGCTGATTACCTGCTGCGTGGTAAAGGCACCAGCCAGGTGCTCAACCAGTGTCTCTGCATTGACCACCAGCTCATGGATCAGGCGCCCACAGGTGTGCCGCGCACTGTGCGCCAGCATGACCTCACCGGCCTGGTTGATAAATATCAGCCGAAACTCGGCATCAAAGACCAGCACGGTCGTGCTCAGATTGTCGAGCACCCGCTCCGCGTTCGGGCAGCAAGATTCGCCTGTGTGCGTCATATCACCCACTGTTGCAAGAAACAAACCAACAAGGGGGGCCGCAGCCGGCTTTTACGTGGGAGAAATATTGCCTTGAAAAACATAAAGATAATCTCTCTCATGGCAACGGGAACAGGACCCGTATAAGACCAAGAGAGGATAGTATGCACCATCTTGGTGCATTTATGCCAGGTGGGCAGGGTTTAAGGGAGGGCGGGGTACTACAGGCGGCGTAAAAATTTAATTGGGAGCTCCATTGCCTGAACCGTTTCCATTGAATAGCGGGCTAGTGGGGTGCTGCCTCGACATATGGTGCAGGTGAATGGTCACCGGTTCGGCGCTGATGACCGTACCGCCCTCGGCATCAATAACTGCGGCAGAGATCGTATGCGTTCCCCGCTCGATATCACGGTAGGTGCGACTCAGGCGTGGCAAGGGCTTGCCATAGGCCTTGCCATCGAGGAAATACTGGATCTGGTGGCCACTTTTCGTCAGTAATGACGGCTCCAGTGCCACTGTCAGCGTAGCGATGCCCTGGTTATCCCAGATCGTTGCGTCATCTTCCGGCGCGGTGACTTTCAGGCTCTTGTAAGGCCCCTCGTCATCCTCCGTTTCGCCGACAGGTGTGCCACCATATTTCTCGACCACCCGTGAGGGTTTGTAGGTAGACAGGCCGGGCAGCTTGACGGGTTCGGCCCCCGCTGCGGGAACGTCCGAGAACACCACTTCGCCATCGGCATTGATGGACTTGTAGACATCCGCCTGCACCGCCTGTGCGAGCAGAAAAAGAAGGGGGAAAACGTATTTCATGCAATCACCTTAGCCATATCGTGCTGAGGATGCAATACAGCCCGTCGGGGCAATACGCGCGCCGGTCCGCACTGCAACCTACTCTAGAGACAACAATGGCCAGCGGGATGTTCCGCCATTGACGCATAAAAAAAGCGCCCCGGAGGGGGCGCTTTGATTACTGCTGTAATGTGCCTGTGAATCAGAGGCTGTAGTACATATCGAACTCGACCGGGTGGGTGGTCATGCGCAGGCGCGTGACTTCCTCCATCTTCAGGTCGATATAGGCATCGATCATGTCGTCACTGAACACGCCACCGGCAGTCAGGAACTTGCGATCAGCATCCAGTGCCTCCAGCGCCTGGTCCAGCGAACTGCATACCGTCGGAATCTTCCTTTCCTCTTCCGGCGGCAGGTCGTACAGGTCCTTGTCCATGGCAGGGCCTGGGTCAATCTTGTTCTTGATGCCGTCCAGGCCGGCCATCATCAGGGCCGCAAAGCACAGATAGGGATTGCCGTTGGAATCCGGGAAGCGCACTTCGACGCGACGTCCCTTCGGGTTGGACTCATACGGAATACGTACGGAAGCAGAACGATTGCGTGCCGAGTAAGCCAGCATCACCGGCGCTTCAAATCCCGGTACCAGGCGCTTGTAGCTGTTGGTGCTGGCATTGGTGAAGGCGTTCAGTGCACGTGCGTGCTTGAAGATGCCGCCGATGTAGTACAGCGCCTGCTGTGACAGACCGCCGTACTTGTTGCCGGTAAAAATGTTCTTGCCGGCCTTGGCCAGGGACATGTGTACGTGCATACCGCTGCCATTGTCGCCGACGATCGGTTTCGGCATGAAGGTCGCGGTCTTGCCATAGCCATGTGCGACGTTATGCACCACGTATTTCAGTATCTGGTTCTGGTCGGCACGACTTACCAGCGTGTCAAAACGGGTACCGATTTCGCACTGGCCGGCAGTGGCAACCTCGTGGTGGTGCACTTCGACCGGCACGCCCATTTCTTCCAGCGCGAGGCACATGGCGCCACGCAGGTCATGCAGTGAATCAACCGGTGGTACCGGGAAATAGCCGCCCTTGACGGTCGGGCGGTGACCGATGTTGCCGTCTTCATAAACACGCTCGGCGTTCCAGGACGCTTCCTCGGAATCGACCTTGCAGAACGAACCGCTCATGTCGGCACCCCAGCGCACATCATCCAGCACGAAGAATTCCGGCTCCGGGCCAAAGTAGGCGGTATCGGCAACCTTGGTGGACTTCAGGTAGGCCTCGGCGCGCTTGGCAATGGAACGCGGATCGCGGTCATAGCCCTTCATGGTGGTGGGCTCAAGAATGTCGCAGCGCAGGTTTATGGTGGGTTCGTCGCTGAACAGGTCCAGCACCGCTGTGCTGGAATCCGGCAGCAGGATCATGTCGGATTCGTTGATGCCCTTCCAGCCGGAAATACTGGAACCATCAAACATCTTGCCGTCCTTGAACATGCCGGTGTTAACCTGGCTGGCTGGCAGGGTGACGTGCTGTTCCTTGCCAATCGTGTCAGTGAATCGCAGGTCAACATACTTGATGCCGTTGTCCTTCATCATTTTCAAAACTTTGGTTGCAGACATTACAACTCCTCCAAAATTACTGCGCAAAAAAAATTACCCGCCATACCCGCTGCAAACGTCGCACGGCGGCCTAAAAAATCTCTCGATTCTTGTACTGCCAAGAAGCAGGAATTATGCCACGACGGAATTGAGCGGTATAAGCAAATATTTCACGGGGTTAGCTACCCTGATCGGGAACGGAATGCACAAATATGGTGCATTAAAGTCGGGAGTGCACCATGATAGTGCGCATTATGCGCTAAAATAGACGGCCACCTCGCCAATATCCTCGAGGCGCCCGGCCGCCGCACGGATCGATGCCGACAGCTCGGCAAGCTCGTCAGCCGAGCGCGCGCCGCCTTCCACGAACACATCCACGTGCACCTTGCCATCAAGATAGTGCAGCACCACCTTGTGAATGAGTGGCTCAAGCCCGAGCGGTTGCCACTCAAGGTACAGGCGCCGCAACACCTCGTCTCGTAGCGGCAGATGATGGCAGGGTGAGGCCAGCTCATCATCTTCCGGATCGATATGCACGGTGACATCTGCAACATGCTCCACCTCGTTGAGCAGCCGCTCGCGCACCCGCTCACCGATCTGGTGCCCCTCGGACACGCTCAGGGCAGGATCCACCAGGATATGCACGTCGACCAGCGAGTCGCTGCCACTGTAACGGGTACGCAGCATGTGACAGGCGCGCACGCCATTCACGTCCAGGATCATCTGGCGGATTTTCTCAACCTGTTCCGGCTCCAGCGCCGTGTCGATCAGTTCCATCAGGCTCTTCCACAACAGGTCCCAGCCGATCTTGGCAATCATCAGCGCTACCGCGATGGCACCCGCCGCGTCCAGCCAGGGGAAGCCGGCCATTGCACCACCCACGCCGAAGACAACGATGATGGAGGAGATGGCATCACTGCGACTGTGCCAGGCATTGGCATGCAGCATATTGGAACGCAGGCGTCGTGCCGCCTTCGCTGTATATTGGTAAATAGCCTCTTTCGAGGCCACCGATAACAACGCCACAACCAGCGCCAGCGGACCGGGATGCAACAGGCTGTCCGGTTCAAGGAGACGCAGGACGGCATCGACAGAAATGCCGACCGCAACAATGACCAGCGCGACCCCGAGCACCACGGTGGCAACTGTCTCGATACGTCCATGCCCGTAAGGGTGTTCGGTATCGGCCTCACGGTGTGCATGCTTGGCGGCAAATAACACCAGGAAATCGGTCGCCAGGTCCGACAGCGAATGCATACCATCCGCGATTAACGCCTGCGAACTGGCCAGTGTGCCAACCAGGATCTTGACCACGCCGAGCAACAGATCAACGACCGAACCAATCAACGTGACCTTGCGAATCTCCAGGTAACGCGCGTTGCGCGGATCAGGCAGATGCGTATGACTCATGTCTCTCCTTCCGTGTCTCCCACGCACAGGCTGATCACGATGTCGCGATCCTCGTGTCGGATTTCGCTGATCACATGCCCGTGCACGCGGCACCAGGCCGGGATGTCATGTACTACCCCCGGGTCCGTGCACAACACCTGCAACTCGTCTCCCGGCCGGCACTCCGCCACGGCATCCTGGGTGCGGATCACCGGTAACGGGCATAACAGATTACGCGCATCAACAACCCGTGCACTCATAGATACCAGTCCTGCGGAATGTCATCGACCGGCATCGGGACAACGTCCATACTGCGCATTGCACCTTCTCTCTCATTGATCTGCACCGTCACACGTTGCGCATCGCGCCCCTTGCTGAAGCGCGCTGTCAGGCGCGCGGCAAGCTCGATATCCTCTGCGCCCACCTCGCCATCCAGCAACACCAGCGGCCCGACATGGCTGGTCGGCAACAGGTGCACAAAACGTTTCCGATAACCTTCGAGAAAACGGTTCTCACCTTCTTCACGGCCGACAATCATTTTGAAGTGCGGACGCGGACGCAGGTGGCGACCAACCTTCAGCAGCATGATGTCGTCGAGTTCGTATTCCCTTGAACCGCGCGTCTTCCACAGGTCTTCCAGCTTTACCGAATACTGCCGGTCGGTCAGGAAACAGCAGCCACCGGCCGGTTGCGCAAAGTCCTCGAAGCCATAATGGGCCGCCAGTGCAATCTGCGGCTTGCGGGAACGACCATTGAAACCATGCAGCAGATCGCGGTCCAGCCAGCCTTCCTGTTCCGGCAAGGTCGGCGGCAGATTCTTTGCACACAGTGGTCGCACCAGCCGGTCTTCTGCACCGGAGTCGCGCGCCACCACCGGCATGGTGTCCTTGCGCTGTGACATGGGACGCTGGCCAACCACTTCTCCGGTAATAATAAAGTCAAAGCCGTGCTCAATCATCCATTGCCGCGCCTTGTTGACCATGAATATCTTGCAGTCGAGACACGGGTTGAGGTTGGCGCCATAACCGTGTTTCGGGTTGATGACCACATCCTTGTACTCGTCGATGATGTCGATAATGTGCAGCTTGATACCGAGCTGTTCGGCCGACCACAGCGCATTATTGCGTTTCGGACGCTTGCTGTCCTGCTTCCGGATAGCGTGCGTATGGCCCTCGACGCAGAAACCGGTGAAAAAGTTGATGCCCTCGACATGGACACCCTGCTCCATGACCACGCGCGCAGCCAGCAGTGAGTCGAGACCACCTGAGATCAGTGCAACAGCTTTACGGGGACCTGGCATAGCGAGGGGAAAACACGGGTTTGCGGAAATGACCGCATTCTACATTAATGCGGACAGCAGCGCGCAGGGCCGGGAGCTCAGTGGCTGCTGCGTGGACCAGGCGTTGGCGTGATGCTGCCGCCATCGCACAACTGCCGGTAGCAGCGCCGGCTGCCGGTTTCCTGCCAGAGTTCGAGCGCCTGGATTGGCGTCAGCAGGGCCTGCCCGCCCAGTCCACGCATGGCATGCAGAATATCCATCAGCACGATGAAGGCCTCGGAGATATTGCCATAGACCCGCGCCCAGCCGTGATCCAGCACGTCCGACAACTGGCGGTACGAGGCACGCCCGACATTGACGAAATAGCTGATGCGCACCAGCCTGCGCTCGGCAAGTTGCGGAAACAGTCCGGAGAACAACAGGCAGTGATCGCCCACATCGCGCAGCAGGTCAATTCGGTCGGCGCCCTGCGCCAAACAGGAATTCAGAAAGTCTTCGGCCATGATGCGCGCGGTACAGTGCGGTTTGTCGGCGAAACGCATCAACAGAAACACCAGGTAGCTCTCCAGCGCCTCATCAAGATTGCAGCCACAAGCGGCCTGGGCTTCCTGTACCAGGGCCTGCCACTGTGCAACGGATGTAGGTTCCAGAATGAGCCGCGTCATATCCTTCCTCCACCGGGATACAGGCTGGTTGTCGACCGTGTCCGCCCGGTACTTGAGTGCACGCATATGCAGCAGACTTCCGGCGCTACCGTAAATTCCCCTGCAGACCTCGGCCGGTCATTCAAATCTGCAGGTAAAACGCCAGCTTGGGAAATTCACAGACCACAGGCTATACTGCCGTGCCGGCAACCGCAGCGACCAGATACCGTGTCAGAAACACCAAAAACATTTCAGGGCCTGATTCTCGCACTGCAGCAGTACTGGGCCCGACAGGGCTGCGCACTGCTACAGCCCTATGACATGGAAGTCGGCGCCGGCACCTTTCACCCGGCCACCTTCCTGCGCGCCATCGGGCCGGAGCCCTGGCGTGCCGCCTATGTACAACCGTCACGACGGCCTACCGACGGCCGCTACGGTGAGAATCCGAACCGGCTGCAACACTATTACCAGTTCCAGGTGGTACTGAAGCCATCGCCACAAGACATCCAGGAACTGTACCTCGACTCGCTGCGCGAGCTTGGCATTGATACCCTGGTTCACGATGTACGTTTTGTCGAGGACAACTGGGAATCACCGACACTCGGTGCATGGGGACTGGGCTGGGAAGTGTGGCTGAACGGCATGGAGGTGACCCAGTTCACCTATTTCCAGCAGATTGGCGGACTGGAGTGCCGGCCGGTGACCGGGGAAATCACCTACGGCCTGGAACGCATCGCCATGTACCTGCAGGAAGTCGAGAGTGTATTCGACCTGGTCTGGACACAGGGACCAGACGGCCCGGTAACTTATCGGGATGTCTACCATCAGAACGAGGTCGAGATGTCAGCCTACAATTTTGAACAGGCCGATGTCGAAGCGCTGCTGCACAGTTTCGATATCTGCGAGCGCGAGAGCAACCGCCTGATCGAGGCCGGGCTGCCGCTACCGGCCTATGAAATGGTACTCAAGGCATCGCATACCTTTAACTTGCTCGACGCACGCAGCGCCATCTCTGTGACCGAACGCCAACGCTACATCCTGCGTGTTCGCGCCCTGTCGCGCCAGGTAGCCGAGGCCTATTATGCAAGGCGCGAATCGCTGGGCTTCCCGATGATGACGGGGGCCGTGACGTGAGCAACACACAGGACCTGTTGTTTGAAATCGGCACCGAGGAACTGCCGCCAAAATCACTTAAGCGCATGCGCGATGCGCTGCAGGCCGCCATCGACAGCCTGCTTGACGAGTGCCATCTCGCTCACGGCAACAGCAAGTCATTTGCAACGCCGCGCCGGCTCGCGGTACTGGTGCATGATGTGCCGCTGAAGCAACCGGACCGGGACGTCACGCGGCGCGGACCGGCACTCGCCACGGCCTTTGATGACGACGGCAAACCGACCAAGCCGGCTGAAGGTTTTGCCCGCTCTTGCGGCGTCACGGTTGATGAGCTTGACAGGCTGGAGACCGACAAGGGTGCATGGCTTGTCTATAACGCCAGCGAGACCGGCAAATCGGCAGCAGAAATTATCCCGGGCATTATTGAAAAGGCACTCAGGGCCATCCCCGTGGCGCGCCGCATGCGCTGGGGAGATTCCGACATTGAGTTTGTACGCCCGGCACACTGGATCGTGCTACTGCTGGGTGATACGCCATTACCGGCAAAATTACTCGGGCTGACGGCCGACCGTTATACACGCGGTCACCGTTTCCACCATAACGAACCCATCGCCATCGACACCCCTGCAAACTATGCAGAGCTGCTGCAGTCACGCGGTCACGTGATGGCCGATATGGAACAGCGCCATGACTCGATCCGCACCCAGGTTATCGAGGCCGGTGTGGCACTCGATGGTACGGCACAGATCGACCCTGATCTGCTTGATGAAGTGACTGCGCTGGTGGAATGGCCGGTTGCGATTACCGGCAACTTTGAGGCCCGCTTTCTGGAAGTACCTGCCGAGGCGCTGGTCTCCAGCATGCAGGATCACCAGAAATTTTTCCCGGTGACCGGCCCGGACGGTCAGCTGATGCCGAACTTCATTACCATCGCGAATATCGCAAGCCAGGATCCGGAACAGGTAAAGGCGGGCAATGAGCGTGTGATACGACCGCGCCTGGAGGATGCCGCTTTTTTCTGGGCACAGGATCGCAAGCAGTCGCTGGCCAGTCGTACCGAACAACTGGATAGCATGACATTCCAGAAACAACTGGGCTCTCTGGGTGACAAGCAGCGGCGCGTCGCGGCGCTGGCTGGTCACATTGCCACAACCCTGGGATTCGATGCGGCACAGGCAGAACGTGCTGCCGCCCTGTGCAAGTGTGACCTGGTCACCAGCATGGTGTTCGAGTTTCCGGAACTGCAGGGCATCATGGGTCGTTACTATGCGCAGCACGACGGCGAGGACGATGCCGTGGCAATGGCGCTGGATGAACAGTACCAGCCGCGCCATGCCGGAGATGAGTTACCGGCATCGCCGATCGGCCAGGCCCTGGCAATCGCGGAGCGTCTCGATACCCTGGTCGGCATCTTCGCCATAGGTCAGCCACCCAGCGGCGACAAGGACCCGTTCGCGTTGCGCCGGGCGGCACTCGGTGTCATGCGCATTGTCATCGAACAACAACTGGATATCGATCTGCGTGAGCTCATCGACCAGGCAGCCAGCCATTTCCCGGCCGACGTCAATGCCGGCGCCATCACCGATGCCTTGTTTGCCTTCATGATGGAGCGCCTGCGCAGCTGGTACCTGGACGCCGGTTACGAGACACCGGTATTTGATGCCGTACTGGCACGGCAACCGTCCCGGCCACTGGATTTCGATAGCCGCATGCAGGCCGTCAGGGCCTTCCGGGCACTGCCGGAGTCCGCCAGCCTGGCGGCCGCAAACAAGCGCATTCGCAATATCCTGCGCAAGGCGGAAACGGCGGTACCGAGCCAGTACCAGCAGGAGTTGCTCATTGAGCCGGCCGAACAGGCGCTCGCCGGCGCCATTACCACACAGGCCGAGGCGGTACAGCCGCTGTTTGCCCGGCGTGAATACACACCCGCACTGAGCCTGCTGGCCGGCCTGCAGGCGCCAGTGGACAGCTTCTTTGATGATGTCATGGTCATGGCCGATGATGCGGCGTTACGTGATAATCGTCTGGCGCTGTTGAATACCCTGTCGGCACTGTTCCTGCAGGTTGCGGATATCTCACTGTTACAATCATAGGGACATCGCTTCGGCGGTAGAATTTTTCGGAGCAAACAGCCAATGAATGATGCCGACTCCTACACACGCATGCTGGATGCCGTGCAGGCCTTTCACGACAAGCATGATTTCAAGAATACGGGTGGCGAGGACCTGGTCTACCGGGTCGCACTGATGGCCGAGGAACTTGGCGAGATCTCTGCCTGCGTCACCAAGGGCAAGGACAAGCATGAGCTGGTCGAGGAATGTGCAGACCTGTTCATCCTGCTGATGGGTACCGCGATTGCAGCAGACTTTGACCTGGCCGCTGCATTCTGGGACAAGATGAAAAAACTTGAACAGCGCGAATCCCGCACCATCAACGGACGCATTCGCGTTTCCGAATTCAGGGACAGCTGATGCAACTTGCCATCCTCGATCGCGACGGTGTCATCAACGAGTCATCGGATGATTGCATCCGGTCACCAAACGAGTGGCGACCGATCCGTGGCAGCCTGGAAGCCATTGCACGTCTGAACCGTGCCGGCTGGCGTGTCGTTGTTGCCATGAACCAGCCGGAGCTCGCCAGCGGGCAATGTGACCTGGATACGCTGGCACGCATCAATGAAACCATGCAGCGCAGCGTGAAGGCATCCGGTGGCGTCATCGACGCAGTATTTTTCTGCCCGCATGTTGCAAGGGACAACTGTAACTGCCGCAAACCGGCCCCCGGCCTGTTACTTGATATCGCCAGCCGCCTGCACATCAAGCTTGGATCGGTACCGGTAATCGGTGACTCCATCAATGATATACAGGCAGCACAGGCAGCCGGCGCCTTGCCGATGCTGGTAAAGACCGGCAAGGGATTTGGCACGGTCAGCCTGCCCGAACTGGACCCCGCCGTCCCGGTCTTTGATGACCTGTACTGCGCCGTCGAATCCCTGCTCGGCAGCACCGCCACATGACGCAGACCGAAAGTCACCCGCCCTACCTGGTACTCTGGCTGCGCTCGCTGGCTTTCTGGCTGGTGTTCCCGGTAACCATTGTCTGCTACGCCATCCTGTTGCTGTTCACTTTCCCGTTTACACTGCGGGTACGCTGGGCGCTGTTGCAAAGCTGGGTCAACTTCATCCTGTGGTGGCTCAGGGTCACCTGCAAACTGACTCACGAGATTCAGGGCCTTGAACACATTCCCGACGGCGCCGGCATCGTATTTTCCAAACATCAGTCCACCTGGGAGACCATCGCCCTGCAACAGATTTTTCCGTTACAGGTGTGGGTCGCCAAGCGTGAGTTGATGTGGATACCTTTCTTTGGCTGGGGACTGGCCCTGATGAAATGTATCGCCATCAAGCGCGGTACCGGCCGCGCCGCTGTCAGACAACTGGTTACCCAGGGCAAGGCACGACTGGAACAGGGTATCTGGATCGTCATCTTCCCCGAGGGCACGCGCATCCCGGCCGGGCAAAAAGGCCACTACCGCATCGGCGGCGCCATCCTGGCCGAGCACAGTGGCTTCCCGATCGTGCCCGTTGCACACAACGGCGGGGAATACTGGCCACGGCGCAGCTTCATCAAGCGCCCGGGGGTCATCCAGGTACGTATTGGCGCCCCGATCACCAGTAACGGCAAATCGGCACAACAGGTGCTGGAGGAAGCCGCCGACTGGATCGAGGCACGCATGGACGAGATCACCACGCTGAAATAGCAATACCACCAGCTAGCGCACCTCTCACGGTCCCCGCGCTGCAGAAGGCCCGGTGTTACCGTTGCTGACGTACCGGTGGGATGAAGAGCAAAAAAAATCCCCGGTCAACCAGTGGCCGGGGATTGAATTTACGGAGTCGAATACATCCGGTATTCGATGGTCACACCATACGCCCTGACGACTTACAGAATCCCTACACATTGGTAAACCAGGGGCTCGCAACAAGAGCTATATGCCGTGGCAGGGTTGGGTGGTTACCTCGCGAGGCGCTCAAAAATGAACCCCAAATATTGGGTATACAACAATTATTGTCTTTGATAGATTAAATTATACAGACAATACAATTAGATATAAATTTTAGCGTGTCACGCTATAGCCAAATCTGATAGATCGGCAGTCTGGAGGCCCTGCACCAGCCAAGCGGGCTAGACATCCAGATTGGACACCGACAGGGCGTTCTGCTCGATAAAGTCCCGGCGCGGCTCGACCTGGTCGCCCATCAACGTGGTAAAGATGTCATCCGAACCAACCGCGTCCTCGATCTGTACCTGCAGCAGGCGGCGCGCTTCCGGATCCAGCGTGGTTTCCCAGAGTTGGCCAGGGTTCATCTCACCCAGCCCCTTGTAACGCTGGATGTGCTGGCCGCGTCTGGCCTCGTCCATCAACCAGGCCAGCGCCTGCTTGAATGAGCTGATGCTAGCCTTGCGTTCCCCCCTTTCCACATAGGCGCCCTCGCTGAGCAGTCCGTCCAGCTGCCGGCCCAGTGCAGCGATTTGCTGGTACTCGGCACTGCTGAAAAACTCCTGTGTGAAGGTTTGCTCGCTGGCCACAATCCCGTGTGTCCACTTGCCCATGGAAACGGCTTCGCCTTCCGCGTGCTCGATTACGCTGCTTTGATAGCGCTGACCACTACCCAGTTCGGCGTTGATGCGCTCCACCAGTTCGGCAAACCAGTCAGCCATGACATCCTTGCCGGGCAGCGTTGCCGCCTCCAGCGCCGGCATGTAAATCATCTTTTCCAGCACCTCGGGGTTAAAGCGGCGCGCCAGCCGACGGATGGTCGCCATGACCGCCATGTAATCGTTGGCCAGGTTCTCCAGTGCCGGCCCGCTGACGGGCGGCGCATCCGGGTTGACGTGCAGGTGCGCCTTGCTGATCGCCGCTGACAGCAGCATCGCATTTAGCGCGGGATCGTCCTTAACATATTGTTCTTGCTTGCCTTTTTTGATTTTATAGAGTGGCGGCTGGGCGATGTAGACATAACCCCGCTCGATCAGCTCCGGCATCTGGCGGTAAAAAAACGTCAACAGCAATGTGCGTATGTGGGAGCCGTCCACATCGGCATCCGTCATGATAATAATGCGGTGATAGCGCAGTTTGTCGATATTGAATTCCTCACGGCCAATGCCACAACCGAGCGCGGTGATGAGGGTACCGACCTCTACCGAGGACAGCATCTTGTCGAAACGCGCCTTTTCCACATTGAGGATCTTTCCCTTTAGCGGCAGGATCGCCTGCGTGCGTCGGTCACGGCCCTGCTTGGCAGAGCCGCCGGCTGAATCACCCTCGACCAGGAACAGCTCGGACAGGGCCGGATCACGCTCCTGGCAATCAGCCAGCTTGCCGGGCAGGCCCGCGATATCCAGCGCCCCCTTGCGCCGCGTCATCTCGCGCGCCTTGCGTGCCGCCTCGCGCGCGCGCGCCGCATCGATGATCTTGGAGGTAATCGCCTTGGCCTCGGCCGGGTTTTCAAGCAGGTAGTCCTGGAATCTTTCGCCGACGACGGACTCGACAATGCCCTTAACCTCGGAGGACACCAGCTTGTCCTTGGTCTGGGAGGAAAATTTGGGGTCCGGGACCTTCACAGACAGCACGGCAGTCAGGCCTTCACGCGCATCATCGCCGGTGGCAGACACCTTGGCCTTGCGCATCATGCCTTCCTTTTCCATGTACTGGTTCAGGGTGCGCGTCAGGGCACCGCGGAAACCGGCCAGGTGGGTGCCCCCGTCTCGCTGCGGAATATTGTTGGTGAAACAAAAGATATTTTCCTGGTATGAGTCATTCCACTGCATGGCCAGCTCGACACCCACACCATCCTTGTCACCGGAGAAATAAAACACCGTCGGGTGCAGCGGAGTCTTCTTGCGATTCAGGTGCGCCACAAAGGCCTGGATACCGCCCTTGTACTCAAAAACATCTTCCTTGTCGGTGCGCTCATCAGTCAGACGGATGCGCACGCCGGAATTCAAAAAAGACAGCTCTCTCAATCGCTTGGCAAGAATATCATAGTGATACTCGGTGCCGGTAAAGACCTCCGCACTGGGTTTGAAGTGAATTTCTGTACCGGTCCGGTCAGTCTCGCCCGACTCGGCCAGCGGGGCCTGTGGCACCCCCATAAGGTAATCCTGGGTGTGGATGTGGCCATGACGGTAAATGGTCAGGCGCAGGGTTTCAGACAGGGCATTGACGACGGAAACCCCCACGCCATGCAGACCACCGGAGACCTTGTAGGAATTGTCATCGAATTTGCCGCCGGCATGCAGCACGGTCATGATGACCTCGGCAGCGGACACCCCCTCTTCCGGGTGGAGATCGACCGGGATACCGCGGCCGTTGTCGGTGACACTGACCGAATTATCGCTGTGCAGGGTTACGCTGATTTCACTGCAATGTCCGGCCAGCGCTTCATCGATGGAATTATCAACCACCTCAAACACCATGTGGTGTAAACCGGTGCCGTCATCGGTATCGCCGATGTACATGCCCGGCCGTTTGCGCACGGCATCCAGGCCCTTGAGGACCTTGATATTGGATGAATCGTATGTGTCTTCAGTGGCCATCGTGGTCCCTCGTATGCAAGCGCGCCATTATAGCACCTCCCGGATATTGCCATGTTCCACGTGGAACCGTGCCACACTCTGCCAGTCCGACACCGCCACCCGGTCACCCTCAATAGCAGAAACAAACACCTGGGCATCCAGCTCACGTAGCGCCTGCAACACGCGCCGCTGGTGATCGTCATCCAGCTCGCTACCCAGGTCATCGAGTAAAAAGGCCCCTGGCGGCGACTGCCGCTCCTGCTGCAGGCGCAGTTGCGCCAGCAGAAAGGCCACCAGCACCGATTTCTGCTGGCCACGCGAGCAGTGTCCGGCCACATCGTTACCATCGATCAGCAGCCGGAAATCAGAGCGGTGCACCCCGTAACGGGTGTAACCGTGGGCCCGGTCCTTCTCAAGGGCGCCGGCCACGGTTGCGGCCAGCCCGGCATGGCCAGGCCAGCCCGGCAGGTAGTTCAGCTCGATACTGGCGCCCGGCAACAACTGCGCGACCTCCTGTGCCAGCAGGACTTCGAAACGCTGCAGGTAGCTTTGTCGCAAATCGTCGATCTGGGCAGCCGTCTCAAGCAGTTCGCCGTCCCAGCTGGTAACAAGGCTGGTATGGGCGTGGGTCCGCAAGGCAGCGTTGCGTTGCCGCAGGATGCGTGTGTAGCGTTGCCAGACATCACGGTAACCCTGTTCCACGTGGAACAGGGCCCAGTCAAGCAACTGGCGACGGTAGCGCGGCCCCCCGTTCAACAGGTTCGGCGTATCGGCACTCAATACCTGGACAGAAAAGCTGCCGGCCAGGTCCGAGAGCCGGCGCACCGGTTCACCGTCCAGATGCACAGTCAGTGCTGAACGGCTGCGCTCGATACCGACCGGGAGTGACTGTCCTGCCCCCCGGCTTAACTTTCCCACCAGGCGGTAGCAGGACTGGCCATAGCGTATCGGCTGTTCTGGCTGGCGGGTTCGAAAGGAACGCACGCGCCCCAGGCAATAAATGGCTTCCAGTAAACTGGTCTTTCCGGAGGCGTTCTCACCTCCGATCAGGTTCAGGCCCGGGCTGAAGGTAAGTGAGGCCGCCTCGATATTGCGAAAGTCGACGATTTCAAGGGTTTGCAGTCCGCGCTGTGACAGTAGCGCGGGTGCGCCTGATGCGATCTTGGCAGGTGCAGGCATCAGCGCATGGCCTGGGGAGCCGGCCCTACAGCCGCATCGGCATTACGACGTACCGACAGTCCTCTGCTCCAGGCTGGTGAATTAATGCGCTGCTGTTGGCATCACTCAGAAAAATTTCCACATCGGTGGTATCGAGCGCGTTCAGCACATCCAGCACATAGGTCACATTGAAACCGACCACCAGGTTTTCATCCTTG
>JAOUBY010000020.1 GCA_029860045.1 Gammaproteobacteria bacterium | reverse complement strand
CTCCCAGGCCACCGCCACCGCGCCCAGCGCAATGGCCTGGCGCGCGTGCTGCATGCCGTGTGTCCGGGTACCGGCTACCGCCAGGAACAAATCACCCGCCTGCACCTTGCGACTGTCCAGCGCCAGCCCGGTCACCTTGACATCGGCACGCACCGCCGGACCACAGAAGTCTTGCAGCAATCCGGCCAGGGTATGTTCTACCAGCATGTTCTCGGCCGTCATCATGCAGGCTCCTCCCCGTCGCCGCGCCGTGTCTGCAGCAATGGCACGTTATCGGGTGTCACTGCCAGCAGGCGTAGCGCACCCGCCATGACGCGTGCGAACACCGGTGCCGCGACCTGGCCACCGTAATATTTTCCGTTAGCCGGCCGGTCGACCATCACCACCATCACCAGGCGCGGGTCGCTCACCGGCGCCATGCCGGCAAATACCGACAGGTACTGGTTGTCCGAATATCCGCCGGCCACCGACTTGCGTACCGTGCCGGTCTTGCCCGCCACGCGAAAACCGGGAATGCGCGCCAGTGGTGCCGTGCCGTCCGGGCCTACCGCCTGTTCCAGCATGCTGCGCACCTGCTGTGCAATCCGGGCCGGCATGACGCGATGCTCTTCCGCCGCCTCTGCACCGTGCAGGAAACTGATGGAACGCTTGACGCCATCGGCCGCCAGTACTGCGTAGGCCTGTGCCAGCTGCAGCGGCGTTACCGAGACTCCGTAACCAAACGACAGCGTTGCCGTCTCGATGGCATTCCAGCCAGCGTAATGTGGCAGCAGGCCGGATGCTTCACCGGGGAAGCCGCTAAAGGTCTGCACACCAAAACCCATGTCGGACAATTGCGTCCAGATTTCCTCTGCCGGCAACGACAGGGCAATTTTTGCCATGCCGACATTACTCGACTTGCGGATGACGCCAGCAACATCGAGCTGACCGTAATCATGCACATCACGCACAGTATTTACGCCGACACGCATCCAGCCCGGCGCTGTCGAAACCGGTGTGTTTGGCAGATAGCGTCCACTCTGCAGCGCGGTGGCCACGACAAACGGCTTCATTGTGGAGCCCGGCTCAAACACGTCGGTCACTGCGCGGTTGCGCATATCGTTACTGCGCAGATTCTGGCGGTTGTGGGGGTTGAATGACGGCTGGTTCACCATCGCCAGTACTTCACCACTCTTGACGTCCAGCACGACAGCAGATGCGGTCTGCGCCTTATGCTCCTGCAATATCGCCTTGAGTTCGCGGTAGGCAAGATACTGTATACGCCGGTCGATACTCAGTCTGAGATCCTTGCCGGGACTCGGACGACTGATGCTCTCGACATCCTCGATGATATGACTCTTGCCGTCCTTTATCACGCGCTTGGCGCCGGGCTCGCCTTTCAGCCAGTCCTCGTAGGCCAGCTCCAGTCCTTCCTGTCCGAGATCGTCGACATTGGTAAAACCGACCACATGCGCCGCAATCTCGCCATCCGGGTAATAGCGGCGATATTCGCGCTGCAGATAGACACCGGGAATATCCAGCGCCTCGACCTCTGCCGCCAGTGCCGGGTCAACATGGCGACGCAGGTAGATGAATTCACGATCCGCACGACTGGCCAGCGTACTTTTCACGCTGGCATGTTTAAGTGACAGCAGGCGGGTCAGCTCGGGGATGCGCTGCTGTTCATCGGCGAGTTCCTGCGGATTCACCCACACCGATTCCACCGGCGTACTGATCGCCAGCGGCTCGCCGTTACGGTCCTGTATCATGCCGCGATGCGCCGGCAGATCGACCACGCGCAGGTGACGCGCCTGGCCCTGGGTCAACAGGAACTCCTTGTCGAGCACCTGCAGGCACACGGCCTTCCAGACCAGCAGCATTGCCGCCAGACCCATACACATCAACAGGAATAGCCGGCGGCCCTGGTAGCCTGTCTGCTTATGTGCACGATTCATGGTTTGACGATCACCATATTGTCAGCCGACAGGTTCACCATGCCCAGTTCTTCGCGTGCCTTGGTTTCCACCTGGCCCTGCGTGGTCAGGGTGCCCTGCTGAAGCTGCAGCTGCCCCCACTCGATGTCCATGTTGTCGCGTTCCTTATCCATCGTCTGCAACTCGATAAACAGCTTGCGCCACTGGTGCTTCGCGTAAACCACGCCGACCGATGACACGAGTACCAGTGCAAGCAGGATCAGGACACCACCCGGCTTCGGGTTCATTGCAGCCGCTCCGCAACCCGTAACACGGCGCTGCGCGCCCTGGGGTTGCTGTCAATTTCGGCCTCACCGGCACGAATGGCCTTGCCAACCGGCCTGAGGCGGGGCTGGTAATCCATGCCCGCCAGCGGAAATTCCGGCGGTGCCTGCTCACCACGGTACTCGTCGCGGATAAAGCGCTTGACGATGCGGTCCTCCAGTGAATGGAAGCTGATCACCGCAAGGCGTCCACCCGGCGCCAGTGCGTCCGGCACCTGTTCCAGTACCGCGCGCACATCATCAAGCTCACGATTGATAAAAATACGGATGGCGAGAAAGGAGCGGGTGGCTGGATGCTTGTTCTTTTCCCTTGATGGCGCGGCAGCTGCAATCAGCTCCGCAAGCTGGCGCGTGGTCTGCACCGGTGCCTCGCTGCGGGTACTGACGATTGCACGTGCAATACGCCCGGCAAAACGTTCCTCGCCCAGCGTGCGCAACACCTCGCGAATTTCGCGTTCACTCGCCTGCTGCAACCATTGCGCGGCACTGATCCCGGAGTCCGGATCCATGCGCATGTCGAGCGGGCCATCTGCAGAGAAACTGAAGCCGCGAACAGGGTCGTCAAGTTGCGGTGAAGAGACACCGAGGTCCAGTAGCAGGCCATTTACCCGGCCTTGCAATTGTCGCTGTGCAAGCAGCTGACTCAGCATTGTGAAAGCACCCTGCTCAATTTCAAATCTAGGATCATTGCCAAACTGCATTCGTGCCGACTGTACTGCTTCCGGGTCCTTATCCATGGCCAGCAGTTTTCCCTCTGGGCCTAACTGCGCAAGAATGGCAGCCGCATGCCCGCCACGGCCAAAGGTTCCATCCACGTACACGCCATCCTTCCTGATCGCCAGCGCTTCCAGCACCTCGTCGAACAATACCGGTTGGTGTGTGTATGCCTGTTCCACCGACGATCAAATCGTCAGTGATTCCAGCGAATCCGGCATATCGCCGTCATCACCGTTTCTTGCCAGGAATTCAGCACAGTCTTTTTCCCATGCCTCTTCGTTCCATATTTCAAATTTGTTACCGAGGCCGACCAGCACCACGCGTTTGCCAAGCCCGGCAAAGTCACGCAAGCGCGGAGGCAACAACACACGCCCGTTCTTGTCCATTTCCAGTTCGGAAGCATGGCCAAGAAACATGCGTTGCAGTGTGCGGGTGCGTCTGTTCAGGTTAGGCAGACGGACGAGCTTGCGTTCGATCTCGTCCCAGTCCGGAAGGGGGTACATCATCAGGCAGCTGTCATCATGAACGGTCACCACCAGCTGGCCTTCACAGCGCTCCATGAGGTCAGTGCGGTACCGGGTCGGAAGCGCCAGGCGGCCCTTCGCATCCAGGTTGACCGTGTTACCACCTTTGAACAATCCCGCCCCCTTATTCTCCCAAGGAACCCAGAAATTACCACTGAGCCCCACTTCGCGACACTATAGGGAGTGAGGGGGTTGTCGTCAAGCAGAATTCGCTAAAAATCTCCACTCGGACAGTAACTTAGGCCAAAATCCAAAATTTGCCGTAAAGTCAGAAAACATATAAAACGAAATCAAAAGGTTGCCAAAAATACCTCTCGTAAGTTGGCAACTAGGCCCAGATTTTCATGCTTTTTGGTCACGGGCGGCACCGGAGCATGGGCCGCAAACGCCCATTATACGCTTTTTTGTAACCCAATATGTTGGGATGAGTATAAATAGAACCAGGCAGATATGGGATTCGGAGCAAGCTTGCTGGCACCGAATCGCGCCTGCAAGGCGCTCCTACAGGTGTGTCCTGGTGTGCAGGAGCGCCTTGCCGGCGCGCTGCCCCCCATAAAAAAAGGCCTGCATTTGCAGGCCTTTTCGAATCAGCTATCGAGGCAGGCTCAAAACGGGATGTCATCGTCAAACTCGCCACCCGCTTCCGCAACCGCCGGTGCCGGCGTACGCGCAGCCGGCGCATCACCGGAGGAGAACCCGGCACTGCCACCACCCCCGCCGCGACTACCCAGCATCTGCATTTCATTGGCGACGATTTCGGTGGTGTAACGGTCGTTGCCGGCATTGTCCTGCCACTTGCGGGTCTGCAGCTTGCCCTCGATATAGACCTGCGAACCCTTCTTCAGGTACTCGCCGGCGATCTCGCCAAGGCGGCGGAACATCACCACGCGGTGCCACTCGGTCTTTTCCTGCGTCTCGCCGGTCTGCTTGTCTTTCCAGGATTCCGAGGTGGCGAGGGTGATATTGGCTACTGCATTACCATTCGGCATGTAGCGGACTTCCGGGTCCTTGCCCAGGTTACCGACCAGAATGACCTTGTTGATTCCTCGCGCCATGATGTTCTCCTGTTTCTATTATAGGTTGAGCGCTGCGCCGGTAGTGTGTGCGTTGCGGCGGCTGCGGTGGCCCTATTCTATGCGAAGGCCGGTTGCGGTTCTATTGGAATTCCCACCCGGATTACCCGGCTGCGGGTAGGGGATCAGCGCGCCCTGCCGTCAACAATCACGGCAGCGTTGATTCATCGAATATCCGCTTGTCGACCTTCAGGTAGGCCACGCCCTCTTCCGCCACCACCACGACCTCGGCCACGCCGGCCAGGCCGCTCAATTGCCGGGTCAGGCGATCAACTTCCGCGTTACCGGATACCCCGGTGCGGTAGATTACGTTACCCAGTTTTGCCGGCGGGGCCATCGAGGCCGCCAGCAACAGCCAGACCAGCGCGCCCCCGGCAGCGCAGACAAACACGCTGTGCAGTCCGAACTGACCATGCAGCCAGCCACCCAGCGCACCGCCGAGAAAGGCGCCGAAGAACTGTGAACTGGAATAGAAACCCATCGCGGTGCCGCGGCAGTCGGCCGGCGCCACGCGCGAGACCAGTGTCGGCAGCATCGCCTCCAGCAGGTTGAACGCGGTGAAGAACACCAGCAACAGCCCCACCACGCTTACCGGCGTCACCGGCACCAGGTACAGCCCCAGTTGCGCCAGCATCAGCAGCGCGATAGCGCCCAGAAACACCGGCTTGATATGGCCCCTGCGCTCCGCCTGGATGATAAACGGCAACATTGCCAGCACCGAGAACACCAGTACCGGCAGGTAGACCTGCCAGTGCCTGGCAGCCGCAATACCCGCCTCGTCGCGCAGTACCAGCGGAACGACCACGAACGTTGCCGTGATGATGGCGTGCAGCAGCAGGATGCCGAAATCGAGTCGCAACAGTTCGGCGTGCCGCAGCACGCGGCCGAACTGGGCCGGGATCGCCTCCGACTCGCGGTGGATGCGTGTGTGTGCCGGCCGTGGCACCACGAAGGCCACCACCAGGATGCCGGCCAGCGCGAGGATGGCAGTCAGGCCAAAGATGCCGGGCACCCCAACCCACTGATTCAGCACCGGCCCGAGGATCAGCGCAACGGCAAACGACAGCCCGATGCTCATGCCGATCAGTGCCATCGCCTTGATGCGGTGTTCCTCGCGCGTGAGATCGGCGGTCAATGCCATGACGGCAGCAGCAATGGCACCGGCCCCCTGGATGGCCCGGCCGAGGATAATGGTGTAGATGGAGTCGGCGTCAGCGGCAATCAGGCTGCCGGCGGCGAACACCAGCAGGCCGCCGATGATGACCGGCTTGCGCCCGATGCGGTCAGACAGTAATCCGGCCGGGATCTGCAGCAGCGCCTGGGTGACACCATATATGCCGATCGCCAGCCCGGTCAGCGCCGGGGTCACGCCCTCCAGATCGGTGGCGTACAGGGCAAATACCGGCAGGATCATGAACAGGCCCAGCATGCGCAGGGCGTAAACACTTGAAAGAGAAAGGGCTGCGCGCAATTCACTGCGACTCATGCCACTGCCACGCTCACCCGTCTGCTTCACAATCTGTCTATCCATTTGGCTGTCGTTGCGAAAACGCCGTATATTAACAGGTTGGCCGACCAGACATAGCGATTCATGGACACCATTCATATCCGCGGTGCGCGCACCCACAACCTGAAAAATATCGATCTCGATTTGCCGCGCGACAAGCTGATCGTGATCACCGGTCTGTCCGGTTCCGGCAAGTCGTCGCTGGCGTTCGACACTATCTATGCCGAGGGCCAGCGCCGCTACGTGGAATCGCTGTCGGCCTACGCGCGCCAGTTCCTGTCGATGATGGAAAAGCCGGACGTCGACCACATCGAGGGCCTGTCGCCGGCCATCTCCATCGAACAGAAGTCGACCTCGCACAACCCGCGCTCCACGGTCGGCACCATTACCGAGATCT
Source organism: Gammaproteobacteria bacterium (assembly GCA_029860045.1). GTDB lineage: Bacteria > Pseudomonadota > Gammaproteobacteria > UBA9214 > UBA9214 > UBA9214. Next base: position 27,358 of record JAOUBY010000020.1, on the reverse strand, counting down.
ACGACTACCTGCGCCTGTTATACGCACGCGTCGGTACACCACACTGCCCGGACCACGACACGGTACTGGAGGCACAAACCATCAGCCAGATGGTCGATCATGTACTGGCGCTGCCGGAAGGCAGCCGCCTGATATTGCTGGCGCCGGTGGTGGAGGCGCGCAAGGGCGAACACGTGCAGGTGCTGGAAGAATTGCGCGCGCATGGCTTTATCCGTGCACGCATCGATGGCGAGATTCATGAACTGGAGCAACCACCGAAACTCGACCTGCGCCGCAAACACGTGATCGAGGCAGTGGTCGACCGCTTCAAGGTGCGCGACGGCCTGCAACAGCGCCTGGCAGAGTCATTCGAAACCGCGCTCAACCTGTCCGACGGCGTGGCACGCATCGCGTGGATGGACAAGCACGATGCTGAGGAGATCCTGTTCTCCGCAAAATTTGCCTGTCCGCAATGTGGCTATTCCATTACCGAACTGGAGCCACGGCTGTTCTCGTTCAACAACCCGGGCGGCGCCTGCCCGGCCTGTGATGGCCTGGGTGTGCGCCAGTTCTTCGACCCGGCACGCGTGGTCGGCCACCCCGAGCTGAGTCTCGCCGGTGGGGCGGTGCGCGGCTGGGATCGCCGTAACGCCTATTATTTTCAGCTCATCACGTCACTGGCGGCACATTACGACTTTGATATCGAGACCCCGTTCGAGGGACTGCCGGAGAAAATACAGGACATCATTCTGCAAGGTAGCAAGGGCGAATCAATCTGCTTTCATTACCTGAATGAACGCCGTGGCGCCGTGGAACGCAGGCACCCGTTCGAGGGCATCATCCCGAACATGAAGCGGCGTTACCATGAAACCGAGTCCAGTACGGTACGCGAAGAACTGGCCCGTTACCTCAGCCACCAGTCCTGCCCGGACTGCAACGGTGCACGGCTCAATCGCTCGGCACGCCATGTCACCGTGGCCAATCAAACCCTGCCGGAAATTACCGCATTACCTGTCGGCGCCAGCCGCGAACTGTTCGGCAAACTGAAGCTGCAGGGACGACGCGGTGAGATCGCCGGCAAGATTCTCAAGGAGATCAACCTGCGGCTGGAGTTCCTGGTCAACGTGGGACTCGATTACCTGTCGCTGGAACGCAGTGCAGAGACACTGTCGGGCGGCGAGGCGCAACGCATTCGCCTTGCCAGCCAGATCGGTGCAGGACTGGTCGGGGTGATGTACGTGCTGGATGAACCCTCCATCGGCCTGCACCAGCGAGATAACCAGCGCCTGCTGGCCACGCTCGACCACCTGCGCGACATCGGCAATACCGTCATCGTCATCGAACACGACGAGGAGGCGATCCGTTCCGGCGACTACGTGGTCGATGTCGGACCGGGCGCCGGCGTACACGGCGGACACATTGTCTCGCAGGGCACGCCGGAACAAATCATGGCGGACAGCAACTCGCTGACCGGCGCCTACCTGTCCGGGCGCGAGGTGATCGCAATTCCCGAACATCGCTGCACACATGACCCGGAGCGCAAACTGACTATCCGCGGCGCCACCGGCAACAACCTGCAGTCGGTCGACGTCGATATCCCGGTCGGGCTGATGACCTGCATCACCGGCGTGTCCGGCTCCGGCAAGTCCACGCTGATCAACGACACGCTGTACCGGCGCGCCGCACAGGCGCTGAATCGTGCATCGGAGGCCGCCGCGCCCTGCGACGACATCGAAGGCCTGGAGCATTTCGACAAGATCGTCGACATCGACCAAAGCCCGATCGGGCGCACACCGCGCTCCAACCCGGCCACCTACACCGGTCTGTTCACGCCAATTCGCGAGCTGTTCGCCGCCACCCAGGAGGCACGCTCACGCGGCTACAAGCCCGGCCGTTTCAGCTTCAATGTAAAGGGTGGCCGCTGCGAAGCCTGCCAGGGCGACGGCGTTATCAAGGTGGAGATGCACTTCCTGCCGGACATCTACGTGCCCTGCGACGTATGCAAGGGCAAGCGTTATAACCGCGAGACACTGGACGTACGCTACAAGGGCAAGAACATCCACGAGGTGCTGGAACTCACGGTGGAAGACGCGACGCCATTCTTCAGCGCCATCCCGGTGGTGTCACGCAAGCTGCAAACACTCATGGATGTCGGCCTGTCCTACCTCACGCTCGGGCAGAATGCCACCACGCTGTCCGGCGGCGAGGCGCAACGCATCAAGCTGGCACGCGAACTGTCCAAGCGCGATACCGGCAAGACACTGTATATCCTTGACGAACCCACCACCGGTCTGCACTTCCACGACATCGCCCAGTTGCTTACCGTGCTGCACCGCCTGCGCGACCACGGCAATACCGTCGTCGTCATCGAGCACAACCTCGATGTCATCAAGACCGCCGACTGGATCGTCGACATGGGGCCGGAAGGCGGCACCGGCGGTGGCAAGGTGGTTGCTGCCGGCACACCCGCTGACGTCGCCAAACACAAGACGTCCTATACCGGGCAATACCTCAAGCAGACGCTGGAACAGTACCGGCGCCTGACCACGAAGTGCGCAAAGGCAGGATAGTAAATTAGTTCGCCACTACCGATCCCACAACTCCGTTATTAAACGTTAATTAGAAAGACCCATAATAACCCGTTGAAGAAGTAGCAGGTCGCCCACATTCACATCACCGTCTCCGTTCATGTCTCCCGGATTGGTATACACCGTCGTCGGTGAAGTTGGGTCGGACGCAATAATATTGACTTCGTAACCATCAGATAAACCATCGCTGTCACTGTCACTGTCTGTCGGATCGGTCTCACCGGCATCAACGGCACCGTTAGCATTGATGTCCTCTGCACCATCCAGGAGACCATCACCATCACTGTCAGGATTGATTGGGTCTGTTTCGCCAGCATCAACAAACCCGTTGCCATTGCTATCTTCTGTTGAATCCAACAGGCCGTCACCATCGCTATCAAGGGGGACGCCACCGCCACCGACATCACCATCGCGCACAGCCCAGGCCGCGAGGTTACCGAAGCCCGTGTCCTTGACTTGCAGGACCTGATTACCGGTCTTGATATTGAAACTCCACACATAGTCGAGACCATCGAGAAGACCCACCTCGGCCTCATTAAGAAGATCCGTTCCAGTCGCGTATCTGCCCAGGATATCCTCGATGGTGTTGAACGAGAAGTTCGTGAACAGACCGGTATCATTCAGACCCCGGCCGCTCTGGAGGTTGCACGGGTCAACATTTCCGTCCGGGTCACATTTACCTTTACTGGCCAGGTTGACGTAAAACATATATCCCAGCTCCGAGGCTGGTGTGCCAAAAATGTCCCGCCAGCCGCCATCCAGCCCGTCGGTGGTAGTCCGGGCATAACCCTGGTCAGTAGTACCGTCGTTGCTAATCGTTATATTGAAATTGATACCGTCAATCGGACTCAACGTCGGCAGACGCCAGTCATCGTAGGTGACATCGCGAACAGCATCGTAATAACTCAGCCCGGCTGCCCATGCGTTCGCCTCGGTCCAGCTCATTCGACCATCGTCATCACCGTTGGTCAGGGCATAATTGGTATCCTGCAGCCAGGTGATGTCCAGCACGTCGTCATAGATCAACCCACCGCCCCGGTCGATCAGGGCCGCATTGGATAGGGTGGATAGCAGGGGGATGCCAACGGCGCATAGTGCACCAATAAGGCGTGAGAGTCTCATCAGACTTGCTCCATAAATTAGTTATTATTCTGTCCTTTCCAGCCCCGTTTGTTATGGCTCTGAAAATAAGTACTACACTCGAAATATATAATCACCAAATGCTAAACGTCCGCTTTGGGTCTGTAACAGAACCCGATTACGCACTGATGAGCTTATATCAGTGCGTTCCGGTCGGACTATTGAACAAAGGTCTGACACATGAAATGGAGAGGAAAGAGAGGATTCTGTTTCAATAAGTACATCTGTAGAGACATGCTGCGCATATATGCGAACGCCCGGAATGAGTGCCAGACGTTAAGCGTCTGCCTTTAGTTAGAGAAAGCTAAACGACCGCAATGGGTCGAAAGCCGTCATTGGATTGAATCGCCAGGAATTTTAGTCTGAATGTCTTATTCCGGCCAGAAGTTGCCGTTCCCTTGACACAGAAAACCCCGCTTGTGCGGGGTTCCTGTGGTTCCTGAATCGGCCAGAAGCGGTCATTCAGGAACATCCCTTATGAGCGGCCTGCGGAACCCTAAGGGTAGAGGGAAACAAATCGCGCAGCGCGTTGCCGGGCCGCTTGATATTCTTGTTATGTAGCGCTTTGTACGCCATAAGCCTGCCTCTCTACTCCATCGCCAGGGAAAATGTCTATACTCTTAAACAACAATCTCATATTGAGAGAAGTATATGTACCTAATAGATGATCCATTGCTTGCATTGATTGCGCGCTTTGTTGTTGAAGATATAGATGATCTAAGCATTTCAGACGAGATATATTTGCAGCATCAAGTCGCCGAAATAAGACGTTACATCGAAAATGCTCCAAGGAAACAACAGCAGCAATTAGCACTGGCATGGATTAAGGAGCATGCAGAACAATACCGTCAGGAGTGGCATAGAAGGGCATTATCCAAAAAGGTCCTGGGCAAGAGATGTGTAGATTGTCCGTTAATCCATGATAGTTCTAAATCTTCTTGTGTAATTCATAGTAGATGGGTTGTTTTGTTAAACGAATATATTGCCGACGAGATAGACTCTGATATATACATCGAAGAGACGTTAAAGCTTTTGAACCAAAACAAGACAAACCTAAAAATATCTGCAATTTCTTCGAAGATGTAATCAGTATGAAGGTCTCTGATCGGCCAAACTCAGACCTTTTGCAACAAGCAAATCATTACTGCAAAATAGAAAAGATGGGCGGCTTGACGAAGGTCGTCTTTGGGTCGTTTTCAGACCTTCACCAGGAATTACAGCGAATTACCCTTTGAAGGTCCGTTTCCGGCCATAAGCGGACGTTCAGCACAAACAGAAACGGCTCCCGAAGGAGCCGCTGTTGTGTGTGGGTTATGCAACTTTACTCAAATGCCACCCCAGGTTTTGCGCCGAGCTTTTTAAAGATGATGGCGGCTGGGCAAAAGCCAGTAAATGAAGCCTGGAAAAGATTGGCGCCGACAAATGCAGTGAACCACAACCAGTTTACACTATGGAATATCGGGCTAGCTTCAGCTCCCAAACCAAGGGAGAGCAAAATAAAAGTACCTGCCATAGCGTTGATGATTCTATCTAAACTCATTTTATTATCCTCATGATGATATGAAATGTGTACCCGGTGAATACTTCAGGCACTATACCAGCACATCCAACTGGATATCTTGGGGTTAACCTCTTGAATGTCCTATTCCGGCCAACAACGGTCATTCCCGGGTTTCAAATGTACTTCTGCTTTGCCGCAGAACTGGTCATTCATAACGCCAGCCATCACAGGCGTCGTGCTCGGAGCAAAGCGTAGAGTTTGGCGTCCTTATCGTCAGGATACAGGTCGGGAGCGCCGTCGAGCGGGACCGCTAAACCTCGTCGAACTTCTTCACGACTCGCATGATCAGTCCCTCGACGACCGACCACCCCGCGAGAGCGACGAGCATTTTCACGTTCAGCCCTGTTCCGGCTCCGGTCGCGAAAAGGCCGCCGAAGATCGATCCGGCTCTCTGCACGGGCGCGGCCAGGATATCACTGTAGGTAACGATGAGATCACCCAACCGGCCGCCGCCGGGCACCACTCCGAGGTCAAGCAGTATGCGAGCCACCAGGACCAACTGAATGACCGCGAACGCCAGCACGACGACTCGGCGGACAGAACGAGAAAGGTCGAAGCCGTCCGCGTGCTCTGCTCGCTGTCTGTCGAACCGCTTGATCATCCGTCGCCACCCGTCTCATTGACCATCGCCGCTGCTTCAACTCCTGCCAGAGGGTCACGATTCTCGTCACCGCTTCGGGTCCCCGCAACAGCATCTGATGAGAGCGAGCGTCTTCATGTTGTCGGAATGATTCGCCCCCCCGGATCGACCCCACGGCGTACAGGAAGCATAACCCACGTATTTCGCGAGAATCCACCCCGGGAACGGCAACTTTCAGTACGTTTAAGACATACAGCCACTTACATTGTATGTCCGTTTCGGGTCGTTTCCGGACGTTAAGTATTGTTTATATAAGAGCGGGTTAAACGTCCGCCTTGGGTTCTATGGCAGACATTCGTCAGAAATCCCTGGGATTTTCAAACTTGGACTTCCGGAATCGGACAAACTCGAATCTTTAGCGCCAGGTAAGAACAGCCCCCGAAGGAGCCGTCATGACGCAAGCTCCACCACCTGGTAGACAGGCGATAGAGAGGGGTCTTATTTTAACCTAGCGCCCTCTTCTACCTTCATTCGAAATCGTTGCCTGGACAGTTGAAATAGTGACGACGATGTAAGGCACGATTGCGGACAGTAATGACTGCACGAAACATTCATGTGAATAAGTTTCGGTCAGGATACATGCCCCATGATTGATAAGAATTAGCAGGGTTCCGACGACAAGTGCATAGCATGCTGATCGCTTCACAACGCCTGGAGATATTGCAATCATAAACCAGTTTGCGAGTTTTAATTGACTCATGAATCACTCTGCCGGCAGGCAACACCGGAACTGTTCAGTTGCGCCATTGCGGCGACAAATTGACGGGGATAGCGCCAAGCTGAATCTTTAACCAGGTTATATGGATGTTTCACAGCAGCACCCAATGTTGGTGATTTTACTTGTATCAACAATATACAGATGTTTTACCAGAGGCTTTTATTCCTTTAAAAACAGCCAAAATCTGCTCAAGCGCGCTGCTCCCCAGGGGGTATGCCTGTCTTGTGCCAGTGTTTTCTATCGCATCGCTGTGGAATCATTTGTTAAATGCCGTACCCACCTTCAAACCCAGCACCTCGTCCGCCCGGCCCCGGTTCACGGCAAACTCCAGCAGGCCATTCGAGTTTTCGTACCAGAATGCCGCACCATCAGGTACATCTGTAAAGGTATGCGCGTGGGGCACGGCATGGCTATTCAGCGTAAACACCATGCCGTCATCGACGGTCGAGGCACGCACCCCGCTGATGGCATTGCCATAACGATCGACATACGCCACGCGCCACAGCTCATCCGGCCAGTCCGGCTTTAACAACACATCGCGGGGTACTGCCCTCCCCGGCGCAGACCCGCCGCGGGCAAGCGCTGCTGCTACCGGCGCAAACACATCGCGCCCGTGAAAGCTGGCCGACGCGCCCGCGTCATCCGGTAATTGCCAGCAACTCACCGTGCGCGCACGCCGCGCCAGCAGGGCAAACAGGCCCTCGTTCGGCCCGACGTACCAGCACCCGTCGGCCTGCACCACCACGCCCCACCGCGTGCCGCCGACACCCGGATCGACCACGCACAGGAATACCGTACCGGCTGGAAAACCACCGGCATAGGCGGGCAAGAGATAAGCGGCGGCCTCGACATCAAACGGGGCAAGATCGGAGCACAGACTGATCACCCGCACACCCGGTGCCTGCTGTTGCAACACGGCCTCTACCTGGCCGGTGTAAGGCCCCTCATGGCCGAAATCAGTGAACAGTATGATCATGCGAGGGGGATCAACGCACGCTCGCCCTACTCGCTGTGGTCGATGTGGATGTCGTGCGGGAAAGGCCGGCCTGTGCCGGTCTCGATGGCATCCTTCAGGCTGAGCAGGAACGCGCCCCACTTGCTGCTGCAATGTGCCAGAAAATCAGATGCCTCTTGCCAACTGCTGTGCCGGAAGCGCACGAACACCTGTCCGTTGCTTTCCGTCAGTTCAAAAGAAATGCCGGTGCCTGCCCATTCTTCCGGCATGCTGCCGGTGTGACGCCAGCGCACCAGTCGATCCGGCTGCAACTCGACAACTTCAAAATCCGGCCCGCCACCGTTGAAGCGAAATTCAATGATGGAACCGACCGGACCCGCGCCTTTTGTATCCGTTGTCCACCAGGTCGACAGACCGGCGTCCGTCGTCAGCGCCGTGTAGACATCATGCAACGAGCCCCTGATGCCGACGCGGTGATTGATTTCGGGCACGAGACCTACACTTCCGGAACCGCTTTGACAGCCACACGATAAAACTCATCAGGCACAGCGGCCGAATTAAGACAACGCTGGTCCGGGTCCTGCCGGCAATCACGTGGCTTCCGGTCCTGATCGTAGATCAGGCCCGCCGCACAACCGGAAAGACTCAGCGAGATGATGGTAAATAACAACAACCGTATCTGTTTCATGGATACCCGCCTGCATATGTGAAGAAGGTCCAGACTGTCTCTCGTGCATATATAAGCAAAAAATGCGTCCTGACACCATCTAAATCTGGACCCGCGCCCGCATGGCGCGGCACTGCAACTACGGCTGTTTGACGCTAAACTGTACTTATTCAGCCAAACATACGAGTTAATGCATCATGAAAGCGACTGCCGAATTACAGGTCATCCCACTGGGCGCAGGCACCTCGGTGCGCGAGGAAGTCGGGCACATTGTCGAACTGCTCAACCAGCACGACTTCATACTGGAAACCCATGCAGCGGGCACAAACATCGAGGGGGAACTGACTGACATACTCGCTGCCGTACAACAGGTCCACGAAGCCATGCATGCACGGGGCAGCGTCCGCCTGGTCAGTTACCTTAAACTGGAAACACGCACTGACAAGGTACCAACACTGGCCGGGAAACGCCTGTAGTCCGATTACAGCAACAGAAAAACAACCGGGAATCACCGGCCTGCCCAAAGGTCCAATAGCCTATATTACAAGAACAGGGCAGAATGACAGCCTGGTGTAACATGAATAACAGCAACCCTCACTCCATATTCGGTTTTCCCGGCAGCCTGCTGATGCTGCTGGTGCTGATAATGCCCGCCGCATCATCGGCAACAGGCACTCCGGTCAGTGATTTCATACAGGCCCGTGTCTCCGCCATTCAGAACGGACACAGCGTACACATCAAAGACACCACCCTGGCCTCGGCCATTGTCCTGCCTGCCCTGTATGCAAGACGCGACTACGCGCCCGTCTGGTCCAACCCGGTATCGGTACGCCAGTTGATCGACGCCATTGAGGCCATTGATGCGGAAGGGCTCGACCCAGCCGATTACAACCTTGCCACGCTCAGGCTGCTGCTGGAGCAAAACATGGAAACCGGGCTGGCCAACCCGAAACGCAGCGCCGATCTCGACCTGCTGCTGACCGACAGCCTGATCCGGCTCGGCTACCACCTGTCATTTGGCAAGGTTGATCCGGAGGCACTCGACTCCAACTGGAACATGACACGCTACATCGAAGACCTCGATGCGCTGCTGGCCCTGGGTGACTCGATCGGGAACGGCCGGGTTAATGAGCTGCTGCAATCACTGAAGCCCCAGTCCATCAAGTACAAACGCCTGAAATCAGCACTGGCCAGCTACCGTCTCTATCAACAGCTCGGTGGCTGGGAACCGGTAACGCAGGGCCCGGCACTGAAACCTGGCATGGTGGATGAGCGCGTGCCGCAGTTGCGCGCCCGCCTGGTTGCAACCGGTGACCTGACCACACAGGACCTGTATTTCACCACCTACGATGACGCGCTGGCCGCCGGCGTAATGCACTTCCAGCGCCGCCACGGACTGGCAGATGACGGCGTGGTCGGACCCAGGACACTGCGGGAACTGAACGTGCCGGTCGAGGCACGCATCGAACAGATCCGTGCCAACCTGGAGCGCACCCGCTGGGTGATGCACGATTTACCGGACACCTTCATCATGGTGGATATTGCCGGCTTCAATGTCCGTCTGTTCAGGGACCGCGAGGTAATCTGGGAGACGCGCGCAGTGGTCGGACAACCCTATCGCATGTCGCCGATCTTCCGCTCCACCCTCACCTACCTTGACCTGAACCCGACCTGGACGATTCCGCCTACCATCCTGAAGGAGGACGTATTACCGGAACTGCACAAGGATCCGGGCTACCTTGAACAAAAAAACATGCAGGTCATCGACTACCAGGGCGATGCTGTCGATACCGACAGCATCGAATGGACCCGTTACACGGCAAAGAATTTCCCCTGGCTGATACGGCAGAAGCCGGGGCCGAAGAATGCGCTTGGGCGCATCAAGTTCATGTTCCCGAACCCGCACTCGGTTTACCTGCACGACACACCAAGCAAGTCGCTGTTCAATGAACCGGAACGCGCCTTCAGTTCGGGCTGCATACGGATCGAGCATCCGCTTGAGCTGGCCGAACTGCTACTGAAAGGCAATGTTAACTGGGACCGGAGCAGTCTGGTCCATGCCGTGGACTCGCTGGACACACACAGCATCAGCCTGGCAGAACCGATCGCCATTATTCTCATGTACTGGACCGTTGCCGTCGACGAGGATGGCACAGTGTTATTCAATCGTGACATCTACCAGCGCGACCCACCAATTATCCAGGGTCTGGGAAGACCATTCCGCTTCCGTGACCGCGAGATCATACGCACACATGGTGCAATGACCGCGCTGCGTTGACTCAGCGACGGCGCTGTTAAACCTTTTATCATCCCCACGCAGCTGTCATCGCGCCTGCAAGGCGCTCCTACAGGTGCACCGGATTATTGCAGGAGCGCCTTGCAGGCGCGATAGAATTGACGCGTTGTTGCTGACTGGCCCCCCGCTTGCGCAGACAACAAAAAAGCCGGGCAATGCCCGGCTTTTTTGTGCGGATGCAGCCCGATTTACTCGGAGGCCGTTTCCTCGACCTGCGGGCGATCAACCAGCTCAACGTAAGCCATCGGCGCACTGTCACCCGTGCGATAACCGATCTTCAGGATGCGCAGGTAACCGCCGGGGCGATCCTTGTAGCGCGGACCCAGCTCGTTGAACAGCTTGCCGACAATTTCACGGTCGCGCAGGCGGTTGAATGCAAGACGCCGCTTGTGCACGGAGTCGGTCTTGGCCATGGTGATGAATGGCTCGGCGACACGACGCAGTTCCTTGGCCTTCGGCAAGGTGGTCTTGATGGCCTCGTGGCGCAGCAAGGACACGGCCATATTCTGGAACATGGCCTTGCGATGTGAACTGTTGCGGTTTAATTGCCGCCCTGACTTACGATGACGCATGATCTGTATCCTGTTACGTGTTAGCCGTTAACGGCCTCGGTTTTGTTACCGGCAAGACGAGCCGGCGGCCAGTTCTCCAGGCGCATGCCCAGTGACAGCCCCCGGGTGGCCAGTACATCCTTGATCTCGGTGAGTGACTTCTTGCCCAGGTTCGGGGTCTTGAGCAGTTCCACCTCGGTGCGCTGAATCAGGTCACCAATGTAATAGATACTTTCCGCCTTGAGGCAGTTGGCCGAACGCACGGTCAGCTCCAGGTCATCGACCGGGCGCAGCAGGATCGGATCCACATCAGCCTCGGGGGCAGCAGTCGCTTCCTGTGCACTGGCCTGCAGATCGACAAACGCCGACAACTGGTCCTGCAGGATGGTGGCGGCATGGCGAATCGCCTCTTCCGGGTCCACGGTACCGTTGGTCTCGATATCGATGATCAGCTTGTCCAGGTCGGTGCGCTGCTCAACGCGGGCGCGGTCGACATTGTAGGAAATACGGCTGACCGGGCTGAACGAGGCATCCAGTTGCAGGCTGCCGATCGGACGACCGCCTTCCTCTTCCTCGCTTTCACGACGCGTGGCCGGCTGGTAGCCATGTCCCTTGGCAACCTTGAGGGTCATGTTGAGTTCGCCGGCCTTGGTCAGGTTGGCGATCACGAAGTCAGGGTTAATGACCTCTATATCATGGTCGATCTTGATGTCGCCGGCAGTGACCGGGCCGGGGCCCTTCTTGCTCAGCGTCAGGGTTGCCTCGTCGCGGTTATGCATGCGCAACGCAACCTTCTTCAGGTTCAGCAGGATATCAATGACATCTTCCTGCACGCCCTCGATGGTAGAGTACTCATGCAGGACGCCATCGATTTCCGCGTTAATAATCGCGGAACCCGGCATTGAGGACAGCAGAATACGACGCAGTGCATTACCGAGCGTGTGACCAAAACCGCGCTCCAGCGGCTCCAGTGTCACCTTGGCATGGCTGTCGTTGACTGCATGGACGTCCACGATACGCGGTTTCAGGAATTCGTTGACTTTACCCAGCATGAATCAGTCCCTCAGCTATTACTTGGAATACAACTCGACGATCAGGTGCTCATTGATGTCGGCTGGCAGTTCAGCGCGTCCCGGACGCGACTTGTACACACCCTGCATCTTCTTCGTATCCACGTCGATCCAGTCGGAAATCCCGCGCTGCTGGGCAAGGTCCATGGCGGACTGGATGCGCAGTTGGGCACGGCTCTTCTCGTTGATACTGACCACGTCGTTCGGCTGCACCTGGTAGGACGGGATATTGACCCGCGAACCGTTCACGCTGATACCGTTGTGGCGCACCAGCTGGCGCGACTCGCTACGCGACGAGGAAAAGCCCATGCGGTAGACAACATTGTCCAGTCGGCCTTCCAGCAGCTGCAACAGGTTCTCGCCGGTGGAACCCTTGGTGCTCGCAGCCTGCTTGTAGTAGTTGCGGAACTGGTTCTCCAGCACACCGTAAATGCGGCGCACCTTCTGCTTCTCGCGCAGCTGGTTGGCGTAGTCCGACAGGCGCGTACGGCGCTGGCCGTGCTGGCCCGGCGGGAACGGTCGGCTCTCGACGGCGCACTTGGCGGTAAAACACTTCTCGCCCTTCAGAAACAGCTTGCCACCTTCGCGGCGACACTGACGACATTTCGATCCTATGTATTTGGCCATGTCAGTTCCTTCCTAAACGCGACGTTTCTTCGGCGGCCGGCAACCATTGTGCGGTATCGGCGTCACGTCAGTGATATTGGTAATCTGGAATCCGCAGTTGTTGAGCGCACGTACAGCGGACTCGCGCCCTGGCCCAGGACCCTTGACCTCGACTTCAAGATTCTTCATGCCGTATTCCTTCACCTTCTCGCCGGCGCGTTCTGCTGCCACCTGGGCTGCAAACGGCGTGCTCTTGCGCGAGCCACGAAAACCCGAGCCACCCGAGGTCGCCCATGCCAGCGCGTTACCCTGCCGGTCGGTAATCATGATGATGGTGTTATTGAATGAAGCGTGAATGTGAGCGATGCCGTCTGCGACATCCTTCTTCACTTTCTTGCGTGTCGGTTCCTTTGCCATACCCGGTTTCCAGTATCAAATACTAAATGTTATTTACGAATCGGACGCCGCGGGCCCTTGCGGGTGCGTGCGTTGGTTTGTGTTTGCTGTCCGCGCAGCGGCAGACCACGACGATGGCGGATACCGCGATAGCAGCCCAGGTCCATCAGGCGCTTGATGTTCATCGACACGGTACGGCGCAGGTCACCCTCGATGGTGTACTTGGTAACCTCGTTACGTATGGACTCGAGTTCGCCCTCACTGAGATCCCTGATCTTCGCGTCCGGCTTAACACCGGTTACGTCGCAGATTTTCTGTGCAGTCACACGACCAATGCCGAAGATGCCGGTCAGGGCAATCACCGCATGTTTGTTATCTGCAATGTTAATTCCGGCGATACGGGCCATTTAAATCATCTCCAGCAAAATAGTATTAAAGCGCGACGCGAAAAGCGGGTAAGAATAGCTTTAAAACGCCAACAAATCAAACACAAACAGCACCGGCACGCTGTGGGAATCCCGTCGCGTCGGCTTGTTAATGTTCTTTAAATCAATGTCTTGCATAGTGTCGCGACTGCTCAGCCCTGACGCTGTTTGTGGCGTCCATCCTTGCAGATGACCCTTACCACACCCTTGCGCCGAACGACCTTGCAGTTGCGACAGATACGCTTGACTGAAGCACGCACTTTCATGTCATTACACCTCTGGGTCGGCTGCCGCTAGCGCAGCATGCCGGCTTTGCCGTGGCCCTTGAGATTGGCCTTTTTCATCAGACCGCCATACTGGTGTGAAACCAGGTGGGTCTGAACCTGCGCCATGAAATCCATGGTCACCACGACGATAATCAACAACGAGGTACCGCCAAAGTAGAACGGTACATTCCAGTAAAGAATCAGAAACTCGGGCATCAGGCACACCAGCGTGATGTACACCGCGCCGCCAGTCGTCAGGCGCGTCATCACGCGGTCGATATATTGTGCCGTCTGGTCGCCAGGACGAATGCCGGGAATGAACGCACCGGATTTTTTCAGGTTCTCCGCGGTTTCCCTGGCGTTGAACACCAGCGCCGTATAGAAGAAACAGAAGAAAACGATCGCCAGCGCATAGAATATTACGTACAGCGGCTGCCCGGGTGACAGGGTAGCCGCGACATCACGCAGCCAGCCCATGCCTTCGTTCTGCCCCACCCAGCTACCCATGGTGGCCGGGAACAGGATGATACTGGAGGCGAAAATCGGCGGGATCACGCCAGCCATGTTCAGTTTCAGCGGCAGGTGGGTACTTTGCGCGGCATAGACCTTGCGTCCCTGTTGTCGCTTGGCATAGTTCACCGTGATACGGCGCTGCCCGCGCTCCACGAATACCACGAAACCGGTAACGGCCAGCGCCAGTGCGAACAGCACCAGGATGGTCAGTACATTCATTTCACCGGTACGCGCCAGTTCCAGCGTGCCACCAATGGCCGACGGCAGGCCGGCGACAATACCCGAGAAGATGATGATCGAAATGCCGTTACCGACACCGCGCTCGGTGACCTGTTCGCCCAGCCACATCAGGAAGATAGTGCCGGTCACCAGCGTCACCACAGCGGTCATAACGAAACTGATACCCGGATTTACCACCAGGCTGCTGCCGGCGATCTGCTGCCCCTGCAGAGCGGATGAAATACCAAACGCCTGCATGGTCGCCAGTCCCACCGTGCCATAGCGCGTGTACTGGGTGATTTTGCGACGTCCGGCGTCGCCACCCTCTTTCTTGAGCTGTTCCAGCGACGGCACGGTAACCGTCAACAGGTTCATGATGATGGATGCCGAGATGTAGGGCATGATGCCCAGCGCAAACAGCGACAGGCGCTCCAGGGCGCCACCGGAAAACATGTTGAACATTTCCAGGATAGTGCCGCGCTGCTGCTCGACCAGTGCCGAAAGCACAATCGGGTCGATACCCGGCAACGGGATAAAGGTTCCGATACGGAACACGATAATGGCGCCGATGACGAAAAAGAGCCGCTGGCGCAGCTCTTTTAACTGCCCGATGCCTGCGGCAGCGCCGGTAATGGAAGAACCGATAGCCATTTAGTCCTCGACCTTGCCCCCGGCAGCTTCAATGGCAGCTCGTGCGCCCTTGCTCACTCGAATACCTTTCACGGTGACGGCCTTGTCGATGGTTCCCGAGGCAAACACCTTCACATGCTTGATGCTGCGGGAAATCAGGTTGGCCTCTCTGAGTGCATCCAGATCGATCACGTCGGCATCTACAGTTGCGAGCTCGTGCAGGCGAATCTCGCCGGTGCAACGGGACTTGGCAGTTGAAAAACCAACCTTCGGCAGGCGCCGCTGCAATGGCATCTGGCCGCCTTCAAAACCAATCTTGTGGAAACCGCCGGAACGTGAACTCTGGCCCTTGTGACCACGGCCACAGGTCTTGCCCAGCCCGGAACCTATGCCCCGGCCAACCCGCTTGGCGTCCTTCTTGCTGCCGTCAGCCGGCTTGAGTGTATTCAGTTTCATGTTCAGTCCTCGACCTTCACCATGTACGCGATCTTGTTGATCATGCCGCGAATTTCCGGCGTGTCATTCACTTCCACGGTGTGGTGCATGCGGCGCAGGCCAAGACCACGCACGGTATCCTTGTGGCTTTGCAGGCGACCATGATAACTGCGCGTCTGCGTAACCCTGATTTTCTTCGTACCTGCCATGACTTACTCCAGGATTTCCTTTACTGACTTGCCGCGCTTGGCCGCCACTTCTTCCGGCGAACGCATTTCTTCCAGACCACGAATGGTGGCGCGCAGTACATTGATCGGGTTGTTTGAGCCAATACACTTGGCCAGCACATTGTGCACACCAACCACCTCGAACACAGCACGCATGGCGCCGCCGGCGATAATGCCGGTACCTTCGGAGGCCGGCTTCATGAAGACCTTGGCAGCGCCGTGACGCGCGGTCAGCGGATACTGCAGGGTGCCTTCCTTGAGGTTGACAGAGATCATATTCTTGCGTGCGGACTCCATCGCCTTCTGGATGGCGGCCGGGACTTCGCGTGCCTTGCCGTAACCGTAACCGACGCGGCCTTCACCGTCGCCAACCACTGTCAATGCAGTGAAACCGAACTGGCGGCCACCCTTGACTACCTTTGCAACACGATTGACGGTAACCAGCTTTTCCAGCAGTCCGTCACCCTGTACCTGTGATTCAACCCTTGCCATAACTCAGCCCTTGATCAGAATTCGAGACCGCTTTCACGCGCGGCATCGGCCAGCGCCTTAACGCGGCCATGATATTTAAAACCGGAACGGTCAAATGCGACACGGTCGATACCGGCTGCCTTGGCGCGCTCGGCGATAGCCTTGCCAACCACGGTCGCGGCGACTGCACCACCCGTCTTCTCAACATCCTTGCGCACGTCCTTGTCCAGTGTCGATGCACTTACCATGACGCGGTCACCTTCCGGGGAAATAACCTGCGCATAGATGTGCCGCGGCGTGCGATGAATACACAACCGGTTGGCCCCCAGCGTTTTGATGCGGGAGCGGGCGCGACGGGCGCGACGCAAACGTGTTTGCTTCTTATCCATAAACTGTGCCTGTTAAGATAGTGCCTATTTCTTCTTCGCTTCTTTACGGACGACCACTTCATCCGAGTAGCGTACGCCCTTGCCTTTATACGGCTCCGGCGGGCGAAACGCGCGAATCTCTGCTGCAACCTGGCCAACCTTCTGCTTGTCGCAACCCTTGACCACAATTTCCGTCTGGCTCGGGGTCTCTGCTGTGACCCCTTCCGGCAGCTCGTAATCCACCGGGTGCGAGAACCCAAGTGTCAGGTTGAGCACCTTGCCCTTGGCCTGGGCACGGTAACCCACGCCGACCAGCTCCAGTTTCTTTTCAAAACCGTCACTGACGCCAACCACCAGGTTGTTCACCACCGCACGGGTAGTGCCAGCCAGCGCATTGGCAGCCTTTGATTCATCCCGCGGACTGAATCTCAACACACCGTCTTCGTTGGCCATCTCGACCAGGCCGTGGATGGTGTGCGTCAGTGCGCCCTTCGGGCCTTTTACCGTCAGCTGCTGACCACTCTCGGTAATCTCGACAGCCTTTGGTAAGTTAATCTGTTTTTTCGCGACTCGTGACATGTCTTTATCCGCCTAGCTCACTATGCAGAGCACTTCGCCGCCCTGTCCGGCAGCGCGTGCCTTGCGATCGCTCATCACGCCCTGGGACGTGGAAACAATGGCAACACCCAGTCCATTCTGGATGCTCGGAATGTCATCCCTGCCCTTGTACAGGCGCAGGCCCGGACGACTGGCACGCTGGATCTTCTCGATCACCGGCTTGCCCTCGAAGTACTTCAGCTCAACCGTAAGCACCGGCTTGCCTTCCGCATCCGCAGATGAAAAGCTCTTGATATAGCCCTCGTCCTGCAACACCTGTGCGATTGCGCACTTCAGCTTGGAAGACGGCATGGAAACATCCACCTTGCTGGCGGATTGCCCGTTACGTATGCGGGTCAGAAAATCTGCAATTGGATCAGTCATCATAATCGTTTACCAGCTCGCCTTGACCAGCCCGGGAACATCACCACGCATGGCGGCTTCACGCAGCTTGTTTCGGGAAAGTCCGAATTTACGGTAATAGCCATGCGGACGGCCGGTCACGCGACAGCGGTTGCGTCCGCGCACGGGACTTGCGTCACGCGGCAGCTCCTGCAGCTTCAACTGCGCCTGGTAACGCTCGTCATAGGAAGCCGTAGTGCTTTTGATAAGCGCCTTCAGTTCGGCGCGTTTTGCGGCAAAACGCTTCACTGTGCGTGCACGCTTGTTTTCTCGGGCGATCATCGAATTTTTCGCCATGGTTCTCTACCTCAGTGCCTGAACGGGAAGCTGAATGCCGCCAACAGGGCGCGTCCTTCTTCATCCGTCTTTGCTGTTGTTGTAAATGTAATATCCATACCACGCAGGGCATCAATCTTGTCGTAATCGATTTCCGGAAAGATGATCTGTTCCCTGACGCCCATGTTGTAGTTGCCACGGCCATCAAAGGACTTCGGGTTCATGCCGCGGAAGTCACGAATACGCGGGATGGCGATATTGATCAACCGGTCCAGGAACTCGTACATGCGCTCACTGCGCAGGGTCACCTTGCAACCGACCGGCCAGCCTTCACGCACCTTGAAACCGGCAACGGACTTGCGCGCCTTGATCACAATGGGTTTCTGCCCCGCGATCTTGGTCATATCCCCCACGGCGTGTTCCATCACCTTGCGATCGGCAACCGCCTCGCCAACACCCATGTTCAGGGTAATCTTGGTGATGCGAGGAACATCCATAGGATTGGTGTAACCGAAGTTCTTCTTGAGCTCCGGAACGACTGAATCACTGTAAAATTGTTTAAGCCTGGCCATGTCTCTATCCATCAAATCAGATGTCTACCACTTCATTGGTAGATTTGAAAAACCGCACCTTGCGACCGTCTTCCAGCGTCTTGAAGCCGACCCGGTCACCCTTGTTAGTCTGCGGGTTGAACAGCATGATGTTGGATGATTCCAGCGGCATTTCCTTCTCGATAATGCCACCTGCCACACCACGGTTCGGGTTCGGCTTGGTGTGACGCTTGACCATGTTAACGTCAGCGACGACGATACGGCCGTCAGGCATCACACGCGTCACGTTGCCGCGTTTACCCTTGTCTTTTCCCGCGATGACGATAACTTCGTCACCCTGTCTAATCCTGTTCATCGTATGTTCCTAAAGTACTTCAGGTGCCAGCGAAATGATTTTCATAAACCTCTCGCTGCGCAGTTCACGTGTAACCGGTCCAAAAATACGCGTACCGATCGGCTGCAACTGGGTGTTCAGCAACACAGCGGCATTCCCGTCAAAGCGAATCAGTGAGCCGTCCGGACGACGCACACCCTTGCGTGTACGAACCACGACCGCGTTATAAACCTCGCCCTTCTTTACCTTGCCGCGCGGTATCGCTTCTTTCACGCTGACCTTGATAATGTCACCAATGCGTGCGTAACGCCGGTGAGAGCCACCCAATACCTTGATGCACATCAGCCGGCGTGCGCCGCTGTTGTCTGCTACATCAAGAACTGTTTGCATCTGTATCATGCTTTTATTCCGTTCGTCTCGTTTCGTCAGCCAGCCAGGTAAGCGTTACTCGCTACGCCCGACAATCTCAACCAGTTTCCAGGACTTGGTCTTTGAATACGGGCGGCATTCCTGGATTGTCACCAGGTCGCCTTCCCGGCATGCATTTTCCTCATCATGAACATGCAACTTGGTGGACCGGCGAATGTACTTGCCGTAAACCGGGTGTTTCACCTTGCGTTCGATCAGCACGGTGGCTGACTTGTCCATCTTGTCGCTGATTACCTTGCAGGTAACCGTGCGTACGGTTGCGCTCGTTTCACTCATGATGCATCACCCGATTTCGCTTTCTCATTCAGTACTGTGTAGACCCTGGCAATATCCTTGCGCACCTTGGTGATCTGGTCAGGGCGTGACAGCTGCCCGACACCACGCTGCATGCCGAGATTGAATTTCTCGCGCAGCAGGTTCTGCAGCTCCATCCGAAGCTCGCTTTCTGTCTTTGACCTTAACTCTGTGGCATTCATCACATCACCGTCCGTGAAACAAAAGCTGTCTTGAAGGGCAGCTTGGCAGAAGCCAGCTTGAATGCCTCGCGCGCATCGTCTTCCGACACACCCTCGATCTCATACAGCATGCGGCCCGGCTGAATCTGTGCAATCCAGTATTCAACGTTGCCTTTACCCTTACCCTGGCGTACTTCGATCGGCTTCTTGGTGATCGGAGTGTCCGGAAACACGCGGATCCACAGCTTGCCGCCACGTTTCACGAAACGCGTAATGGTACGGCGTGCAGCCTCGATCTGGCGCGATGTCATGCGACCACGATCGGTTGCTTTCAGGCCGTACTCACCGAAGCTGACCTTGCTGCCGCGCTGCGCCAGGCCACGGTTGCGACCTTTTTGCTGCTTGCGAAATTTTGTTCTCTTTGGCTGTAACATAACTACTCTTCTCCGCTATCAGGAAGCTGCCTTGCGCGCACCTTCAGCGTCTCCTTCCTCTTCCTTGCCAATAACCTCACCCTTGAAGATCCACACCTTCACACCAATCTTGCCGTAGGTGGTGTTGGCTTCAGCGGTGCCATAATCAATATCTGCGCGCAGCGTGTGCAACGGCACACGACCCTCGCGGTACCATTCGTTACGAGCGATCTCGGCGCCATTCAGTCGGCCACCGACCCTGATCTTGATGCCCTGCGCTCCAATACGCATGGTGTTGCTCACGGCACGCTTCATGGCGCGACGGAACATAATGCGACGTTCCAGCTGCTGGGCAACACTTTCTGCAACCAGCGTGGCATCCAGTTCCGGCTTGCGAATCTCCTCGATGTTAATGCTCACCGGGATACCCATGCGCCTGGAAACTTCCTTGCGCAGCTTGTCGATGTCCTCGCCCTTCTTGCCAATCACGATACCGGGTC
Organism: Gammaproteobacteria bacterium; assembly: GCA_029860045.1. Classification (GTDB taxonomy): domain Bacteria; phylum Pseudomonadota; class Gammaproteobacteria; order UBA9214; family UBA9214; genus UBA9214. Next base: position 6,680 of record JAOUBY010000020.1, on the reverse strand, counting down.
GAGCGGTATGGATAGTGATCACGGCATTGTGTGCCGGGCGCGCAATCTGGATGCGACTCACTGAAGCCTGCGACAGGCGCTTCCTGATGAACTCACGGATCGACAGATCCATGTTCAGGTAGTCGGCATAGTTCTCGGAATTGGCGAACCATGTAGAGGTCCAGTCCTTGACAATGCCAAGTCGAATACCTGTTGGATGTACTTTTTGACCCATGCTGCTCTTCTGCCTCTGCCTGTTTGTCCTAAGCGTCGCCCACCGTAACGGTGATGTGACTACTACGTTTCAGAATCCGGTTTCCGCGGCCCTTGGCACGCGCCTGGAATCGCTTCATGGTGCGCGCCTCGTTGACGTAGATACTGGCGACCTTGAGTTCGTCAATATCCGCACCCTCGTTGTGTTCCGCGTTGGCAATCGCCGACTCCAGCACCTTGCGCACGATACCTGCCGCCTTCTTCTCGCTGAACATCAGCAAGTTGAGCGCCTTTTCGACCTGCATGCCACGCACCTGGTCTGCAACCAGGCGGGCCTTCTGCGGCGCAATATGCACCTGTTTCAATGTCGCACTGACCTGCATCTATCTATCCTCTTACCTGACCTTTCTGTCGGCCGTGTGGCCACGGTAAGTCCGGGTCAAAGCGAATTCACCCAGCTTGTGGCCAACCATGTTCTCATTGATCAGCACCGGTACATGCTGGCGCCCGTTATGTATGGCGATGGTCAGCCCTACCATTTCCGGAATCACCATGGAGCGGCGTGACCAGGTTTTGATCGGGCGCTTGTTGTTTTCAGCAACAGCCTTCTCCACCTTCTTCTGCAGGTGGGCATCTATAAACGGACCTTTTCTAATCGAACGTGCCACTGTAACAAATCTCCTGGTTACTTCTTGTTACGCCGTCTGACAATCATGTTGTCAGTGCGCTTGTTCTTGCGGGTACGATAACCCTTGGTCGGCATGCCCCACGGACTCACCGGATGACGTCCACCCGAGGTACGACCCTCACCACCACCATGCGGGTGATCGACCGGGTTCATGGCCACACCGCGCACCGTCGGGCGCTTGCCGCGCCAGCGTGCTGCACCGGCCTTGCCGAGCGAACGCAGACTGTGCTCCACATTGCCGACTTCGCCAATGGTGGCAATACAGTCAGCCAGCACCTTGCGCATTTCGCCGGAACGCAAACGCAGTGTTGCGTGCTCACCGGTACGCGCTACCAACTGGGCACTGCTGCCGGCACTGCGTGCCAACTGTCCGCCCTTGCCTACCTTCAGTTCAATATTGTGAATCAGCGAACCAACCGGAATAGTGCGCATGGGCATGGCGTTACCGGGCTTGATCGGGGCATCACTGCCGTTGCGAATCTCGTCACCCGCCTTTACGCCCTTGGGTGCCAGGATATAACGACGCTCACCATCAGCGAACAACAGCAGGGCGATATGTGCTGAGCGGTTCGGATCGTACTCGATACGTTCAACCTTCGCCACCACATCCGTCTTGTCGCGCTTGAAATCTATACGGCGGTAATGCTGCTTGTGGCCACCGCCATGATGGCGCGTGGTAATCCGTCCGGCGTTGTTCCGGCCGCCCTTCCTGTGCTTTACGTCGAGCAGCGCGGCATGCGGCTTGCCCTTGTGCAGCTCCGGAGTTTTTACACTGACGACGAAGCGTCGACCCGGTGATGTTGGTTTGGATTTAGCGAGTGGCATTGCTTTGTTCCCTTGTTCAGAGTCCGCGCATCAGGCGCTGGCTACTCTGCTCCCATAAAATCGATGTCGTGCCCTTCAGCCAGGGTCACATAGGCCTTCTTCCAGTCCGCGCGCCGACCGACCGTCTGACCAGAGCGCTTGACCTTGCCGCGCACATTACTGATCTGCACGTTGTTGACCTTGACGTCAAACATCAGCTCAACTGCCTTGCGTACTTCCGGCTTGGTCGCACCGGGCAGTACCTTGAAGGCGAACTGGCGGCTGGCATCGGCCAGTCGCGTGGTCTTCTCCGAAACGATCGGAGACAACAGAATCTTCATCAGGCGTTCCTGGTTCATGCCAGTCGCTCCTCGAGTTGTTTCAGTGCACCCGTCGTTATCAGCACCTTCTCAAAGCCGATCAGGCTGACCGGGTCAGCACCGGCAGCATCACTGACTGCCACGTGTGGCAGGTTGCGTGCGGCCAGGTACAGGTTGTCATCTGCCGCATCGGTAACGATCAGCACATTCGACAGGCCCAGCTCCTTCAGCTTGCCGGCCAGCTCGCGCGTCTTTGGCTCACTGACGCCGAACGACTCGGTAATCAACAGGCGATCCTGTCGCAGCAGCTCTGACACGATTGAACGCATCGCGGCACGGTACATCTTGCGGTTAATCTTCTGCGCATAGTCGCGTGGCGACGAGGCAAACGTTTGACCACCACCACGCCACAGCGGACTGCGGATGGTACCGGCACGCGCACGGCCAGTACCCTTCTGGCGCCATGGCTTGATACCGCCACCGCTGACCATTGAACGGGTCTTCTGCTGGGCGTTGCCGGAACGCGTGCTTGCCAGACAGGCAGTCACAACCTGGTGCACCAGCGCCTCTTTAAATGCCTGGCCAAAGTTGTCATCCGACACCGTGACCGAGCCTGAACCCTGTAACTGCAATTCCATCATGAAACTCCTAACGCGCCTTGACCGCCGGACGAATAATCACATCGCCGCCCTTCGAACCCGGCACCGAACCCTTGACCAGCAGCAGATTGCGCTCCATATCAACGCGCACGACCTCGATATTCTGGGTGCTGCGCCTTACGTTACCCATGTGGCCACTCATTTTCTTGCCCTTCAGCACGCGACCCGGTGTCTGACACTGGCCAATTGAACCCGGCGCGCGGTGTGACAGCGAGTTACCGTGCGTGGCGTCCTGCATACTGAAATTGTAGCGTTTAATTACGCCAGCAAAGCCCTTACCGATCGAGGTGCCGGTCACATCAACCTTCTGGCCCGGCTCGAATATCTCGACCTTGATCTCGTTACCGACCTCGATGTCATCACCCTCACCGTCAGCCAGCCTGAACTCCCACAAGCCACGACCTGCCTCGGTACCGGCCTTGGCAAAGTGCCCGGCCCTGGGACGGGTCACGCGCGAAGCACGACGCGAACCGGTGGTCACCTGCAGCGCACGATAACCGTCGTTATCAACGGTCTTGACCTGGGTGACGCGATTTGGGTCTACGGCAATGACAGTTACAGGCACGGTTACACCGTTGTCCTGAATGATGCGCGTCATGCCAGCCTTGCGCCCTACGATTCCGATAGTCATTTCTGGTTCCCGCCTAATTCAGCTTGATCTGAACATCCACGCCAGCAGCGAGGTCCAGCTTCATCAGCGCATCAACCGTCTTCTCCGTAGGATCAACGATATCCATCAGGCGCTTGTGCGTCCGGATTTCATACTGGTCGCGCGCATCCTTGTTGACATGCGGCGAAATCAGCACGGTAAAACGCTCCTTGCGGGTAGGCAGCGGAATTGGTCCGCGAACCTGCGCGCCGGTGCGCTTGGCTGTTTCGACAATTTCAGCCGCAGACTGGTCGATCAGACGATGATCGAAAGCCTTAAGTCGAATCCGGATTCTCTGGTTGCTCATATCAGTTTTTTCACTGGTTAATCTTCAGGAGCGGCTATGCCGCATCTCTTCGCGCCTGCAAGGCGCTCCTACATCAAATAAATTATTCGATGACCTTGGATACCACGCCGGCGCCAACGGTACGGCCGCCTTCACGAATCGCGAAGCGCAGACCCTCGTCCATCGCAATCGGCGCAATCAGCGACACCGTCATCTTCACGTTGTCACCCGGCATCACCATCTCGACACCTTCCGGCAGATCACACGCACCCGTTACGTCCGTGGTGCGAAAATAAAACTGCGGACGGTAGTTGCTGAAGAACGGCGTGTGACGACCACCCTCGTCCTTGCTCAGCACATAAACCTCACACTCAAACTTCGTGTGCGGCGTAATCGATCCCGGCTTCGCCAGCACCTGTCCGCGCTCAACCTCTTCACGCTTGGTGCCACGCAGCAATACACCCACGTTGTCACCCGCCTGACCCTGGTCCAGCAGCTTGCGGAACATCTCAACACCCGTACACGTCGATGTCAGCGTGTCCTTGATGCCAACAATCTCGATCTCCTCGCCCACCTTGATCACGCCGCGCTCAACACGACCCGTGACCACCGTGCCACGACCTGAAATCGAGAACACATCCTCAACCGGCATCAGGAAGTCACCGTCAATCGCACGCTCCGGCTCCGGAATGTACTTGTCCATCTCTTCAACCAGCTTGAGGATCGAGGGCACACCGATATCACTGGTGTCGCCTTCCAGCGCCTTCAGCGCAGAACCCGTCACGATCGGGGTGTCGTCACCCGGGAAGTCGTAGCTGTCCAGCAGCTCACGAATCTCCATCTCAACCAGCTCCAGCAGCTCGGCGTCATCCACCTGGTCTGCCTTGTTCATGTACACCAGGATGTATGGAACACCCACCTGGCGTGACAGCAGGATGTGCTCACGTGTCTGTGGCATCGGGCCGTCTGCTGCACTCACCACCAGGATCGCGCCGTCCATCTGCGCTGCACCCGTGATCATGTTCTTCACGTAGTCCGCGTGTCCCGGGCAGTCAACGTGCGCATAGTGACGGTTCACCGACTCGTACTCCACGTGCGCTGTGGCAATCGTAATGCCGCGCTCGCGCTCTTCCGGTGCGTTATCAATGTCCGCATAATCCTTGAACTCGCCACCCTGCTGCTCTGCCATCACCTTCGTGATCGCCGCCGTTAATGTGGTCTTGCCATGGTCAACGTGACCAATCGTGCCTACGTTGACATGTGGTTTGGTGCGTTCAAATTTTTCCTTGGACATTGCGCCTCACTCCCCTGAGCGTTATGTACGTGCTACCTTATATATAAATAAACAACCTGATACTGGAGCCCATAACCGGATTTGAACCGGTGACCTCTTCCTTACCAAGGAAGTGCTCTACCGACTGAGCTATATGGGCAGAATCTCTGGAGCGGGTGATGGGAATCGAACCCACACCATCAGCTTGGAAGGCTGAGGTTCTACCGTTGAACTACACCCGCCTGTTGCAAAGCTCACGCGCCAGCATTAACTCCTTCAAAATCTTTCATTTGGTGGAGGGGGGAGGATTTACTCCAGGCATCCATGCCTTCCGCCCTCCGGGCCGCCGCGCCTTGCGCGACGTTCAAAATCGCTCCCGGCGATTTTGTGAACCTCCTATCGGTTCCAATCCTCCCCTTAAAATGCGGAGGAAAAACCAACATTTGGTGGAGGGGGGAGGATTTGAACCTCCGAAGGCTGAGCCGTCAGATTTACAGTCTGATCCCTTTGACCACTCGGGAACCCCTCCAAAAATGCAAGCCCGCTATTTTCTTGCAGGGACTGACACGTGTCAACCGAATACTTCGATTGAATGGAGACAATGTCCGGCGTTAGCATCAAACCATGCAGGTATTGCCAGATCAGAATTTCACGCTATAACTAAATAGTCCGCAGAAAACCACGCACAGGCGCCAGGATGAATCACCTATTTAATATGTATCTATATGTTTTAATTGGATAAATAGGAGATATCGATGAACAGGAGGCTGTATTTCCTGATACCCGACCACGACCACGCCCTCACCGTGGTCGACGATCTCGTCGAAAACGGCATCGATATCGAACGTATGCACGCCATCGGCGACCGGGGCACCGTCCTGGATGGGCTGCCCAACGCCTCACTCAGGCAGCACCGGGACAGTGCCAGCCACGTGGAAAAGGTCATCTGGAGCAGTAACCTGGTGTGTTTCGGCCTTGCCCTGGTTGCCACCCTGGTCTTGCCAATCCTTCTCGGACTGAGCTGGTGGCTGCTGCTACCGATCGGCATCATGGCCGCCTGTTTCCTGGCCGGCCTGCACTTTACCAGCATCCCCAACACCCACCTCGGGGAATTCCGCGACGCGCTGTCGCATGGCGAAATCCTGCTCGTGGTGGATGTCCCGGAGACCCGCGTGGCCGAGGTCGAAGGCAATATCCATCACCGCCACCCGGAGGCCACGGTCGGCGGCGTCGGCTGGAGTACGCAGGCCTTCGACCTGTAATAGCTATTTAATTCAAATAGATAGACCGTGCCGGGGCGGGGCCGCCCCGGCACAGGGCTGTCAGTGACTGAACTGGCCGTGCCGGGTCGAATCGCCCAGCAGGGTGCTGAAGGTCTCGGCGCTGACATGCACCAGTTGCTCATGGTCGCCGGCCTCAAAGTAAATATCCGGCTGTTCCGCAATCGCGTCATCAACAACGGTTTCAATGCCATAGGCCGGACCCAGCGCCGGCAGTGCACCAATCTCACAGTCACTGAACAGTCTAACCAACTCACTTTCCGTCGCCAGGCCAAGACTGCGGTTCATCTGGCGATGCAGCTCACCCAGGTCAACCTGCCGGTTGGATGGCAACACCACCATCAGGTAGCCACCGTCGTCTTCCAGCAACACTGACTTGGCGAGCCGGGTACCGGGAACATGAGCGGCCTCGGCGCTTTGACCGCTGGTCACGGTATGCGGGTGCGACAGGATGTCGTAATCCACACCGTACCGGTCCAGGTAATTGGATACTGTCATTGCAATAGCCATCTCGAACCCTCCTTACGCT
>JAOUBY010000082.1 GCA_029860045.1 Gammaproteobacteria bacterium | reverse complement strand
TATAATCCGGGGCTGGCTGCTTGGGTCAAGCTGTACGTCAATGGCGAATACCTCGGCGTGTATATCAACGTCGAACAGCCCGACAAGCAGTTCCTGAAGAACCGTGGCATCTATGACAAGGACGATACCTGGCTGTACAAGGCCGGTGATGTTGGTGCCAACTATGACCTCAAGGTCGGCGACCCGGACAGTCCGACCACCACGGCACTGTGTTACTCGCCGTTTGGTGCGGAGGGATCTACTGATGGTGGTACTAAAGGTGGCAAGGGCAAGAAAGGCGGTGGTGGTAGCGGTAGCAGCAGCGGCTGCACGGTCCCGGACAGTGATTCTGCCATGGCTACGGAACTGAACAAGCTGATCGACATGGAGGCCATGCTGACCCAGGGTGCGGTCAGTGCCTTCACCAATGGCCCGGATGCGCTGTTCTCGAAGGGCAAGAACTTCTACTACATCGATTTCAGCGCTGACAAACGCCAGTACATCCCCTGGGATCTCGATTCGGTGTTTGGGTCGGGTACTGACGGCAGCATTTACGGTAGCGCAAAGCGCAAGCGTGGCAGCACGGAACTGTCTCAGTCCCCCTACGAGGAACTCATCCTCAATAATCCCACCTTCCGGGCCCAGTATGACCTGATCATGGCGGGCCTGCTGAATGGACCCTTGCAGGTCGATGCACAGCTTGCCTTCCTGAATGACCTGGAAGTACTGATTGGTTCGGCGCTTGCGGCGGACCCGAACAATAATCTGGAAGACAGTGTCGCCGCACGCTTCGATAACCTGCGCCAGTGGGTGAGCGGGCGTGTCAGCAACATCAATGACCAGCTCGGCAACTGACCCGGCTGCATGAGTTCCCTGTAAAAGGGAACAGTCAGACGACTGCAAAGGCAATAACAGCGGCGGCCCTTGGGCCGCCGTTTTTTTGTCTTGCTGTTGCAGCCGCGTGGTGAGGGCCGGCGGTTCAAACAACGGTCGGTGTTGAGCTGAAACGAAACGGCCCCGGGGTAGATGCCCCGGGGCCGTTCTGTAAAGCAGTTTGCTGAATTATTTTCTGGAGGACGCCACTGCCATCGAGTTGACCAGCAGGAGTGCGTGAGTATTGTTCTTCAGGCAGGATACCGCGCCATTGTCCTTGAAGCTGCAATCCATGGTGTGCGGGCTGCCCCAGCCGGTCTTGACCTTGAAGCCGCCTTCCATCTCCTCGTCATCGGCAGCCAGATCGGTGCCGGTAACCGGTGTCGCATCGATAACCAGGTTGCGGTAGGTCACCCTGAAGGTCTTGGCCTTGTCTTTGAAGTTATCAATGATTGCCTTGGTCTTGAACTTGATAATGTTGCCGCCCGCCTCACGGGTCTGGTCATCGCTGAAACAGATAACCTTGCTATCCTCGGTGCGGCAGGTGTTGATTGACGAGGGCAGGTAGGTGATCGGCTTGTTGTTGCGACTCCATGCGCCCGTTGCCACCACTTCGACACCGCTTTTCTTGGTGGATTTCTTTTTCTTGGCCACCTTGCTGGCAGCGGCCTTTTTCGCCTTTGCCTTCGCTGCCTTTTCGGCCTTCGCCTTTTCAGCCTTGCTGGCAGCAACCTTCTTGGACTTTGCCTTGGCCGCCTTGCTGGCAGCGGCCTTTTTCGCTTTTTCCCTGGCTGCTTCTTCTGCGCTGGCAATTTCAGCTGCCTTCTTCTTCTCGGCGGCTTTCTTCTTGGCGTCTGAAGCGGCGGATTCCATGCTCATCTTTTCCTGTACATTGATCAACTCGCCGCGCGCCTGGTCAAAGCCGCCATCGACGGCCTTGCTCAGCCATTCCAGTGCCAGCTTGTTATTCTTTTTTGTACCCTGACCCGCTGCATACAGCTTGCCAAGGTAATACTGTGCCGCCGCGTAATTGTTTTCCGCAGCGCTGCTGAACCACTTGAATGCTGTTTTCTTGTTGGAGCTTACCCCGCTACCTTCGTAATAGATCAGCCCCAGTTTGTAGGCGGCCTTGTTGTAGCCCTGGGCAGCAGACTTCTCGTAGAAAGAGATGGCCTTGCCATAATCAATATCCGCACCGATACCCGTCATGAACATGTTGCCGATTTCATACTGGCTTTTGCTGTTACCGCTTTCGGCCTCTGACAGAGTCTTGCTAAAGCGCGATGCGTTCGACTTCATCAGTTTCAGACGCGATATGGCTTTCTGGTTGCCCTGCTCGGCGGCTTGCTTATACCACTCGGCGGCCTTGTTACGATCCGCAGCCACACCTCGACCATTCTGATACATGGTGCCAACGTCATACTGTGCATCACTTTCCCCGCTGTTGGCTTCTTCCAGTTTCTCCTTGAACAAGGCATTCCAGATATCATTACCAGCCAGGCTTGTTACGGTAAAGAGCAACAGGCTGATTCCAAGTACGATTTTGTTCATGTTGGCTATCCTTGGGTTGTCGGTCGTGTAAGGCGAGAGCACCTTTACTAGGGTCCTTATCGGCAACCGTGTTACGGGCTTGAGGTGAGGCGAATATGGCTACAAACAAGACTGTAAAAACAACAAGATATAGTTGGTTTCTTGATTGAACAGTAAGAGTGTCAGGGACTGATGTTATCGAGATGGCTGGCGATGCGCTGCTCCAGCCAGAACACCGGCCGGGAGGGATTGTTGCCTGCGACAAAGCCGACATGACCGCCGTGCTCCGATAACTCCAGGGTTACCTGACTGCCCAGTTCATGAGCAGTCGGCAGTGCGGTAACCGGCAGGAAAGGGTCATCACGCGATTGCAGCATCAGTGTAGGTATCCGGATGTGTTTCAGGAACTGCTTGCTGCTACTGCGATGGTAGTAGTCATCCGCGTCCCGGAAGCCATGCAGTGGCGCGGTAATCGCGTTGTCAAAATCGTGGAAACTGCGCAGCGTACGCAGTCGCTGCAATGGAACCGGCGGCGGGTGCGCCGCTGCCTTCAGGATTACGGATTGGCGCAGCCTTGCGAGCAGGTGGTGCTGGTAAATGCGTGACAACCCGCGTTGCAACTGGCGTGCCGCGCTGTCCAGGTCGAAGGGTACCGAGATGGCGATGGCAGTACTCAACGGTGCATTGCTGCCCTGTTCACCAAGCCATTTCAGTAGTACGTTGCCTCCCAGCGAAAAGCCGATCACTGCAAGCGGCACTCCCGGTTGCGTCTCATGCAGTCGGCGCATGACAAAATCCAGGTCGCCGGTCTCGCCGGAGTGATAACCGCGCGCCAGCCGATTGGGTGCACCGCTGCAGCCGCGAAAGTACAACAGGCCGACCCGATAGCCGCGCTGTGCCAGGTACTTCAGCAACCCGCCGCTGTAGTGGGATTCCAGTGAGCCTTCCAGTCCGTGTAATACCAGTACGCGCCGGGTGCCGGGCTGTGCCGTCCAGTCGATATCCAGGAAGTCACCGTCCGGTAGTTCCAGTCGTTGCCGTCGCAACGCTGGCATGACACGCCTGCGCAGCAGGGAGGGGTAGAGCGTTTGCAGATGCCTGTTACGACACCACCAGGCCGGTCGGAAGCTGCTGTCAGTGATCATTCAGGAGTGACAGCAGTCCTGGGTGAGTGCGCTAGCTGTTAATGCGGTTGGCGACCAGGTCTTCGACCACTGCCGGATCGGCCAGTGTGGAGGTGTCGCCGAGTTGATCCATTTCGTTGGCGGCGATCTTGCGCAGGATGCGGCGCATGATCTTGCCGGAGCGTGTCTTGGGTAGCCCCGGCGCCCACTGGATGATGTCCGGGGTCGCTATCGGCCCGATCTCCTGGCGTACGAGGCTGATCAGCTCCTTGCGCAACGCGTCGGTTGGCTCCACACCATTGACCAGGGTGACATAGGCGTAGATGCCCTGGCCCTTGATGTCATGCGGATAGCCCACGATGGCCGCTTCGGCGACCGCCTCGTGCAACACCAGTGCGCTCTCCAGTTCTGCGGTGCCAAGGTTGTGGCCGGACACGATCAACACGTCGTCGACGCGACCGGTAATCCAGTAATACCCGTCGGCATCGCGGCGGGCGCCGTCACCGGTGAAGTACTTGCCGGGAAACGCAGAGAAATAGGTATCGATCAGGCGCTGATGGTTGCCGTACACGGTGCGGATCTGCCCCGGCCAGGGGTGGGTAATGACCAGATTGCCCTCGGCCTCGCCCTCGAGAATGTTGCCGTCATTGTCGACAATCGCCGGTTGTACGCCAAAGAACGGCAGCGAGGCGGAGCCGGGTTTCATGGGCGTCGCGCCGGGTACCGGCGTGATCATGTGGCCACCGGTCTCGGTCTGCCACCAGGTGTCTACGATCGGGCAGCGTGCGGCACCGACCTTGTGGTAATACCATTCCCACGCCTCGGGATTGATCGGTTCGCCGACCGTGCCAAGCAGGCGCAGGCTGTCGCGCGTGGTCTTGTTGACCGGGCCGTCACCCATGCGCATCAGTGCGCGTAATGCCGTCGGCGCGGTATAAAAGGTGTTGACCTGGTGCTTGTCGCATACCTGCCAGAAGCGCGAGGCATCCGGGTAGGTCGGTACGCCCTCGAACACCAGCGAGATGGCACCGTTGGTCAGCGGACCGTACACGATATAGGAATGCCCGGTGACCCAGCCGACATCGGCGGTACACCAGTAGATGTCACCGTCGTGGTAATCGAACACGTACTTGTGCGTGATCGCGGCGAACAGCAGGTAACCACCGGTGGTATGCAGTACGCCCTTGGGCTTGCCGGTGGAACCGGAGGTGTACAGGATGAACAGCGGGTCTTCGGCGTCCATCCACTCGACCGGGCATTCTACCTCGACGCTGGCGACTGCGTCGTGGTACCAGACGTCGCGACCATCCTGCCAGTCGATCTTGCCTGCGGTGCGGCGCACGGTCAGTACGGTATGCACGTTCGGGCAGGATTGCAGGGCCTGGTCGACGTTGGCCTTCAGCGGAATGGTCTTGCCGCCGCGGACACCTTCGTCCGCGGTGATCACGGTCTGGCAGTCCGAATCGAGGATGCGGTCCTTTATGGACTCCGGCGAGAAACCGCCAAACACCACGGAATGAACTGCGCCGATACGTGCGCAGGCCAGCATTGCGTAGACGGCCTCCGGGATCATCGGCATGTAGATGCACACCCGGTCACCCTTGCCGACATTGCGCGCCTTCAATACATTGGCCAGCAGGCAGACCTGCTCATACAGTTCGCCATAGCTGATATGGGCGTCATCGGCCGGGTCATCACCCTCCCAGATCAGCGCGGTCTGTTCCGCGCGCCGCTCCAGGTGCCGGTCGACACAGTTGTAGCAGGCATTCAGTTTGCCGCCTTCGAACCAACGGGTCTGTGCCGTGCTGTAGTCCCACTCCAGCACCTTGTCCCACGGCTTTTCCCAGCTGAGAAACTTTGTGGCCTGTTCGGCCCAGAAACCGGCAGGGTCCTCCACCGACTCCCGGTACATTTCCTTGAATTGCCCGGCATTGAGATGTGCCTGCCTGGCAAATGCTTCGGGTACCTCGTATACCTTGCTGTCAGACATGCTGTGCTCCGTTGTGGACTTGCCTGTGCGCCGGCAACATGCTCATTCGCGCTCAGTTGAATCGTACTGGAACTGTGGCGGTGCGTCACGCATGCGCTGTGCGGGCAGGGCGGCCCTGTCCCAGTGTGCGACGGCCCAGCGCAGCAGTTCGGCCGGGCTGGCTTCGCTGGCTGCATCGGGTAGTGGCTGACCAAGGAAAGTCAGCGCCTGGCACAGGGTGGCGGTGCACTGTTGTGCGTCGATTGCCGGGGCAAAGGTTTGCTTGCTCAGCTTGTCCTGGCGGACATCAACGGCCATGGGCAAGTGCAGGTAGCCGGGTGTGGGGTATGCGAGCAGCTGTTGCAGGTAGACCTGGCGCGGTGTGGAGTCGAGCAGGTCGGCGCCGCGCACGACATGCGTGATCTCCTGTTCGGCATCGTCGACCACCACGGCAAGCTGGTAGGCAAACAGGCCGCCGGCGCGCCGCAGGATAAAATCGCCCACCGCCTGTCCGAGCCGCTGTTGCATCTGGCCCTGCAGTGCATCCGTCAGCGTGATGTTGTTGTCGTGAACCCTTACCCGCAGGGTGCGTGCTTTCCGTCCCGGTGGCAGTCCGGCGCGACAGGTGCCCGGATAGATCCTGCTGTTGTCCGGGCCGACGGCGCTGTCGGCTATTTCCCGGCGTGTGCAGGCACAACCGTACAGGTGATCGGCCCGTTCCAGCTGTGCCAGCGCGTTCTCGTACAGGACTGCGCGCTGGCTCTGGTATACCACCGGTCCGTCCCATTCCAGTCCGAATGTCTCCAGGGTGCGCAGGATCAGGTCGCCGGCACCGGCGACCTCGCGTGGCGGATCGAGATCTTCCATGCGCAGCAGCCATTCACCCCGGTGATGACGCGCATCAAGATAGCTGCCAAGTGCGGCAACCAGTGAGCCAAAATGCAACGGGCCGGTCGGAGAGGGTGCAAAGCGGCCACGATATAGCTTACTGATGGTCATGTCCTTTGCCGCATCGTTCCCGCGCATCCATGTGCTTCACGATGTACCTGCATCCCTGAAGGAAAAAAAAGCCGGCGTGAGCCGGCTTGATGTTTTATGAAGATGCATGTGCAATCAACCCATCTGCTTTTCCCGGATCTCGTCAAGGATCTTGCAATCGATGCACAGCGTGGCGGTCGGACGTGCCTCCAGTCGCCTGACACCGATCTCGACACCGCAGGCCTCGCAGTAGCCGAAATCATCACTCTCGAGACTACGGATGGATTCGTCGATTTTCTTGATCAGCTTGCGCTCGCGGTCGCGGGCACGCAGCTCCATGCTGAATTCGGATTCCTGCGTGGCGCGGTCGTTCGGGTCCGGGAAATTGGCCGCGTCGTCCTGCATGTGGTGTACGGTGCGATCGACTTCTTCCATCAGGCTGTGCTTCCACGCCTGCAGAATATTGCGGAAATGATCGACCTGGTTTTCGTTCATATACTCCTCGCCCTTTTTCTCTGTATAGGCGGTGATACCAGGCACTGGTCCGACCTGTGCGCCAGCCTTTGCCTTGCGGGCGGGTTTCTTCGGCGCAGCCTTCTTTGGCGCGGCCTTTTTCGCGGTGGTTTTCTTCACGGCGGCCTTCTTTGGTGCGGCCTTTTTCGCGGTGGCTTTCTTCACGGCGGCCTTCCTTGGTGCGGCCTTTTTCGCTGTAGTTTTTTTCGCAGCGGGTTTCTTTGCGGCGGCCTTCTTTGGCGCAGCTTTTTTGGTGGCGGCTTTCCTGGCCGTCTTTTTCTTTGCTGCCGTCTTTGCCTTCACTGCTTTTTTCTTTACCGCCATCGTGACGTTCTCCGGGTCTTGCCTTTTTAACCCACTGTTTAGGCTGGGAATTCAGTTCACAATTTGCCGTCATGAGGTATGATGTTCGGCGGCATTATTGGTTTGGGGCGTTATTTATACGCCACTTTTACTATTAGTCAAGGAAACTCCCGGACCGAAAATCGGGCGATTTTTGCAAGTTTTTCGCCGAGCTCCTTCTCGGCTACCCGTATCGATTACCACACACAGGAGCTGTTGATGACAAGTACTTTGCAGGCGTTGTTGCTCGATGTGGACGGGACACTGGCAGATACCGAGGAGATTCATCGGCAGGCCTTCAATGCCGCGTTTACTGAAGCGGGGCTTGACTGGGTCTGGAGCCAGGCGCTCTACCATGAGTTGCTCACCGTGACCGGTGGCAAGGAGCGTATCCGTTATTTTTTGCAACGCGAACGCCCGGACTTCCAGTTACCGCCGGATGCCGACGCATTCATTGCCGGTCTGCACCGGAGCAAGACCGGCTTTTATGTTGAAGCCCTGTCCAGTGGCAAGGTGCCGCTACGACCCGGTGTGGAGCGCCTGTTGCAGGATGCGCGCACCAGCGGATTGCGGCTGGCTATCGTTACGACAACAACACCGGACAATATCATCGCACTGCTGGAACATTCATTCAGTGAAGACGTGACGGACTGGTTTGAGGTGATTGCCGCGGGCAGTGTGGTGCCGCAGAAAAAACCGGCGCCCGACATCTATGATTATGCGCTTGCCAGTATGGAACTGTCACCACAAGCGTGTATTGCCATCGAGGACTCCTTCAATGGCCTGCAATCGGCCCGGGCGGCCGGCGTCACCACGCTGGTGACGATCAATCGTTACACGGAGGAGCATGACTTCAGCGGTGCGGCACTGGTGCTCGACCACCTCGGCGAGCCCGGCATGCCATGTCGCGTGCTGGCCGGTGACCTGTCTCCGCAGGGGGTGGTCGATGTCGCGTTCCTGAGACGCCTGCATGCGGATGTGCCTGGAGGGCCGGTTAAGCAATGAAGCCAGCTGCTCGCATGCAGCTTATCCAGCCGTTTCACGTAATGGCACTGCTGGCGCGCGCACGTGAACTGGAAGCGGCTGGACGTTCGATTATCCACATGGAGATCGGCGAGCCGGATTTCGTGACGCCACAGCCGGTCATGGATGCCGGCCATGCCGCGCTGACGGCCGGACAGACACATTACACACCGGCAACGGGTTTGCCCGCGTTGCGGACACGCGTCGCAATGTTCTACCGGGAGCGCTACGGCGTGGCGGTCGACGCGGAGCGCATTCTCATCACGCCCGGTGCCTCGGCGGCGTTGCAGCTGGTGCTCGCTTGCCTGGTGAACCCCGGCGATTCC
>JAOUBY010000081.1 GCA_029860045.1 Gammaproteobacteria bacterium | reverse complement strand
CAGGTTGCGCGCAGGTTGCATGTCGATGAAATCGATGACCACCAGTCCGCCCAGGTCACGGATACGCAACTGGCGGGCGACCTCGTCGGCCGCTTCCAGGTTGGTGTTGAGCGCTGTTTCCTCGATGTCGCTGCCCTTGGTCGCGCGTGCCGAGTTGACGTCAATGGCAACCAGCGCCTCGGTGTGATCGATCACCACCGCGCCGCCGGATGGCAGCCTGACCTCGCGCTGGAAGGCAGATTCAATCTGTGACTCGATCTGGTAGCGGCTGAACAGCGGAATGGTGTCCTTGTACAGCTTGAGTTTGCCAAGGTTGTGCGGCATGACGCGTTCCATGAATTCGCGTGCTGTCTCGCAGACCTCTTCGCTGTCAATCAGGATTTCGCTTACATCGGTGCGCAGGTAGTCGCGCAGTGCGCGGATGATAACGTTGCTTTCCTGGTGGATCAGCAGCGGGGCCGGATTCTCATCGGCGGCTGTCTTGATCGCGTCCCACAGGTGTGTGAGGTAGTCGAGGTCCCACTGCAATTCCTCGGTGCTGCGCCCGATACCCGCGGTGCGCACGATCATGCCCATGTCGGCGGGGATGTCCATGGCACTCATGGCCTCGCGTACCATGTCGCGGTCTTCGCCCTGGATACGGCGTGACACGCCACCGGCGCGCGGGTTATTCGGCATCAGTACCATGTAACGACCGGCCAGGCTGATGAACGTGGTCAGGGCAGCGCCCTTGTTGCCGCGCTCCTCTTTTTCGACCTGGACAACCAGTTCCTGGCCTTCCTTGAGGGCGTCCTTGATGCTGAGCCGGCCGCTGGCCTGGCGTGCAGATTCGCTGAAGTAACTGCGGGCGACTTCCTTTAGCGGCAGGAAGCCGTGGCGATTGCCGCCATATTCTATAAAGGCTGCCTCGAGGCTTGGCTCGATGCGGGTGATTTTACCTTTATAAACGTTGGACTTTTTCTGACCTCGTGAGGGGACTTCGATGTCAAGATCGTAGATCTTCTGGCCATCGACCATGGCGACACGCAGCTCTTCCGGCTGCGTGGTGTTGATTAGCATTCTCTTCATTATATTGGTCTCGTGTGCGCTCAACCTGGCCGCGCTTCCAGCTGTTTACCTTGCCTGTAAATACATCGATGCGTGGCCAGCCGGCACGGGGCAACAGGCCCGCGAACAGGGCAAGGCAGTACGCAGCGATGGGCAAGGGTAACTGTGCGTGGTACATGGGAGCGATTGTCATTTAACTGTTTTTAAGATTTCAACTAACTGAAACGCATGAAGAAGGTTGGTTGCTTGTTGCGGCCAACTTCTCCAGTAAAAAATGGGTCTGTTCGATGGCCCCGGCGTGGCGTTATAGCGACACCTGGCTTGCACCGAATTCGCACTATAACAACCTTGCTGTTGTCCCGCAAACCAGCAGAACTGATACAAGCGACTGAAACTCTGTACAATCCCGGGCCTGTGTTACAGGTCCCGCTGCATGGCCCCGAGTCTATGACGTTATCCCCGACAGACAAATCACCCAAGGTGCGCATGGTTAATGTGACGGCCGATGAGGCCGGGCAACGGATCGACAATTTTCTGGCGCGTTACCTCAAGGGCGTGCCGAAGAGCCACATCTACCGGATTATCCGGCGTGGCGAGGTGCGCGTGAACAGTGGCCGCATTCGTGCCCAGTACAAGGTGTGCGCCGGTGACAACGTGCGAATTCCACCGGTGCGGGTTGCCACGGAGGGCGTCGCGACTGACAGGTCCGGACCGGTGCGCAGTCTGGCGCCGCACATTCTGTTTGAGAATGAACGCTACCTGGTAATCAACAAGCCGGCCGGGTTTGCAGTGCACGGTGGCAGTGGTCTGAGCCACGGCGTGATCGAGGCGCTGCGTGCCGAACGTCCCACGGACAGCTACCTGGAACTGGTGCACCGGCTGGATCGCGAGACTTCCGGCTGTCTGCTGATCGCCAAGCGGCGCAGTTTTCTGCGTGCGCTTCATGAGCAGTTGCGGGAGGGCCGGGTGCGCAAGCTTTACCTGGCCCTGGTGGCCGGACACTGGTCCGGGGGCAGGAAAAAGGTGGATGCACCGCTGCGCAAGAATCAGCTGGCTGGAGGCGAACGCATGGTGCGCGTGGATGCGGATGGCAAGCAGGCGGTGTCGCTGTTTACCCCGGTCAGTTGTTACCGGGATGCCACCCTGGTGGAGGTGAACCTGAAGACCGGGCGTACGCATCAAATCCGGGTGCATGGCGCACATATCGGGCACCCGCTGGCCGGTGACGAAAAATACGGGGACCGGGAATTTAATCGTGCCATGCGTGGCCTTGGGCTGCGACGTATGTTCCTGCATGCGCATATGCTGGAATTTACCGACCCGGCCAGCGACGAAGTGGTCAATATCAGTGCGCCACTGGATGAGTCGCTCAGGGGTGTTCTCGACCGGCTGGAGTCGTCATAATCCGGCATATGCAAGCAGCTGCCGTGCCGGCACACAAACCTATGTCTTCCAGAATCCAATTTATCGTGTTCGACTGGGACGGGACCCTGATGGATTCCGAGACCCAGATCGTGTCCTGCCTGCACGGCGCTATCAATGATCTCGGCCTCGCGCCGATGACTGATGATACCGTCAAGAATGTGATTGGTCTGGGGCTGCGCGAGGCAATCGATATGCTGGTGCCGGGGCGCGATGAGGCATTCCGGCAGGCCTTTGTGGAGGCCTACCGCAAGTACTGGTTCGGGCACGATGATTCCAGCCTGTTTGCCGGTGCCCGCGAGGTGCTGGACACTCTCCGGGAACAGAATTATCTGCTTGGCGTTGCCACCGGCAAGGCGCGCCGCGGGCTTGACCGTGTGCTTGAGCAGACCGGGCTGAGTGGCTATTTTGATGCCACCCGCTGCGCCGACGAGACACCGTCCAAGCCGCACCCGCAGATGTTGCTGGAACTGATGGTTGAACTCGGTGTGGAGGGGCAGCACACGCTCATGGTTGGTGACACCGAGTACGACATGGAGATGGCGACCAACGCCGGTGCGGGCAAGATTGCGGTGCGTTCGGGGGTGCATTCCGAGGAGCGCCTGCAGCGGCATGCGCCGCTGGCTTGTCTTGAAGGTGTGACCGAAATGCCGGACTGGATGAGCCGTTCCGGTATCGTTTGATCGAGATTTTAATTTTTAACGAAAGGTGAGCTTATGTCAGACAAGGATCCATTCGGTGGCAAACAAGGGCAAGGCGATGACAGCTGGCACAAGGAAGTTGTCAACCGGCTGGCGTTTGCCGCGGTAACCGAACAGCGCCGGGCGCGGCGCTGGAGCATCTTTTTCAAGTGTCTGCTGGGTCTCTACCTGCTTGCCCTGCTGGTGCTCTATATGCCGACTGACTGGTCAGAACTGCCGGCCACGGCGGATGAGCACACTGCGCTGGTGGAACTCAGCGGCCCGATTTCGGATGCCTCCGAGGCAAGTGCGGACACCGTGATTGGTGGTTTGCGCGATGCAT
Source organism: Gammaproteobacteria bacterium (assembly GCA_029860045.1). Lineage (GTDB taxonomy): Bacteria > Pseudomonadota > Gammaproteobacteria > UBA9214 > UBA9214 > UBA9214. Next base: position 5,166 of record JAOUBY010000081.1, on the reverse strand, counting down.
TCGAGGATAAAAACACCAAGGGCGTGATCCTGCGTGCCAATTCACCCGGCGGAAGCCCGGTGCAATCATCGTATATCTTCCACGAGATCAAGCGTCTGCGTGAACTGTACCCGGATACCCCGCTGTATGCCGTGGTCACCGACATCTGTGCCTCCGGCTGCTACTACGTGGTGGCGGCCGCTGACGAAATTTATGTCGACGAGTCGAGTATTGTCGGTTCTATCGGTGTGCGCATGGACAGTTTTGGTTTCGTCGATGCCATGGAAATGCTGGGCGTTGAGCGTCGCCTGTACACCGCCGGCGAGAGCAAGGGCTTCCTGGACCCGTTTACCCCGAGCAAGGAAACAGATGTGGAACACGTGAGCAAACTGCTGGCGGGTATCCACGAACAGTTCAAGAACGCGGTCATGGAAGGGCGTGGAGAGCGCTTGCAGGAGCATCCGCAGCTGTTCACCGGACTGGTATGGACGGGAGAGGAAAGCGTTGCCATGGGACTGGTCGATCACACCGGCAGTGCCGGCTACGTTGCACGCGAGGTGATCGGCGCCGAGGATATCGTCGATTTCACGCAGGAACCCGACCTGCTGGAACGTCTCAGTGACCGCATCGGTGTGGCGATGGCGCGGGCGATGAACGAGATATTTGTCAGTGGCGGCGGTGTGGTGCGATAGGCATTGTCGCACGCGTCGTATCTATTGCTGTAGGAGCGCCTTGCAGGCGCGATATTTTTTACCGCAGAGCACACGGATGAGAATAACAACAACGATGTCATTCCCGCGCAGGCAGGAATGGCATCAGAGGCTTTGTGTTGGTTTTCTCTTTACTCAGACCGCTCCTTTCGTTTCATAGCCAAGCTGGGAAACTACCCTGGAGTCAAGCAGGCTATTTATTTTTTGCAATTCCCCTTTGTTATAGCGGTCCAGGTATTTCTCACTCAAGTAATAACTGCGCCTGTCATTTGAGAACTTCCTGGTTTGGGAGACTTTACCTATTACATTCGATCTGAATTGGGAGAAAATACCTTTTCTAAGGTCTATTTTAGCTTCCAGGCGGCTTAACTCCTCGTTGGCATTTTGTAACAAATCAACGTACCGGATAAATATGATTTTTTCAGTTTGCCGGGAAAATTCCAGCCATTTCCCGTAGAACAGGTTGTATTCCTCGATGTAGTGATGAGAAACATCAGGCCAATTACATTTTTTGGCCCAGTTGTTATAGCTGAGTAACCAGCTGTAAGGGTCCTTGGAGATTACAAGATAATAATCAGGGGTAACTTCAAAAAGTCGCTCAAAACTTTCAAAGTCGGAAAATTTTAGATCATTTTGGTATTGAGGCTCTGAAATGATGTCTTTGTCGTTATAAAGTCGAAAATGTTTTTGCAGCGGTGAGCGCCTGTCTTTATCGCTGTTCAGAAATCGAACCCGGTATTTTTTCTTCAGAAGTGTTTCAAGAAAATTAGTACCGCTTCGCTGCAACCCGTAATGAAGTAGGTTCATTTATTTCCTCATTATTTCAAGCGCCTAACTCCCGCTAGGCAAGCGAATGGTTATTTTGTAAAGGTTGATGGTTGACCATAGCACGCAAGGCTTCTGGCCAGGACTCTGTCCGGTACTATTTGTTGCTATGAATACCATAATGCAAGTGGCTGATGTTCGGTTGAATAGTTTGGGGTTGGGCTCCCGTCATTGCGCGACATGTTTTTCCTGCGTCCTGGTGTGAGATTGGCTCTCTCAGGGTAATGCAATACCAGATGCAGCCAGCATTGAGGTCAGTCGGATCAGCGGCAGGCCGATCAGCGCGGTAGGGTCGTCGCCTTCCATGCGCTCAAACAGGGTGATCCCAAGTCCTTCCGACTTGAAGCTGCCAGCACAGTTGTAAGGCTGCTCTGCGTGCAGGTAGCGGTTAATCTGTTCATCCGTCAGGGTGCGGAACTGCACATGAAACGGCACCATGTCCAACTGCATGCTGCCGCTGGCACTGTTTAGCAGGCATAGCCCGGTGTAAAAACTCACGCGTTTGCCTGACAGGAAGGCCAGTTGCGCGGCCGCTTTTTCGTGCGAGCCGGGCTTGCCGAGGATGTTGGCACCGGTGCTGGCGACCTGGTCGGAACCGATAATCAGTCCATTGTGGTTTGCGCCTACCGCGCGCGCCTTCATCTCTGCCAGGCGCAGCACCAGTGCCTCCGGGGTCTCGTCTGGCCGTGAGGTTTCGTCGGTATCCGGCGCGGCCGTCTCGAACGGCAGTCCGAGTCGTTGCAGCAATTCCTTGCGGAACGGTGAGGTCGAGGCCAGTACCAGTGGCGGGTGAGCAGTGTTCATATGTCGGTCATCAAATGTTGATTTCGATCAGGGTTTCATCGGGATTGACGCTGTCGCCCTTGCTGACATGAATGGCCGTGACCCGCCCGGTGGTCGGCGCCTGGATTTCGGTCTCCATCTTCATGGCCTCGGTGATCAGCACCGGGGTCCCGGCTGTCACTTCATCATCGACCTTGACCAGTACCTCGACGATGGTGCCGGGCATGGAGGTCGTGACATGGCCGGGCTGTGTTGCGCGCGGGCGCTGGCTGCCCTTGATCTGTCCGGTTTCCTGTTTTGCGGCAGTGTCTGCCGGCAGCTCGTCCAGCGTTTCCACCAGCACTTCTTCCGGGACGCCATTAACCGTCATGTAGAAAGGGCGATTATCCTGGGTGCGGTGACCGGTGCCGGTGATCTTGATGTGGTAGGGCTCACCATGCAGGGTGACATTGAATTCAGTCGGGCGTGAACGGGTGCCCGTGTCGGTGTCAGCAGGTGCAAGCAGTGGCTCCGGTCTGAGCGTGCCTTGCTGGCGGTGCTTGAGAAATTCCCTGCCGATCTCCGGGAACATGGCGCAGGTAAGCACGTCTTCCTCGCAGCTTGCCAGCTCGCCAACGGCCGCTTGCAGCGTGTCCATTTCGTCCGGCAGCAGGTCTGCCGGGCGCACGTCAATCATCTGTTCAGCGCCGATGGCCTGTTGGCGCACCACCGGGTCGAGTGGTGCCGGGGCGCGGCCGTAACGACCCTGCAGGTATAGCTTCACCTCGTTGGTAATGGTTTCGTAGCGCTTGCCGGTCAGCACGTTGAGTACCGCCTGGGTACCGATGATCTGCGAAGTTGGCGTGACCAGCGGCGGAAAGCCCAGCTCTTCGCGTACCCGCGGGATTTCATGAAATACCTCGTCGATGTGATCCAGTGCGCCCTGCTCACGCAGTTGCGTATACAGGTTCGAGATCATACCGCCAGGCACCTGGTAGACCTGTACGCGTGTGTCGGGGTCGTGAGATTCACTCTCAAACTGGTGATACTTCTTGCGTACCGTGCGGAAATACAGGCCGATCACCTGTAGCGCCTCGAGGTCCAGTCCGGTGTCGAACCTGGTGTCATGCAGCGCAGCTACCAGGCTTTCCGTGGCTGCGTGGCTGGTGCTGCCGGAGAACGAGGAAATCGCAGTGTCGATATGCTCGCAGCCGTTCTCGATGGCCTTTAGCAGGCACATTTCGGCGGTACCGGCGGTGGCATGACAATGCAGGTGCAGCGGCAGCCCGCTGGCCGCCTTGATGGCGCTGACCAGTTCCGCTGTGACCATGGGCGTAAGCAGGCCGGCCATATCCTTGATGGCAATGCTGTCGCAGCCCATGGCCTCCAGTTCGCGCGCCATCCCGACAAAGACCTCTGTATTGTGAACCGGGCTTGTGGTGTAGCAGATCGTGCCCTGAGCATGTCTGCCGGCCTGTTTTACGGCATCAATGGCAGTCTGCAGGTTGCGCGTGTCGTTGAGGGCATCGAAGATGCGGAAAACATCGATGCCGTTATCGGCGGCGCGTGACACGAAGGCGCGTACCACGTCATCCGAGTAGTGCCGGTAACCGAGCAGGTTCTGTCCGCGCAGCAACATCTGCAGCCGCGTGTTGGGCAGTGCGGTACGCAGTTGTTGCAATCGTAACCAGGGGTCCTCTTTCAGGTAACGCAGGCAGGCATCAAAGGTGGCGCCGCCCCAGACCTCCAGCGACCAGTAGCCGATTCGGTCCAGCTGCTCGCAGATCGGCAACATGTCCCCGATGCGCATGCGTGTGGCAATCAGCGATTGATGGGCATCTCGCAGAATGACATCGGTAACGTGGATGCCTGGCATGTGTCGCAGATTCCTGTGTTTTACAGACCCATGTGGGCCGATACGGCGGCAGCGAGCGCCGCGGTCAGTTCGCGGGTCGGCCGGCTGGTGGTGTAGCCTATCAGTTCCGGATGATCCTCAACAAACCCGGTATCAAAGCGGCCGGCACGGAATTCCGGCACCTTGAGCAGTTCGAGGTAGTAGGGAATCGTGGTATTTACGCCGTACACGCCGGTATCCTGCAAGGCACGTTTGGCCCGGTTCAGCAGTTCCGGCCAGCTCAGCGCCCATACTGTCAGCTTGGCGCACATGGAGTCGTAGTGCGGCGGGATCTGGTAACCGCTATAGATGGCGGCATCGGTGCGTACGCCGGGACCCCCCGGGGCATAGTAGCGTGTTATGCGGCCGAAGCTGGGCAGAAAGTCGTTCTTCGGGTCTTCCGCGTTGATGCGCAGCTCCATGGCGTAACCGCGCTGTACGATGTCTTCCTGCGCATGCTTCAATGGCCGGTCATCGGCGATGCGAATCTGCTCCTGCACGATGTCGATGCCGGTAATGGCCTCGGTGACGGTGTGTTCGACCTGCAGCCGGGTATTCATCTCCATGAAGTAGAAGTTGCCATCCCCGTCCAGCAGGAACTCTACGGTACCAGCGTTGCGGTAGTTCGCCGCGCGTGCGGCGTGCACCGCCATTTCTCCCAGCCAGGTGCGCTGTTCATCGTCGAGTTGCGGGGAGGGGGCGATCTCGACCAGCTTCTGATGACGGCGCTGGATCGAGCAGTCGCGTTCAAACAGGTGTATCACGTTGCCATGGTGGTCGGCGAGCACCTGGACCTCGATGTGACGTGGCCGCTCGATGCACTTTTCCAGGAAGATGTCCGCCGACCCGAATGCCTTGCTGGCCTCCGACAGCACCCGTTCATAGTTACGGGGCAGTTCCATTTTGTTGTTGCAGCGCCGGATACCGCGCCCGCCACCGCCGGAGGTGGCCTTCAGCATTATCGGGTAGCCGATGCTTGCTGCCACTTCCAGTGCC
>JAOUBY010000080.1 GCA_029860045.1 Gammaproteobacteria bacterium | reverse complement strand
GATGGTGGAACTAAAAAAGGTGGCAAGGGCAAGAAAGGCGGCGGCGGTGGTAGCGGTAGCAGCAGCGGCTGCACGGTCCCGGACAGTGATTCTGCCATGGCTACGGAACTGAACAAGCTGATCGACATGGAGGCCATGCTGACCCTGGGTGCGGTCAGCGCCTTCCATATGGGGCCGGATGACCTGTTCTCAAAGGGGAAAAACTTCTACTACATCGACTTCCTCGGTGGCGACAAGCGGCTCTACACCCAGTGGGATCTCGACACAGTCTTTGTATCAAAGAGCCCGGATGGCAGCATCTACGGTACCGCAAAGCGCAAGCGTGGCAGCACGGAACTGTCGCAGACGGCTTACCAGGAGACCATCCTCAACAATCCCACCTTCCGGGCCCAGTATGATCGGATCATGGCTGACCTGCTGAAGGGCCCGCTGAAGACCAGTGACCAGGTCGCCTTCCTGAATGCCCTGGAAGTCTTGCTGACTCCGGCACTGCAGGCAGACGCGAATAAGAATTTCGGGGGTAGTAGCGTGCCCGAACGATTCGATTCCCTGCGTAACTGGGTGAGCGGGCGTGTCATCAATATCAATGAACAGCTTGCTAACTGATCCGGCTGCATGAGTTCCCGGTAACGGGAACATTCGGATTGCTACAAAGGCAATAACAGCGGCGGCCCTCGGGTCGCCGCTTTTTTTGTGGGCCTGATTAAACGATCTGCGACGGCACCGTGCAGCGCCTGGCACTGCCTGCCGGGTTGAGTCAGGGTCGGCGCGATCTATGCCTGCAACAGCGCCAGCAATACCCTGCGGTCTTCCGACAGCAATACATTGAAGGTACGGATGGCGGCGTCGTTCGCCATCACTTCCACGCCGATGCCCTGGTTCTGCAGGCCAACCAGGAACGGTGCCGGTGGAAAGATGAGTGTTGCGCCGCTACCGAGGATGACAATGCCCGGCCGCAGGGCCGTTATCTCCGCGAAGTGCTCCTGGCTGAGATCCGCCACGCAACCGGGTGACCATGCACGCACCGTGTCCGGATTGATCAGCACGCTGTGGGTGATGAGTTTGTCATCAATGACAATACCCCGCTCGCTGTAAGACTGGATGCTGTTGCCGGTCGCTGTGTCCTGATGAAAGCGCATGTGGAAACGATACGGAAGCGGGTCGGGGGTGACAAGGCAACGCCCGGCCGAGCCGCCAGACTGCCGGCATGGTTGCCCGTTTTTGTCCCCTTGTTTCCCCGCACACTTTTGAGTACCGTAAGCAGTCTCAGGAGATTGCAGTAATACCTTCATAAACAAGGAAATAACCGGTTACCAGCGTGATAGAAGAATTTGCCCGCATCAAGCGGCTGCCTCCGTATGTTTTCAATATTGTCAATGAGTTGAAGGCGGCGGCGCGCGCGCGAGGCGAGGACATTATCGATTTCGGCATGGGCAACCCGGACCAGCCGACCCCGCAGCACATCGTCGACAAGCTGGTCGAGACCGCGCAGCGTGGCGATACCCACCGCTATTCACTGTCGCGCGGCATCCCGCGCCTGCGCAAGGCGATCTGTGACTGGTACCGGCGTCGTTATGACGTCGAGCTCGACCCGGAAAAGCATGCCATCGTCACCATTGGTTCCAAGGAAGGCCTGGCGCACCTGGCGCTGGCTACCGTGGGTCCCGGTGACGCCGTGCTGGTGCCGAACCCGGCCTACCCGATCCATCCCTACGGGTTTGCCATTGCCGGCGCGGATATCCGTCACATACCGCTACGTCCCGATGTAGATTTCTTTGCCGAGCTGGAAAAGGCCATCAAGGATTCCTGGCCAAAGCCCAAGATGCTGGTGCTGAACTTCCCCGGTAACCCGACCACGCAATGCGTCGACCTGGAATTCTTCGAGAAGGTGGTTGCGATTGCGCGCGAGCATGAAATATGGGTGATCCAGGACCTGGCCTATGCCGACCTGGTGTTTGACGGTTACAAGGCGCCGTCCATTCTGCAGGTCGAGGGTGCCATGGATGTCGCGGTGGAATTTTTCTCTCTGTCCAAGAGTTACAATATGCCGGGCTGGCGCGTCGGTTTCATGTGCGGCAACGAGACGCTGGTCGCGGCACTGTCGCGCATGAAGTCCTATCTCGATTACGGCATGTTCACGCCGATCCAGGTAGCGGCCATCGCCGCACTGGAAGGTCCGCAGGATTGCGTGCGCGAAATCCGCGACATGTACCAGGAACGTCGCGATGTACTGTGTGACGGGCTGAACGCGCTGGGCTGGCCGGTGGAAAAGCCCAGGGCCACCATGTTCGTGTGGGCGCGCATCCCGGAAGCCTACCGCGAGATGGGTTCGCTGGAGTTTTCCAAGAAAATGCTGAGCGATGCCAAGGTGGCGGTGTCACCCGGCATCGGCTTTGGTGAGTACGGCGATGATTACGTCCGTTTTGGGCTGATCGAAAACACACACCGAACCCGCCAGGCTATCCGTTGTATTCGCGATATGTTTCGCCGCGACCTCGGACAAGAACACACTTCAGGAGGATAGTTTTTTGAAACCGGTTAATGTTGGCCTGCTGGGCCTGGGCACGGTGGGCGGTGGCACGTTTAACGTGCTCAATCGCAATGCAGAGGAAATCACCCGGCGTGCCGGGCGTGGTATCCGTATCACGCACGCCGCTGCGCGCGAGTATGACCCGGCCGGGTTGCCGGGTGTCGAGGGCATCGATGTCAGTGATGACGCCTTCAGCGTGGTGGAGAACCCCGATGTCGATATCGTCGTCGAGTTGATCGGTGGTTACGAGCCGGCACGCGAGCTGGTGCTGAAGGCCATTGCCAACGGCAAGCACGTGGTCACGGCCAACAAGGCGCTGATCGCCATGCACGGTAACGAGATCTTCGCCGCCGCGCAGGACAAGGGCGTGATGGTGGCGTTCGAGGCGGCGGTTGCCGGCGGCATCCCGATCATCAAGGCAATTCGCGAAGGACTGGCTGCCAACCAGATCGAATGGCTGACCGGCATCATCAATGGCACCGGCAACTTCATCCTGACCGAGATGCGTGACAAGGGGCGTGATTTTGCCGATGTGCTGAAAGAGGCGCAGGCACTCGGCTACGCCGAGGCCGATCCGACCTTTGATGTCGAGGGTATCGATGCTGCCCACAAGCTCACCATCCTGGCGGCACTGGCATTCGGGATTCCGCTGCAGTTCGACAAGGTCTATACCGAGGGCATCGGCCGGATCACGCGTGAGGATGTGGTTTATGCGGAACAGTTCGGTTACCGCATCAAGCACCTGGGTTACACGCGTCGCACCGACAGGGGTATCGAAATGCGTGTGCACCCGACCCTGATCCCGGAGCGACGCCTGATTGCCAACGTCGACGGGGTCATGAATGCGGTGCTGGTCAATGCAGATGCCGTCGGGCCGACGCTGTATTACGGTGCCGGTGCCGGTGCCGAGCCGACGGCGTCCGCGGTGGTTGCCGATCTGGTCGATGTCACGCGCACCCTGACTGCCGATCCGCAGAACCGCGTGCCACACCTGGCCTTCCAGCCGGGTTCGATATCCGATCTGCCAATCCTTGCCATGGACGATATCGAGACAGCCTACTACCTGCGTATGCAGGTCGCCGACAGGCCGGGTGTGATGGCCGAGGTCACCAGCATCCTGGGTGATGCCGGTATCAGTATCGAGGCTATCCTGCAAAAGGAGCCGGCACCCGATGCAGACCGGGCGTCGATCATCCTGCTTACCCACGTGGTGCAGGAGCGCCAGATGAATGAGGCCATCACCCGGATCGAGGCGCTGGACAGCATCCACGGCGCAGTGACACGCATCCGGCTTGAGCACCTGGAAGTCAACTAATGTCATTCCCGCCTGCGCGGGAATGACGATGAAATTATTCTTTGCGCCTTTGCGCGAGATCATGTTTTTTAGAAGGTAAATAAAATGTCTGAAGCAAAACGTTACACCGGCCTGATTGACCACTACCGCGACCGCATGCCGGTGACCGACAGCACGCGCCTGATCAGTCTGGGCGAAGGCAATACGCCGCTGATTCGGCTGGAGAACATTCCTGCCGTGCTGGGTAAAAACGTCGACATGTACATCAAGTACGAGGGCCTCAACCCGACCGGTTCTTTCAAGGACCGTGGCATGACCATGGCGGTGACGCAGGCGGTTGCCGAGGGCAGCCAGGCGATTATCTGTGCCTCGACGGGCAACACGTCCGCGGCAGCAGCAGCCTATGCTGCGCGCGCCGGTATTACCGCGTTTGTGCTGATACCCGAGGGCAAGATTGCGCTTGGCAAGCTGGCGCAGGCGATGATCCACGGTGCCGTGGTGATCCAGATCCGCGGCAACTTCGATGCCGGTATGGCGCTGGTGAAAGAGGTTGCCGAGCATGCGCCGGTGACGATTGTGAATTCCATTAACCCCTATCGCTTGCAGGGTCAGAAGAGTGCAGCGTTCGAGATTGTCGACGAGCTCGGCCATGCGCCCGACTATCACTGCCTGCCGGTGGGTAATGCCGGCAATATCACCGCGCACTGGATCGGTTACAGTGAATATGCCGGACAGTCCACTGCGGCCTGTGCATTCTGTGAAGGCAGTTGCAAATACCCGGCCCCGGCCGTTACCGACCGGCGTCCGGTCATGGTGGGTTACCAGGCCGCTGGTTCAGCGCCGTTTATGCGCGGCGAAATGGTGGACCACCCGGAAACGGTGGCGACTGCCATACGTATCGGTCACCCGCAGTCCTGGGACCGTGCCTGGACGGTACAGAAGGAATCCGGGGGCTGGTTCGATGAGTGTACCGACGAGGTCATTCTTGCGGCACAAAAAATGCTCACCGAGAAGGAAGGTATCTTCTGTGAGCCAGCTTCAGCTACCTCGGTAGCAGGCGCCATGCGCGATATCCAGTCCGGCAAGATTCCGGAAGGCAGTTCGGTGGTGTGCACGTTGACCGGCCACGGCCTGAAGGACCCGGATACTGCCATCAAGCAATGCCAGGGTGACATGCTCACCGTGGACGCCGAGCTTGATGCCGTGAAGGCCGCGATTCTGGATAACATGGCCTGATCAACCGGCGTGCCTGTCGCCGCCCAACAGCTTGTCCTGCTGATACCCGGCCTGTCCGGGCCAGAGTCCGATCACCCGATTACCGACTATTTTGAGCAGCGGCCGGTTGCGCTCGATCGCCTGTTGTCACGCAGCCACGACGAACACATGCAGGCTTCCGGGCTTGAGGCCACGCTGGCTGGCTATTTCGGTATCGGTGCCGCCACCGAGCTGCCGGTTGCACCGCTGAGCTGGCTGGCCGACACCGGCGAGCCGGCAACGCAATACCTGTTGCGTGCCGACCCGGTGCACCTGCGAGCTGATCAGAGCAGTCTGCGTTTGTTCGATGCACACAGTTTTTCGCTGGCGCAGGATGAGGCCGATGCGCTGGTGGCCTCGATCAATGACTTCAATGCCGCTGATGGCTGGCAACTGCATGCACCGCACCCACAGCGCTGGTACCTGGGCGTGCTACAGGTGCCGGACATCAGCACGCGGACACCGGCGCAGGTGGCCGGACAGGACATCGATCCTTTTCTGCCGGCAGGTACCGATGCACGTCACTGGCACGCAATGATGAACGAGTTGCAGATGTTGCTGCACGATCACCCGGTCAATATCGCGCGCGAGGCGCGTGGTGAGCCGGCCATCAACAGCCTGTGGTTCTGGGGCGGTGGGCAATTGCCCGGGACGCTGACTCCACAGCTGAATGCGCTTTACAGTGACCACCCTCTGGCCATGGGGTTGGCCCAACATGCCGGCGTGCCCCGGTACACCGTGCCTGCCGATGCCGGTGAATTGCTGGCCAACATGCCGGATGGCCAGGTCATGGTGCTGCTGGACGGTCTGGAGTGGCCGGCACACTACAATGACATCGAGGGCTGGCTGGATGAACTGCAACAACTGGAGCGCGCCTGGTTTGCCCCTGTGCTGGCCGCTGCGCAACAGGGTGGACAGGCATCGCTGGTGATCGATACCTGCCAGGGCATTCGTTTTCATACCGGCCGCCGTGCACAACGTGCGTTCTGGAAACGCCAATACCCGTTTGAGGCACGGTTGCAGCCATGAGTCGCAAGATCGTACAACGTGAAGCAACTGCCGCAGCCGTGGATTTTCCGACGGCCATGCCGGGGATATTGCGCCGGGTCTATGCCGCGCGCTCCATTACATCTCCACGGGAACTCGATTATGCGTTAAGCAACCTGCTGCCGCCGACATCGCTGGGTGGTCTGGCAGACGCCGCGGAATTACTGCAAGCGGCAATCGTGGCGCGCCAGCGCATCCTGGTTGTCGGTGACTTCGATGCCGACGGTGCGACCAGTTGCGCGCTTTGCGTGCGCGGCCTGCGCGCCATGGGTGCAGTGGATGTGCGTTACCTGGTGCCGAACCGCTTCGAGTATGGTTACGGACTCACCCCGGAGATCGTCGAGGTGGCTGCACAACAGGCACCGGCACTGATCATGACCGTGGACAACGGCATTGCCAGTATTGACGGGGTGGGCGCTGCGAAAGCTGCCGGCATGCGGGTTTTGATAACCGACCACCACCTGCCCGGGCACAGCCTGCCGGATGCCGATGCCATCGTGAATCCCAACCTGCCGGGTGATGCGTTTCCGAGCAAGGCGCTGGCCGGTGTGGGGGTCGCGTTTTACGTGCTGTTGGCGTTGCGTGCACGCCTGCGCGAGCAGGGCTGGTTTACCGACCAGGGCATCGATGTCCCCAACCTGGCGCAATGGCTGGACCTGGTGGCGCTGGGCACGGTGGCCGACGTGGTGCCGCTGGATCGTAATAACCGCTTGCTGGTGCAACAGGGCCTGCAGCGCATCCGGGCCGGTAATTGTGTGCCGGGTCTGCGTGCCTTGCTGGAGGCGGGTGGTCGCAGCCTGCCACGCGTGGTGGCCAGTGACCTTGGTTTTGCCGCCGGACCGCGCCTGAATGCCGCCGGTAGGCTGGATGATATGTCGCTGGGGATCGAGTGCCTGCTGACGGATGATGCATCGGCCGCGCGCGACATGGCCGCGCAACTGGATGCGCTCAACCGCGAACGGCGCGAGATCGAGAGTGACATGCAGGCGCAGGCGCTGACGGTAATCGAAAACCTGCAACTCGACGATGAACGGTTACCGGTGGGCCTGTGCCTGTTTGATCCGGACTGGCACCAGGGTGTCATCGGCATCCTCGCGGCGCGCATCAAGGACCGCCTGCATCGCCCGGTGATTGCCTTTGCGCGCAGTGCGGAAGGCGAAATCAAGGGCTCGGCGCGTTCGGTCGCGGGCCTGCACATCCGTGATGTGCTGGATGCCGTGGCCACCCGGCACCCGCAACTGGTCCAGAAGTTCGGCGGTCATGCCATGGCGGCCGGCCTGTCACTGGCCGAGGCCGATTACCCGGCATTCGCTGCCGCCTTTGATGCCGAGGTGTCGCGTTACCTGTCGGCAGATGACCTGCACACCTGCCTGTATTCAGACGGGGAATTGAGTGATGGCGAGTTGTCGCTGGAGGTGGCCCAGCAGTTGCGCGACGCCGGTCCCTGGGGGCAGGGCTTCCCGGAGCCCCTGTTCGATGGCTGCTTTGAAATCCTTGGCCAGCGCGTGGTGGGGGAGCGTCATCTCAAGCTGACGGTGAAGCCGCCTGCGGGTGCCAGCCGAATCGACGCCATTGCTTTTAATACGGCAGCGCTGCCCACTGGTTGCAGCGTAGCCCGGCTTGCCTACCGGCTGGATGTGAACGAATACCGTGGACTGGTCAGTCCGCAGCTGGTGGTCGAGCACATTGAGGTGATTACGTCCTGACGTAAAAAAGCCCCGCACTGCAAATGCAATGCGGGGCTGTTGATAGTGCGCGTGTAAAGTTCAGGGCCTGCCGATTGATGCCGGTACGCTACCCGCCGCCTGGCTGGGGATGGTTGCCGGGATGCTGGTGGGCATTGAGCCGCCGCCGACAGAAGCGCCAATGGTTGACGGTACACTACCCGCTGCCTGGCTGGGGATGGTCGCCGGGATAGTGGTTGGCGGTGTCGACCCGACAATGCCAACACTACTGCCTGAAGAGGCGCCAATGGTTGACGGTACACTACCCGCTGCCTGGCTGGGGATGGTTGCCGGGATGCTGGTTGGCGGCGTCGACCCGACAATGCCAGCGCCACTGCCTGTAGAGGCGCCAATGGTAGACGGTACATTACCCGCTGCCTGGCTGGGGATGGTCGCCGGGATGCTCGTCGGCTGGCTACTGGAAGCAGCGGTGCCTGTCGTGCTGCTGAATGACTGCGCTGGCCTGCGCGAGTAACCGCTACGGTAGTTTGTCAGACTGGCATCTGCCTTGCTGTTGCGTTTGCTGGCGCGCGCACTGTAGGGCAGGCTGCTCTTCACGCCCGTCGCGGTTGTGCCGCTGCCAATGCCGCTGGTCAGGGTATGCGTCGTGTTCGGATTATTGGCTGCCTGGGCTGCGCCACACAGCAGCGCGCCTGAGGCGACCAGGCTGATGATCGTTGATTTCTTCATGTATGAATCTCCTGCACAAGCCATTGTTATAGTGTAATTTCTTGCCAGCACTGGCCGCAGACTGCGGCTAACCGTTGTTCCGGTGCGCTAAATGCTTGCTGTAACAATAAGTTATTGTTAATGGCTATCATAGCATATAGTCATTTATATGGCAC
>JAOUBY010000019.1 GCA_029860045.1 Gammaproteobacteria bacterium | reverse complement strand
GCGATCCACGTCACTCGGCACCGGTGTCTTGTCCAGTGCCACGCCGGCCCGGTAAGTCCAGTCTGCACTGTGTTTGTACTCGGTGCCGATCGCGATCCGGGTCGAGTCATCGTACTTCCAGGCGTTATTGCTTTGCGAGCCGCTGGCAAGGGTGATGTCGACATTCTGGACCCTGCTCCATTCCGTCCAGGTCAGGTCGGCCATCACGGCCCACTGCGAGTTGAGTGCGTGGTAACCGCTGACAGACAGGCTGCCCGGCAGCGTGAGGGGCAGCTTCGCACCCTGTACCTGCGGTGCGGGGAAGGCGAGGTGGCTCAGGGTGATGTCGCCTTCAATGTCCAGCTCGATCTTGGATCGGTAATGCAGACCCAGCCGGGTGTTGTCTGAGGGTTCCAGCAAGATGCCGAAGTTAAACCCGAAACCCCAGTCATCACCTTCCAGCGTTGCATTCAGATCCCATGGGCAGGGGTCCTCCGCGCACAGTGGTGCCGAAACGCCTTGAATAAAGTTGTCGTTAAGGTTATCCGCAAGTCCGCCATCGATGGCATTGGTCAGCCTGCCATCGGCATACAGGGCGCTGATGCCAAGTGCGACGGTGGCGCTGTCATTGACCTTGAATGCCAGCGACGGGTTGAAGTCCAGCGTCAACAGTTCGGACTTGATCGCGTGGTAACGGCCGACCCAGTTAGCGTCATAGTCTGTTTCAAGACCGAAATGCGCGTTGACCGCGAAACCTGCCCAGAGCCTGTCGCTGTATTGATGGGTGATGTAGCCGGCGGGCACACCGGCAACCAGGTCGGTGTTGGTGCTGCCGCTGCCGTTGATGGGGTCGCCGGCGATGTCCAGTCCAAGCGGTCCCAGGGCGGGGTTGTTGGCGTTGTATTCCGCACTGGCATTGATGTCGACGCTGGAGCTGACGATTTGCAGTCCGGTTGACAGGTTGGAGCCGGACAGGCGGCTCATCCCGGCCGGGTTGAAATACAGGGTGCTGGCATCGTCGAGTCCGGCCGCCCCGATCGCGTAGGCGCTCCCCATGCCGCTGACACTTTGTTCAATCAGCGCGAAACTGCTTGCCTGCGCTACGCCGGCCGAGAGTGAAAGAAGTCCCGCGATAATGCAGGTACGGTTACGCAAGCCAGGGGTAGGGTAAACGGCCATATTGATCTCCTCTCCGTTTTGGGTAGGGCGGGGGGAAAGCAGTTCTGCCATTGCCTTGACTCGGCACAATGGCTTGCCCGGTTTTTTGCCATCCCCCAGGGTCTGTTGCATACCCTAATGCACCTGCGGCTGATACACAACACCCGTCGTTGACAACGGTCTAACCCTTTGTCATTGTTGCGCTGTTCCTGTTGCAGACGTGTTGCTGATAAACAACGGATCCAGCGATGCGGATGGAGCATACATCACTCGCGAGGAGCGAAATTATGAAACCCCCCCACAGTTTATTGCGTGCCATGATCTTCATCACCGGTCTGGTCTGCACGTCTATGGCAACGGCAACGACCGGCTATTTCGCGCTGGGCTATGGCGCCAAGGCGATGGGCCTGGCCGGCGCCGTGGTGTCCAATCCACAGGACTCCATTGCTGCCTCAACCAACCCGGCTGGCATGGCGCTGGTGGGCGAGCGTGCCGATCTCAGCCTGCGTTTCTTCAGTCCGATACGCGAGGCGGAAATCTCCACCTCGGCGCTCGGTGCGACCTTTGACGTGGAGGCCAAGAGCCGCCGCAACATGTTCCTGATTCCCAACCTTGGCTACACCAGCAAGGTCAATGACAGGCTGTACTGGGGTATCAGTGTTTACGGCAACGGCGGCATGAACACCACGTACGATCGCAACCTGTATGACCAGAGCTCGGCCGTACTGGGTGCATTTGCCCAGGGCGGTGCCGGTGCCGCGGCAACGGTGCCGGAAGGCACCACCACGCCACTGCTGGCGTCGGCCGGACAGATCCCGTCGGCCTCCAGCCAGGTCGGTACCGTCGGCGTGGATCTCTCCCAGGCCATCTTTGCCCCGACGATTTCGATGCGGGTCAACAATACCCATACCGTTGGCGCGTCCCTGCTGATCGGCGTGCAGCGTTTCAGTGCGCGTGGCCTGGGCAACTTCCAGTGCCTGACTTCCTCGGTGCAGGCTGACTTTGGTAGCAACCCGTCCTGTGCCTTTGGTGTTGCAGACATCCCGTCGACGGGCCTGACCGACAACGGCGCTGACTGGTCGTATGGCGCCGGTGTGCGCGTCGGCTGGATTGGAAAAATTACCCCGTCACTGACGGTTGGCGCAGCTGCGGCCAGCAAGATCTACATGACCGAGTTTGACGACTACAATGAACTGTTTGCAGAACAGGGGGACTTCGACATTCCGGCCAGCTACGCAATTGGCGTAACGTTCAAGGCAACCCCGAAACTGAACCTGTCGTTCGACCTGCATGGCATCCTGTACGAAGGGGTGAAGTCCATTAGTAATGCCGGACCGGTACCCTCCCTGGTGGGGCCGGTGCCTGGTCCGGGTAGCGGCCCGCTTGGTGCCGATAATGGCCTGGGCTTCGGCTGGGAAGATATAAACATCTATCGCATTGCGGGAGAGTACATGTATGACAGCAAGTGGACGTTCCGCGCCGGTTTTGCGGTCAACGACCAGCCGATCCCGGACAGCCAGGTGCTGTTCAATATCCTTGCACCGGCAGTCATCGAGAAGCATGCCACGGTTGGCTTTACCTACAAGCCGGACAACAGCAGCGAATGGAATTTCGCCTACATGCACGCCTTCGAGGAGACGGTCAGTACATCGGTCAGTGCCTTTGGTATTCCGGCTTCCATCGAGATGTACCAGAACTCGGTTGACCTGAGTTACTCGCTGCTGTTCTGAGTGCAAACGGCAACTGTTGTACCGAAAGGCCACCGTCAGGTGGCCTTTTTTATTCCTTGACCGGATGCTTGGCCAGTTTCCTTTGCAATGTCCTGCGGTGCATGTTCAGCGCGCGCGCAGCGGCGGAGATATTACCGTTGTGCTCGGTGAGCACCTTCTGCAGGTGTTCCCACTCCAGCCGCCTGACCGAGAGCGGTTGCCCGGACGGGGTAACAGTGATGTCACCCTCGTCGCGGTGCAGGGCGGCAAGCACTTCGTCGGCAGTGGCGGGCTTGGTCAGGTAGTGCACGGCGCCAAGCTTGATGGATTCCACTGCCGTGGCCACGCTGGCATAGCCGGTCAGCATGATGATGCGCGTGTTCTCGTCCAGTTCGGAGAGTTTTTTTACCAGTTCCAGCCCCGACTCGGTGCCGATGCGCAGATCGACCACGGCATATTCCGGTTCGACCCGACATGCCAGTTCCATTGCGTCAGCAAGATTGTGTGCGACAGACACTGCGTAATTGCGTTTCACCAGCGCATCACTCAGCACTTCGCAATAGATCTCGTCATCATCGACCAGCAGCAATTCCGGTTGCTGGTTGGGTGTGTGTTCAATGTCCATTCATTACCGACCGGCTATCCCCTGGCCAGCAGGGGTAGCGTAATGGTTAACAGTGTGCCGCCGTGTTCGCGGTTGCCGATGGTCAGTGTGCCGCCGAGTCGCTGGATGGTGGCGTGAGCAAGGTACAGGCCCACCCCGAGCCCCTCGCGCTTGGTGGTGACCGGGTGCCTGCCCAGCTGGTCGTGGATCTCGTCACTCAGTCCCGGGCCGCGGTCAGCAATTTCAACCGTCAGGACATGCGTATTACAGCTGGCGTGTAATGACACCCTGCCGGGTGACGCATCGGCAGCGTTGTCGAGGATATTGATCAATGCCTGGGTGAGTGTGCGCTCGGCAATGATGTCACAATTTGGCATCGGTGACTGGATGTCGGTCAGCAGGTCGGCGTCGGGCCGCTGGGTCTGCCATTCTGCTATCACTTCCCTCAGGTAGGCCGCAGCAGGCATCGGGTGGCCGGACTCCGCGCGGTCGGCGCCCGCTGCATCAGACAGTGTGGAGAGTGCCTCCTTGCAACGCCCGATCTGCTGATTCAGGATGCCGACTTTTTTCTTGAGGTCGGTCGACTCGCTGCCGGCATACTCGTTTGCCAGTTCAGCAGCCAGGATCGCCATGGTGCCAAGTGGCGTGCCGAGTTCGTGTGCGGTGCCGGCGGCGAGTGTTCCCAGTGCCACCAGGCGTTCGTTCTGCAGTGCCTGTTCACGTGCCTCTGCCAGCCTGCGGTCACGTTCGCGCAGGCTGTGTGCCATGCCGACAATGATGACTGCGACGAAACCGGCACTCATCACAAAGCCCAGCCACATGCCGAGCACATGTGTCTGGAAACCGCTGTCATGCAGGGCGTGTTCGGAATTTATCGGTGTCTTGATAAAGAAAAGGGCGGAATAGCACAGTACGGTAATGCCTGCCATGATCCAGGTGTACCTGCGGGGCAGGATGGTGGCTGCAATCATCAGCGGCAGCAGGTAGAACCAGACGAACGGATTCGAGGCGCCGCCGGTGTGGAAGAATATGCCGGTCAGCCCGACCACATCGAGCAGCATTTGCACGAATAACTCGGCATCGCTGAACAGGCGACCGGTCCTGAGGCGAACCAGTGTATAGACGTTCAGTGCAACCAGCAGGGCCACAATGACCAGCAGGGGCTGCAATGGCAGGGAAACCCTGAAAATAACTATGGTGGCCGCAATCCCCAGCCCTATCAGCATGATTACCGCGTTGCGCAGCATGAACAGGCGGTAATAATTGCGCCGGGCACTTTCATCCACCGCCCTCGAAGTCAGCTGATTCATGCTGCAATAATGCATTGGCGCCTGCCAGCCGGCAAGGGGTGCGACCTTGTGTCGCATTCAATTACAACGGTAATTGCGGTAGCTTCAATACTGCAATGTCGCATGGTGCCGGGGTGGCAGGCAGTCATGCGCTGCTCCCGCTCATAATAATTCACCAGAACAAGAGAGCCTCAGCTGTGAAAAAACGAACACCCCACTTCCAGTGGTTTGCCGGTTTACTGCTTCTGTCCTTTTCCATGCAGGCGACAGCCTACGTCGGGCTGTGCTGTGGCAAGTGTGGCGGCAACATGCCCATGAACATCCTGGGTGGCGGCATCCCCGAGACACATGAATTCCGTTTCAAGATCAGCCCGATGCTCATGCGCATGGATGGCCTGCGCGATGGCACCAGCAGCGTTGATCCGGCCAGCATCCTGGGTATGCCGGCGCCGGGCGTGTACATGGCTGCGCCCACCGCGATGGACATGCGCATGCTCAATGTTGCTGCGGGCTACAGCTTTTCAGATCGCTTCTTTGCCGGCGCCATGCTGATGTACAAAGACAACGAGATGGACATGTTGTTCAACGGGGTGATGGCGGACATGACCGGGCAGCCCGGTTTCACCATGGAGTCGAGTGGCATTGCCGATACCATGTTGATGGCGAAGTACCGGTTGTTTGCCGATGATCCGCTGATACCGACCCGGCAAGCCTCGCTGTTCTTCGGTTTGAGTCTGCCGACCGGTTCAATCGATGAGAAAAACAAGAATCACCCATTTGGGCCCAATCATCCCATGGTGATGATGGGGAATGCGCCCAATCGTCAGAAAGAGTTATTGCCCTATGGCATGCAACTGGGTTCCGGCACTGTCGATCCGAGCATCGGTCTGCTTTACCAGGCCTCAAGCTCACCCTGGTGGTGGGGCGTGAACGGTATCTACACGGCGCGCCTGTACGATAACAAGCGCGACTACCGCCTGGGTGACGAGTTCCGGCTCGATGCCTATGCAATGTACCAGTTCCGTCACAACCTGTTGGCACAGGTGCAGCTGAACGGCGAATACAAGGGTAAAATAGACGGTGTGATGGACGCGTTTGCCAGCGGGGCATCAGGGCATGCCATGCAGGGCACTGCGGCATCACCGGCCATGACACCGCTGTGGGAGACCGAAAACTATGGCGGCAACAAGCTGTTCGCCACGGTGGGGTTGCAGTGGCAGCCGGCACCGCTGCATGTAATCGATCTCAATATTGGTGTGCCACTGTACCAGGACCTGAACGGTCCACAACTGGAGACAGATTACCGTGTCATGCTGACCTGGTTCGTCGAACTGCCGACGAAAAAAAGTATTCGCTACGGTCTGGGCAAGCCACAGCCGGCAGCCGACAGCGCGCTCGGTTTTTAAGGAAACCCGTCATTGCGACGACTACATGGATGTAGGAGGTAGAGTAACGAAGCAATCTCCAAATAACAGATTCCATGTTATGAGGTTGTCACGCTGCGCTCGCAATGACATGAATTCTGGATTAGTCAGAGGTTAAACAGACAGATGGGCCGACCTGCCAGAACAATATTTATAGTCGGTCTGGCCATGCTGCTGTCGGCGTGTGCCGGCAGTGGTGGCCGTTCTGCAGCCGGCGCCATCCCTGATGCCGGTTCCCCAGGCGCACAGGCGTTTCTCAATCGCTGCAGTATCTGTCATGCGGTGCCGCATCCCGCACGCCATGTGTATTCCGGCTGGTTGTCCCTGGTCCCGCTGATGGAGCAAAGAATGGCAGAGCGCGGAGTGGGGCCGCTGAGCGGGGAGGAGCGCAGCATGATTCTTGCCTATCTGAAAGAATACGCGCGATGAATGCGTTATCCGCACTGTCGCTGGAGCGCAAGCGGCCTGGCAAGCGCTTGATAGCGGTGCTGTTCAGCCTGGGCATGTCATTGACCACGCAGGCGCCGGGTGAGTCGGCCGGCAGCTTTGAAATTACCCCGCCGAAGCAGCGTCTCATGGCACCTGCTTTTCAATTGCCGGACCTGTCGGCTGCCCGGACCTCGCTGGAAGATTTTCGTGGCAAGGTGGTGCTGGCGCATTTCTGGGCCACCTTCTGTGTTCCCTGTCTGCACGAGATACCCGGCCTGCAGGCCCTGTGGCAGGAGTACCACGAGCAGGGCCTGGTGATCCTCGGGATTGCCGCTGACCGGGGCAGTGTCGAGGTGGTGCGCGATTTCTCGGAACAGGCCGGGGTCACTTTCCCGGTGCTGCATGATGCCGATGGCCGGGTCAGGAATCGCTACGAGGTGGTGGCGCTGCCCATGAGCTATGTGATCGGGCGTGACGGCAGGATCTCCGGGCGCGTGATCGGCAGCCGTGACTGGAACAGTCCTGAAGGCCGCCAGGTGATAGAGGCTATGCTTCAACAGGATAGCGCGCTGTAGCCTTGCCCCGGTATCAATGTGTAGCCATTCGTCTGCGACAATTGGCCACATTCCCCTGGCCGGGTTAAGGCGCTACATTAAATACAGCAGGATTGTTGTTTATCCTCCCTCCCTTAGATGGTCCTGCGTGCGGTGAGTCATTCCGGTTTTTCCTCCCTTGACCGGATTGCTTGCCGCTTTTTTTTGTCCAGTGTAAATCGATGCGAGACGCTTGCGTTGTGCAGGCCGGTCAGCCTGGCTGGCAGCATCATGACCGGCGACCGCTGTTTTCCGGTGCAGTATGATACCGGCACCATGATTGCGGATTTTCCGATTGATGAGCGCCCCCTGTTATCCCGGCTCCGGCACGAGCTGCATGTCTGGCTGTTGCAGCCGGACAGGGTCACGGATGAAGCCATGCTGACCGCTTATGCGGCGAGCCTGTCCAGCGAAGAGCAAGCGCGGCAACAACGGTTCTATTTCGAACGCGACCGGCAGCTTTTCCTGGTTGCGCACGGGATGCTGCGCAGGGTGCTGTCGCAGTATGTGGATGTTGCACCGTCACACTGGCAGTTCTCACCCGGCGTACACGGCCGTCCCGAGATAGCTGTACCGGCTGGTTTGCCTGCGCTGCGCTTTAATCTCAGCCATACCCGGGGACTGGTTGCCTGCGTGATCAGCCTGGAGTCTGACTGCGGCGTTGATGTGGAAAGATTGCGTGCGACGCGTAATCCACAGGCAATCGCCAACAAGATGTATGCCGAAAGTGAGCTGGCGGATCTGGACAAGCGGGCAGGGGCGGATTACCTGGAGCGATTCTTCAGCTACTGGACCCTGCGCGAGGCCTATTGCAAGGCTACCGGGCTGGGTATTGCCCATGCACCAAGGAATTTTGCCTTTCAGATTTCTTCCGCTGGCAGCGTGGCCATTCAGTTTGAGTCGCCGGCCGTGGAGAGTGCCGATCAGTGGCAATTTGCCTGCCTGCGACCGGCCAGCGAACATCTCCTGGCGATTGCTGCACATACCGGCGATGCGGCTGACAAATCGGTCGTTGCCGGTTATTTCCCGTTATCCCGACACACGCCGGATAACCCCCCGCACTGAACGTTACGCTCGCTCTCCACGCCGGTTTTCCTGGCCTTTTGGCTACTTAATCCCGAATTCTGGATGAACCGGAGTCGAACAGATATCCAGTATGCGCCCACCCTCTTGGCCGTAAAATGTAATACAACTACAAGTAATACAATAAGTTAGTGGTATTGTCCTGTGTCGATATTACAGTTGCACATTATATTATTATAGTCTAATATAATATCAAATCGATAAACAGGAAGGGGCGCTATGTTAATTCAGGCTGCAGGCAGACAGATTACCGACGCTAAACTCACGCACAAGACACTGATCATTGCGCGCCAGGATTTCTTTGTCGATGGCATCGTGCGCATTCTCAATACCAGCGCAATCGCCGGCAACATCGTGTGCGTTTCACCGGGTGAGCCCTGCATGAGGCATTTTGTAGGCAGTCCTCCGGACTTCCTGCTGGTCCAGGAAGACTCCAGGCCGGAACCGGTTGAAGACTTCATCAGCGGAATGGTCAAGGGATTTCCCGGTATGCATGTGCTGGTTTTCGGGCAGTCGATGCCGGATGACTACCTCTACCGGATTATCCAGTCGGGTGCGCACGGTTATTTCAATGAAAAAATGAATGCCGAGCATATTCTGATGGGGCTGGAGGCCGTCAGTAACGGAGGCTACTGGGCAGAACGTCACATCATGGAACGTTTCATCAGTGATCAGTCCCTGCTGGATGGTATCCAGAACCGTGTCAGGAAGCTGGATGAGCGCCTTACCGTGCGTGAAGCGGAGGTGCTGGAGCTGATCATGCAGGGATTATCGACGGGGGAGATAGCGGAACGCATCTTCCTTTCAAACCAGGGCGTCAAGGCCCATCTCACCACGCTGTTTCGCAAGTTCAATGTAAAGAACCGCTCGCAGCTGATTCTCGCTGTGCTGGACGAGGTCAGTCCGGTGAAGAGTATTACCGGCTTGTTCCGGCAGGCTCTGCAGGACTGCCGTCAGCAGGAACAGCCGGTAGCCGCACAGCGCTAGACGGGCACACGCCGGTCAGAAATAGCGCGCCAGTTCGACGCGTAGCCGGGTGTCATCCCTGAAGCTGGCAAATACGTTGTTGTCGGGGATATTCTTCAGGCCGCGCGCTTCAAGAGACAGCTTCCAGTTATCACCAAGCCGCCGGCTCGCCTCCAGGTTATAACTCTGGCCACCACCCTCGAGGTCAACGATTACACTGGCGAGCAACTCGGAACTGGCGGCGTCATTTAGCGTGAAGCGTGCACCCAGCACCAGATCGTTCTGAAAGGCCGAGGTGAAAAACGGCTGTCCGGTAAGCGTGTCTGCCGGGTCGACGTCATCACCGCGGCTGTCATACAGATACTCGGTGATGATGCCAACGTCGACAGCAGATTCATTGATGCCGACAAAGGTGTACTCGTAGCCGCCGGCAAGCGATTCGATCCGCTCCCCCTGGCCGTTGCGCACCACGGCCTCCAGTTTCCACAACCAGCCACCGTAAACGGCCTGCAGGTCGAGGCTGGTCTGGTGGATGATTTCATAGAACGGTGTGATTTCACTGATTGTCATGGTCTGCGGGTTGTAGGCGCCAGGCTGGATGACAAAGCGGGGCTCGCGGCCGGTGCCGGTGAAGTGCGACACACCGATATCAAATGCGCCGATGGAATGTGACCAGCGCGCGGCAAAATCGGTGTGCAGGTCCCTGGCGCCGGATTCATACAGCGGATTGTCGCTGATCGGGATGGAGAAACGCGGGCGGCCCTGCCGTCCGGGGAAGGTGCGCTCGCGGAATCCCGGCAGCACGAACAGGTCAACGACGCCCCAGTCACGAATCAGGGTCAGTTTGGCCATTGGCTGCCCAAGCTTGTCTTCGCCATCTTCATTGACAACGGCATCGGTCTGGTTGATGACGTCGACCAGGTGCGCGGCCTCGGTCACGCCCCAGTACACCTTGCTGATACCGATATTGGTTTCCCAGTCACGTGCTGCATGAATCCAGGAAAGTTCACGTATATCCCCATGTGAACGATTGTCATCATGGGAATCAAGTATCAGGTAGGGCTTGAACGTGAACAGGTCGTGTCGATTATTCCATTCTTTGAAATATTCAGGTTCCAGCGCCAGCGCGGCGTAACTGCGGTGCTGGGCCGGATCAGCCGCCTGCTCCGGAAAGCCGGTCAGTTCGGCAGTGATGCTGCCACGCCAGTCACCGGCCTGTACCGGGAGTGCCGGCAGCAGGCAGGCGAGGGCATAGAGCAGTTTTCTCATGCGGTTTTTTTACCTGGCGCGCTTGAGTGAGTTCTTGTCAAAATCACGGTCAGTCAGTCCGATGTTGAACTGGTAATTGGACTGCAGCAGTCGCGTACTCTTGCCGGTCTGGTGATTTACCATGTACATGTTGTGCGCGCGCCAGAACTTGTCGTTGTACTGATTGTATTCGGTGAATACCAGTGTTTTCAGCAGTGCGTTCTTGCGGTCGTAGTATTCGATCTTGCGTTCCTTGTAGTGTTCCTTGTCAAGCCACACGATCTGGCGGGTGTAGCCTGACTTCCTGTCTTTCGGGTAGCGCTCGAAAACAAATACGTCCAGGCCATCCAGCGTTTCGTCACGCAGGTACTTGTAGGTGTACTTGTCGACCTCCTGCGAGGTAATGTCCTCGTAGGCAAATTCACTGCCCATGAACGGACCGGACTTGTTGTCCGATGCGATGCGCTTTACGCGCTTCAGGGCCGGCAGGTAGAGCCACTGGTCATCCGGGCCTTCCTTGTGGGTGAAGCTGAGCAGGGCGGTGCCCTGCACGTCGCGTGGTTCATCAAAGATTGTCTGGCTCTTGTCGCCGTCGCCAGTCACTTCCAGGTTCTTCGAACGAATCACGCGGGTACTTTCCTGTCCCTGCTTGTTCTTCAGGATCATCTTTACGTCACTGGTGTAATCACCAAAGCCGGTGTCGCGCCGGTCTGCTTCCACGGCAATTGCCAGCCCCTCTTCCTCGGGCGTCCCGGCCGTGGTGCCCAGTGGCAGCAGGCACAGTATCAATGCCGGTAGCAGCCTGTCAGGTATCCTCATCTTCGTTCTCCTGTGACTTGGTTTGAAGCAGCAGCAGTGCGATATTCTACGGTAATTGCCGGTCACCTTCCCGTGTCCGCGCATTTCACGTGGGCCTGGGTCTGGGCGGTGCCGTTTACAGCGACCACCCCTACCCGGCATCGGGTGACGGGGGTCTACAGACTGTGACCGCCGATGACAGGAAGAATTTCCGCAACGGCCCTGTTAAATGCCTGCATGCAGCAGCTAAGTGTTTGACAAGCAATGACTATCATCATAGGCTCAACAGCCTGAAAAAATCATCACCGGCGTATGCGCGCCGACAGGAAATCACATGGCTGACCGCAGATTACAGGTGTTTCATACCGTTGCACGTCTGCTGAGTTTTACCAAGGCGGCCGAGAGCCTGCATATGACGCAGCCAGCGGTGACTTTCCAGGTGCGTCAGCTGGAAGAATATTTCAACACGCGTTTGTTTGACCGAACCCATAATCGCATCAGCCTGACCGATGCCGGTGAGCGCGTGTATGAGTATGCGGCGCAGATTTTCGACCTGTATGCCAAGATGGATAATGCGGTCAGGGATATGACCGGTGAGATCAGCGGCATCCTGATCATTGGTGCAAGCACCACGATTGCAGAGTACATGCTGCCCTCGTTGCTGGGTGACTTCAAAAAGGAATACCCGGACGTCAACGTGCACCTCAAGGTATCAAATTCCGACGGTATCGTTTCCATGGTAGAGAACAACGATATCGACCTCGGTGTGGTCGAGGCGCCGGTCATGAACAAGAACCTGGTCGTTGAGAACTGTCGCCATGACCGACTGGTTGCCATCGTGCCGCCCCGGCATGCGCTTGCCGGCAAGAAGAAAGTCAAATTCAGCGACCTGCTTGATCATGCGTTTATTGCCCGTGAAGAGGGTTCCGGTACGCGCGAGGTGATCGAAGAGTACCTTGCCGGTTCCGGCCTCAAGGCGGCTGACCTGACGATCGCCATGGAACTGGGTAGTCCCGAGGCGATCAAGGGCGCGGTGGAGGCCAGCATGGGCGTGTCGATCGTCTCGGAAGTGACCATACACAAGGAGCTGCAACTGGGCACGCTGGTTGCGCTGGAACTCGATCCGCCGCTGGAGCGACCATTCTCCTTTGTGCATCAGAAACAGAAGTTCCGCCAGCGCGCGATGGATGAGTTGCTTGATTTTGCGCGCGCCTATTGCCAGTCGCATAAAGATGACAGTTAAATCGTTGTCATGAGTGCGCAGGCGCAGCAACTCCTGAGCCTGTTTGAAAACCTTGCGCCTGGTGACCAGGCAGCACTGCAGGCGTTTGCTGAATTCCTCGCAGCGCGTGGTGGTGCTGTACCGCAGGTACTGACAGGCATGGTCGTGCCGAGCCTGGAGCCGGTCACGGTGCCGGACCCGGAAGCAATCGAACGTCCACCCGGCGAATCAATCGTTGCCGGGCTCAAGCGCCTGGCAAAGACCTACCCGATGCTGGACAAGAGCGAGATGCTGAGTGCGACCTCGGATATCGTCGCGACCAACATCATGCAGGGTACCGATGCCGCGCCGGTCATTGACGAGCTGGAGGAGATCTTTGCATCGCACTACCGGCAACTGAAGGCCGGGCGAGAAGGCGAGTGACATGAACATCCTCTACGAATGGTACCAGCGTACCGTTTCCGACCCGCAGGCAGTCATCCTGGTGTTGCTGCTGGCGCTCTTTTTCATCGTCATGCTTACACTGGGCCAGATGCTGGCGCCGGTGCTGGCCGGTGTAGTGATTGCCTACCTGCTGGATGGTGTGGTCGAGAAATTCCATCAGCTGGGTGCGCCGCGCGTATCCGCGGTGACGGTGGTGTTCCTGTTGTTCATGTCGTTCCTGGTGTTTGCCATGTTCTGGCTGGTGCCGCGCCTGTTCACACAGGTCACTCAACTGGTAAGCCAGTTGCCGGATATTATCCAGCTGGGACAGGATGTCCTGCTGCAGCTGCCGGAGAAATACCCGAACATGTTTAACGCGGAGCAGGTGCATGAGCTGGGGGCGACAATCCGTGCGGAGATTACCGAGTTGAGCCAGCGCGTGTTGTCATTGTCACTGCCGGCCGTGTTCGGGCTGATCTCGCTGATGGTCTACATCATCCTGGTGCCGGTGCTGGCGTTTTTCTTTCTCAAGGACAAGACCCGAATCCTGGCGTGGTTCAGCCAGCGCCTGCCGCGGCAACGCCGGCTGGTTGACGAGGTGACCCGGGATGTCAATGAGCAGGTTTCCAATTATGTGCGCGGCAAGGTCTGGGAGATTTTCATTGTCGGCGGGGCAGCCTTTGCCCTCTTTACCATTATGGGTCTGCAATATGCCCTGCTGCTGGCAACCATGGTGGGGCTGTCAGTAATTATTCCGTACATTGGTGCCGCAGCGGTGACTGTGCCGGTTGCCATGATTGCGTGGTTTCAGTGGGGCTGGAGTGCCGAGAGCGGCTGGTTGTTGATGGCCTATCTGGTGTTGCAGGCGCTGGACGGTTACCTGCTGGTGCCACTGCTGTTTTCCGAGGTGGTTAACCTGCACCCGGTGGCGATCATCATCGCCATCCTGGTGTTTGGCGGACTGTGGGGGTTCTGGGGCGTGTTTTTCGCCATTCCACTGGCCACGCTGGTGCAGGCCGTGATGCAGGCCTGGCCCAAGAAGGGCAAGGAAGAGGATGCGCCGGGCACGGCGGCACCTGCGTGATTTAGACAGGCATGCCCTGTTATGCGGGAGTGGATTTCATCCGCGACAGGGGCTAACCATTTGTATATCGCGCCTGCAAGGCGCTCCTACAGGAGTTTCTATTGATGTAGGAGCGCTTCGCAAGCGCGATGGTTATCTTAAAAAGATCGCGGACGCGGTCCGCTCCTACAGGCGCATCTTATTGTTGTAGGAGCGCCTTGCAGGCGCGATGTTTAGCCAAGCGCCTTTATTGCTTCCAGCACCTCGTCGACATGTCCTGGCACTTTCACCTTGCGCCATTCGTGGCGCAGCACGCCCTTTTCATCGATCAGGAAGGTGCTGCGTTCGATGCCCATGACCTTTTTGCCGTACATGTTCTTTTCCTTGATCACGTCAAACAGCGTGCAGGCCTTTTCCCCGGCATCGGACAGCAGGTCAAAGGGAAACTGTTGCTTCGATCTGAAATTTTCATGTGATTTCACACTGTCGCGCGATATGCCCAGTATCACGGTATTGCGGCGCCTGAAGGTATTGATCTTGTCCCTGAAGTCCTGCCCCTCGGTCGTGCAGCCGGGGGTGCTGTCTTTCGGGTAGAAGTACACGACCACGCACTTGCCGGTAAAATCGGACAGTGCGATATCCTGTTCACCGGTTGCCGGCAGTTTGAAGTCCGGCACCTTTTTGCCAATCTTGATTTTGCTCATGCGGTGGTTGTTCCTGGCGGGCAATAAATAAGAAGAGGTCTTTACATCTTGGTTACTGGTAATTCTTGGCCGGTTCCATGACCGCGTCGAGATTCAGCTGGTCACAGAATTCCATGAAATCCTCGCGCAGGGTGGCGATTTGCACGCTGGCACTGATCTGGATAACCATGTGTACGGAAAACATGGGTGTACCGGAATGGGCGGCCGGGTAACCCGTGGTAACCATCTCCTGGATGTTTATCTGTCGCTGCGAAAAGAACCGCGCGAGATTATGCACGATGCCCGGCTGGTCGAGTGCCACGACATCAACCGCATAGGGCAGCAGGTCCTTGTCGTGTTCACGCTCAACGGGACGGTGTGCGGTGATAGTCAGGCCAAGCCGGGTCTCGATGCCCGGTAGCTGGTTCTCCAGCTTGGCGATATTGTTCCAGTTTCCGGCGACCTGCAGCAGCAGGGCGAAGTCACCGTCCAGAACCACCATGCGGCTGTCACTGATGGTGCAGCCGCTGTGCAGAACGCTGCGCGAGAGGTCGTCGATGATGCCGGTCTTGTCCTCTCCGAGCGCGGCGAGCACCAGTTGGTGCGTGTTGGTGCTGGAATTTTCTTTCATCTTGGAGATATCCCGGACGTCATGCAGGTGATTCTGCCTGTGCCGCACAAGTCTAGCATTTTTACCTGCGGCAGGCGCTGAAATCCCGCCTGTAATCAATGATTACCTTGTCAGTGCAGGGTGCCGTCAGTACCATGTCCACCTCAACTCGGGTGTGGAGAATCCGGTAATGATTCAGGGCAGTATAGTGGCGTTGGTTACCCCCATGCAGGAGGATGGCGCCATCGACGATGACAGCCTGCGACGGCTGGTCGATTTTCATGTCGAGAACCGGTCTGATGCGCTGGTGGCCGTGGGTACCACGGGGGAATCCGCCACCCTGGACGAGGAGGAACACTGCCGCCTGATTCGGCGCATGGTCGAGTTTGCTGCCGGCCGCATCGCGGTGATTGCCGGTACCGGGGCGAATTCAACCCGCGAGGCAATCGATTTGACCCGCTGTGCGCACCAGGCGGGCGCCGATGCCTGCCTGCTGGTGACCCCGTACTACAACAAGCCCACCCAGGAAGGTCTCTACCGGCATCACAAGGCCATCGCCGAGGCCGTACCGGTTCCGCAGATTCTGTACAATGTACCCGGTCGTACCGCCTGTGACATGTTGCCGGAAACCGTTGAGCGACTGGCGGATGTCGATAACATCGTCGGTATCAAGGAGGCAACCGGTGACCTCGGGCGCGCGCGCGATATCATGCAGCGATGCGGGGACCGCATGGTTGTATACAGTGGCGATGATGCCACCGCCATGGAGCTGATGCTGCTGGGCGGCAAGGGCAACATTTCGGTTACCGCCAATGTTGCGCCGGCTGAAATGCATGAACTGTGCGCTGCCGCCATGGCCGGTGACCGTGAACAGGCAGCGTCGATCAATGACCGGCTCGATATATTGCACCGGACCCTGTTTCTTGAATCCAACCCGATTCCGGTCAAGTGGGCATTGTATGAAATGGGCATGATTCCGGCAGGTATCCGCCTGCCGCTGACACCGCTGGCAGAACAGCATCGTGAAACTCTCCGGCAGGCGCTTGTGCAGGCCGGTGTACTGGAGATCGCAGGATAACGATATGCAGCAGAAATCAATGGTACGAACCCTTGTCTTGACAGTTGCTGCCACGCTGGCGCTGACGGCTTGCGGGGTGATGGACAAGGTTGCGCCGGGGCGTGACAAGATTGACTACAAGAAGAGCAAGGCCATTGATACCCTGGAAGTACCACCGGAGTTATCGTCCAGTACCATCAACGATGCGCCGGAATCGCTGGGTTCAGCCGGTACCAGTTACTCGGAGTTCGGTACAACGCAGCCGTCGCGTGGAGCTGCCGGCGTACTGCCGGCCAGCACCGGTGTACGTGTGGAGCGTGACGGGAACCAGCAGTGGCTGGTGGTGCAGGGCACGCCGGAACAGGTCTGGCCGCGGGTCAGGGAATTCTGGTTGCAGGAGGGTTTCCTGATCCGGACCGAGGACCCGCGCACGGGTATCCTGGAAACCGAGTGGGCAGAGAATCGTGCCGATATTCCGCAGGGTCCGGTACGCAAGATGATCGGCAAGGCGCTGGACGCCGTTTACTCGGCCGGTACCCGCGACAAGTACCGCGTGCGACTGGAACGGGGGCAGGGCGACAGCGCGACCGAGGTGTTTCTGACCCACCGGGGCGTCGAGGAAGTGCTCACCGGCGGCCCGATCGACAATACCCCGACCTGGAAGCCGCGTGAGTCCGACCCGGAGTTGGAAGCGGAAATGCTCAAACGCATGCTGGTGTTCCTGGGTGTCGAGGAGCAGAAGGCGCAGACGCTGCTGGCGCAGCGTGCGGAAACGCAGGTGCGTGCCAACCTGGTCAGCGACAGCAGCGGCAGCATGCTGGTTATTGGGGAAGACTACTCGCGCGCATGGCGCCGTACCGGCGTGGCACTGGACCGGGTCGGTTTCACTGTGGAGGACCGTGATCGTTCCACCGGGACTTACTACGTACGCTATAACGACCCGCTGGGTGAGCAGGAAGAGAAGGGTCTGCTCAGCAAGCTGGCGTTCTGGTCTTCTGATGACAAGGGGGATGCAACCGAATATCGCATCGAACTGCAGGCCAATGGCGCGACCACCAATGTCATCGTGAATAACAGCCAGGGTGTGCGCGATACCACGCCGACCGCGAAACGTATATTGACGCTGCTGGAAGAACAACTGCGCTGAGAACAGGCATGCAATTCGCCTCTCTCGGCAGTGGCAGTCGTGGCAACGGCACGCTGGTCGAATCAGGCAACACACTGGTCATGCTGGATTGCGGCTTCTCCTGTCGTGAAACCGAGCGACGCATGGCACGCCTCGGGCGCAGCCCGGATCAACTCGACGCCTTGCTGGTAACCCATGAGCATGGCGATCACGTGCGCGGCATTGCACCCCTGGCACGCAAGTACCGCCTGCCGGTGTGGCTGACACGCGGTACCTGGCAGACACTGCGTGACCAGGATTTGCCCGAGGTGCAGCATTTTGAGGCGCATGACCTGTTTTCGGTGGCGGATCTGCAGGTGCAGCCCTTTACGGTGCCACACGATGCCCGTGAGCCCTGCCAGTTCAGCTTCGGTGACGGCACGCGCCGGCTGGGTGTGCTGACCGACACCGGCCGCATGACGCCACACATCGTGGAGCAACTGGATGCCTGTGATGCCCTGTTGCTGGAATGCAACCACGATGCCGCCATCCTGGCCAACGGGCCCTATTCAGCTGCCCTGAAGCAGCGTGTCGGTGGCCCGCTGGGGCACCTGAGTAATAGCCAGGCCGCGACGCTGCTGGCACAACTGGACCAGTCCCGGCTGCAACACGTGGTTGCGGCCCATCTCAGCGAGCAGAACAACCGCCCGGCGCTGGCGCGCGCAGCACTGGCAGACACCCTGGATTGCGAGCATGACTGGGTCGGTATCGCCGACCAGCAACAGGGACTCGACTGGCGCACCATCAGCTGAACGGTAATTGCCGTCGGCGGCGGGTGCGGCACTGACATTGCCGGGGCCATCCAGTATCATTCCCGCTCCTGAATTTCTCAGTCCCCGGAGCCCAGATGCTGCACCTGCGCGGTTGCCCTGCCCATTCCGAATTCCGTCTCGGTAAACTGCTCGCGCAGTGCCGCGAGCAGCTGCCTGCCCTCGCCGGACTGAGTGCCGACTATCTGCACATCGCCGAGCTGGATGCGTCGTTGTCCGACTCCGAGCAGGACGTACTGGAGAAGCTGCTCAGCTACGGGCCTGCACAGTCGAGCGCGGGCTTGACCGGTGTGGCGCTGATTGTCGTACCGCGCCCGGGCACCATTTCGCCCTGGTCCAGCAAGGCAACCGACATTGTGCACAACTGCGGGCTGGACAAGGTGCGCCGTGTCGAGCGCGGCATCATCTATACGCTGGATGTGCCGGATAACGCGCTGGATGCGCAGCAACGCGCCGCCATCCTGCCGCTGCTGCATGACCGCATGATCGAGACGGTGCTGTTCGATATCGATGACACTGATGCGCTGTTTCGGCATGCCGTGCCGGCACCGTGTGAACGCATCGATGTGCTCGAGGGTGGCAGGCAGGCGCTTGAGCATGCCAACCGTGATCTCGGACTGGCGCTGTCGGATGACGAGATCGATTACCTGGTAGAGAATTTCACCGCGCTGGGGCGCAACCCGGTTGATATCGAGTTGATGATGTTCGCGCAGGCCAACTCGGAACACTGTCGTCACAAGATATTCAATGCCGACTGGGTGATCGATGGCGAGGCGCAGACGAACAGCCTGTTTGGCATGATTCGCGAATCCTACAAGCACAGTCCGGAGGGCGTGCTGTCGGCCTACAGTGACAACGCCGCCGTGGTGGAAGGCTATGACGTACAGCGTTTCTTCCCCGAACCCGGCACGCACAGCTACCTGCCGCACGAGCAGCCGGCGCACCTGGTCATCAAGGTCGAGACCCATAACCACCCCACGGCCATATCCCCGTTCCCGGGCGCCGCGACCGGCTCCGGTGGCGAAATACGTGACGAGGGTGCGACCGGACGCGGTGCCAAGCCCAAGGCCGGGCTGTGCGGTTTTTCGGTATCCAACCTGCGCATCCCGGGCTTTGAACAACCCTGGGAAACCGACCATGGCAAGCCGGCGCGTATCGTCTCTGCGCTGGACATCATGACCGAGGGACCGCTCGGCGCGGCCGCCTTCAATAACGAATTCGGCCGTCCCAACCTGTGCGGTTATTTCCGCACCTTTGAAGAGCAGGTGGCGGGTGCACAGGGTCCCGAACTGCGTGGTTACCACAAGCCGATCATGCTGGCCGGTGGTTCCGGCATGATCTGCGCCGAACACGTGGAGAAGGGCGAGATACCGGCCGACACGCCGATTGTCGTGCTGGGTGGGCCGGCCATGCTGATCGGCCTGGGCGGTGGCGCGGCGTCGTCGATGTCCAGTGGCGCGAGTGCCGAGGACCTGGACTTTGCCTCGGTGCAGCGTGGCAACCCGGAGATGGAACGGCGTGTCCAGGAAGTGATCGACGCCTGCTGGTCGCTGGGTGGCGACACCCCGATCGTGTCGATCCATGATGTCGGCGCCGGCGGTCTGTCCAACGCAGTGCCGGAACTGGTTAATGACAGCGGCCGCGGTGGCAACTTTGAATTACGCGCGATACCGAATGATGATTCCGGCATGTCACCGATGCAGGTGTGGTGCAACGAATCACAGGAACGTTACGTGCTGGCGATCGACAAGGGGCGCATGGAGGAATTTTCCGCCCTGTGCAAGCGCGAACGCTGTCCGTATGCCGTGCTGGGCACCGCGACCGCGAACCAGCAACTGGTGTTGAGCGACAGCCATTTTGACAATTCACCCATCGACCTGCCGATGAGCCTGCTGCTGGGCAAGCCGCCGAAGATGTTGCGCGATGTGCAGCGTATGCCTGTCACGCACGCGGCGTTTTCCACGGCCGGCATTGATGTGTGTGATGCCGCCTATCGCGTGCTGCGTCTGCCGGCGGTAGCAAACAAGACCTTTCTGATCACCATCGGTGACCGCTCGGTCACCGGCATGATTGCGCGCGACCAGATGGTCGGGCCGTGGCAGGTGCCGGTCGCGGATGTGGCGGTGAGTGCGTCTGACTACCAGGCGGTGACCGGCGAGGCAATGGCGCTGGGAGAGCGCACGCCGCTGGCGTTGCTGGATGGTGCGGCCTCCGGTCGCATGGCCGTGGGCGAGGCCATTACCAATATTGCTGCGAGCAGTATCGATGCCATCGGCAACATCGTGTTGTCGGCAAACTGGATGGCGCCTGCCGGACACCCGGGCGAGGACGCCATCCTGTATGAAACGGTGCAGGCGGTCGGTGCGGAGCTGTGCCCGGCGCTCGGTATTGCCATCCCGGTCGGCAAGGATTCCATGTCGATGAAATCCGTCTGGCAAGAGGACGGCACCGACAAGTCGGTGACTGCGCCGCTGTCACTGATTGTCTCGGCATTTGCGCCGGTGCGCGATGTGCGCAAGACACTGACCCCGCAGCTGAAGAGTGACGCGGGCGAAACAGCATTGCTGCTGATCGACCTTGGGCAGGGCCGTAACCGGCTCGGGGGTTCAGCGCTGGCGCAGGTGCACAAGCAGGTGGGCAGTGTTCCGCCGGATGTGGATGATGCTGCCCTGTTAAAGGGCCTGTTTGGCGCGATCCAGGCGCTCAATAACAAGAACCTGTTGCTGGCCTATCACGACCGTTCCGATGGCGGCCTGCTGGCCACTGTGTGTGAAATGGCGTTTGCCGGTCACGCCGGTGTCTCGGTTGATCTCTCCGGTTACGGTGATGACCCGGTTGCCGCGTTGTTCGCCGAGGAACTGGGCGCGGTGGTGCAGGTGCGTGCCGCCGACCGTGCGACGGTAGTTTCGATTCTGGAAGATCACGGACTGGGTGGCGCGGCACACGTCATCGGCCAGTTGAATACGACTGACCACGTGGAATTTTCCGCTGACGGTGAAACCCTGTTGTCCGAGACGCGCGTCGATCTGCAGCGCGCGTGGTCGGAAACCACCTTCCGCATGCAGTCGCTGCGCGACAACCCGGTCTGTGCGCAACAGGAATTCGATGCGCTGCTGGATGGGGACGACTGCGGCATCAGTCCGGCGCTCAGTTTCGATGCGCAGCAGGATATTGCCGCGCCGTTTATCGCCAGTGGCGTGCGCCCGCGCATGGCGATTCTGCGCGAGCAGGGCGTCAACGGCCAGATCGAGATGGCCGCGGCATTCCACCGTGCCGGTTTTGATGCCGTCGATGTGCACATGAGCGACCTGCTGTCCGGACGCATGCGGCTGGATGATTTCCAGGGGCTGGCCGCCTGTGGCGGGTTTTCCTATGGCGATGTACTGGGCGCAGGGCAGGGTTGGGCCAAGTCGGTGTTGTTCCATGCCGAGCTGCGCGACAGCTTTCATGCCTTCTTTGAGCGCAGTGACAGTTTCTCGCTGGGTGTCTGTAACGGTTGCCAGATGCTGTCGACCCTGAAGGAAATCATTCCCGGCGCACAGCACTGGCCGCGTTTTGTCAGAAACGAGTCAGAGCAGTTCGAGGCCCGTTTTTCACAACTGGAAATCCTTCCCACGCCCTCGATCTTCCTAAGCGATATGGCCGGGTCGATCCTGCCGGTCGCCGTGGCGCATGGCGAGGGGCGTGCGGACTTCGGTGCGGAGAGTGCTTCCGGGGTGCTGGACAGCGGACTGGTGGTGGCACGCTATGTCGATGGCCATGGCGCAGCGACCGAGAACTATCCAGCCAACCCGAATGGTTCGCCACTGGGTATTACCGGTCTGACCACGGCGGACGGACGCGTCACCATCATGATGCCGCACCCGGAGCGTGTGTTCCGCACACTTACAAACTCCTGGCATCCGGCAGAGTGGGGCGAGGATGGCCCGTGGCTGCGCATGTTCCGCAACGCGCGTGCATGGGTAGGGTAATGGGGTCAACTGTTTTCTGATTATCTTTTTTTAGAAAGTTGGCTGTTCGTAGTAGAGAAGCAGAAAAACCAGCGGTCTGATGTTTTAAGGCGGAGTTCCCTTCTTTTACGAGTTCCGAAGGACCTCGGGCAGGTGTGAGAGGGACTCTTCGATGGCTTCCTCGGGAAACTCGTAATCTTCCAGCTCGTTGTTGAAATAACGATCGTAAGCGGACATGTCAAAGTGCCCGTGTCCTGAGAGATTGAACAGAATTGTCCTGGGTTCGCCGCTCTTTGCACATTCCCTGGCAGATCGGACGGCGGCAGCGATGGCGTGGGTGGATTCCGGTGCGGGTACGATGCCTTCTGTGCTGGCGAAGAGCACGCCTGCTTCGAACGTTTCCAGTTGAGGGATGGCGACGGCATCCACCAGGCCTTCATGGTGTAGTTGGCTGACCAAGGGCGAATCGCCGTGGTAACGCAGGCCACCGGCATGGATGCCCGGTGGTACAAAGTCATGCCCCAGGGTGTGCATTTTCAACAGCGGGGTCAGGCCGATGGCATCACCGTAATCGTAGGCATAAGGACCTTTAGTCAGGGTCGGGCAGGAAGTCGGCTCCACTGCAACCAGTCGCACGTTCTTGCCCGCCGCCTTATCGGCAAAAAATGGAAAAGCAATGCCGCCGAAATTGGAACCGCCACCACAGGGGGCGTAGATCTCATCAGGGTAGTCACCCACCAGGGCTAGTTGTTTCTTCGCTTCCTGGCCGATAACGGTCTGATGCAGCAACACATGATTGAGCACAGAACCCAGGGAGTAGTTGGTGTCCTTGCGGTTTGCTGCCTCTTCCGCTGCCTCGGAAATGGCAATGCCGAGGGAGCCGGGGGAGTCCGGGTGTTCAGCCAGAATCTTGCGTCCGGACTCGGTCATGTCGGTGGGACTCGCATACACCTCGGCGCCCCAGGTCTGCATCATCGAGCGTCGGTAAGGTTTTTGTTCGTAGCTGACCTTAACCATGTAAACCCGGACGTCAATTCCGAATAATTGACCAGCCAACGCCAGGGAACATCCCCACTGTCCTGCGCCCGTCTCGGTGGACAGGCGTTTGATGCCTGCGACCTTGTTGTAATAGGCCTGGGCTACAGCGGTATTGGGCTTATGAGACCCGGCAGGACTGGCCGACTCATTTTTGTAGTAGATTTTGGCCGGCGTACCCAGGGCCTGCTCCAGGCGGTGGGCGCGGTAAAGTGGGGAAGGGCGCCAGAGTGTAAGGATATTGCGCACTTCTTCCGGAATGGGGATCCAGCGCTCGGCGCTGATCTCTTGCTCTATGATGTTATCGGGGAAGATCGCCTGCAGGGCATCCGGACCAACCGGCTTGCCATCAGGGCCCATGGGGGGTGCCGGTGGATTCGGCATATCGGCGACAACGTTATACCAGTGAGTTGGGATTTCAGATTCTTCTAACAGGATCTTGGTGCGCATTCAGGTCTCCTGATTCATTCGGTGTGTCACGACGCAGGAAGCAACTCTCGGCAAGGCCATGGAGAATCATCACACAATGCCCTGTGCGGTTCCAGTAGTCGATAACAGAAAGCAACTGCCCGCCCTGCCAGCTAAAGGGTTAATAGCCGCGGTGCCAGTTTGCATTAACCGGCCAACAGTGAAAATGCTATTCTAGACAGCAACACGTCAAACCCCGGGTTCACTTCATGGAAAAAAGATCGGCCATATTGCTGGTGCATTGTCCTGACCGTGAGGGCATCGTGCTTGCGGTGACCAGCTTCATAGCGAGCAACAGCGGCAATATCCTGTATCTCGATCAGCATGTCGATTACGAGAAAGGGCGGTTCTTCATGCGCGTGGAATGGGACCTTGCACGGTCTTCGATAGCCGATGAACAGCTTGGCGAGCAATTCCAGCAGCATGTCGCAGCAGGTTTTGACATGCTGTGGCAACTGCATTTCTCCAATGAGCGTCCGCGCATGGCGCTGCTGGTGTCAAAGTTGCCGCATTGCTTTTATGACATCCTTGCGCGTTACGAGTCGGGAGAGTGGCAGATCGAGGTGCCGCTGATTATCAGCAACCACCAGGATATGGAGCGTGTTGCAGAGCGGCATGGTATCGATTACTTCCATCTGCCGGTCAATCAGGACAACAGGCAGGAGCAGGAAGCCCGGCAGCTTGAGTTGCTGCAACAATATAATATCGATTTCATTGTGCTGGCGCGGTACATGCAGATATTGAGCGAGGACTTTATTAATCAGTATCCGCAAGGAATTATTAATATCCATCATTCCTTTCTGCCGGCATTCCCGGGTGGCCGTCCGTACCATTCAGCCTATGAGCGCGGCGTGAAGATTATCGGCGCAACCAGTCATTACGTGACCACGGAGCTGGATGCGGGGCCGATCATCGAGCAGGATGTTGCGCATGTCAGTCACAAGGACACCGTTGAAGACATGATCCGCAAGGGCCGTGATCTTGAGAAGGTCGTACTTGCCCGCGCGATCTGGCACCAGATAAGGCGCAACATCCTTGTATGCGATAACCGGACCGTGATTTTTGATTAAAGCGGGTGGTGGATCCGTACTTATTGAGAACGCGTTCTGCCGGGGCAGGGTGTTTGCGGTGACGGGACTAATGCAGTCGATTTTTGCTTTCCAGGAACTGCTTTCGTTCTGACTCGCTTGGTATCTCCTCGGCGAGTGTCTGGTACAGGTCGTCAAGACTGCTGCTTTTCGTTCCATGATCAAGTGCTGTTTGGCCGGCAGGGCCGGGAAAGTCAGACTCCACGATCATTATATTAAATTGTAACTATATGTTTAGAAACAATATTACCGGGAAGGCAGGGCGGGGGGGTGTAAGGATGGTCAGTGGCGGCGTTTGTTCCGTAATTGTGTGCGTGAGTGAGCTGAATAGCGGTCAGTTTCCTTTCTCTGCCAGTTTGGTATCCGGGTTAGGTGTCTCCCGGGGCCCTGAATATTCAAACGAATGACCGCTTTCGAGAGCGGATTCAACCGGTAAGCCATTGCTCATACCCCATCTTTTTGTAGAAAGACAAAGTGTTGCGCTCACCGGTTGAACCTGCCGCCATTATCGGACCAAAGAGTCTGACTTTTTGATTTCCGCATTATTTTCAGCCACCCCGATCCTGATCCTCCGACGGTTTGCCAAGCGAATGTTCAAACGGGTGGTTTACCGGCGTTCTTAGAAACTCTTCCTTGGTTTCTTCCGACTCGAAATAGATGGTCAGGTTGCCATCAACCAGTGACGGATGGTTCTTCACATCACTGATGTCATGCCCGTTGACCGGGTCAATAGTACCGATAAGGTAATTCGGCTCGTGTAACCGATGACTCTGCTCCTGGTCGCGCGGTAACGGTGTCGTGGCGACCCAGTTGAGTTCATCAAAACGAATACCGGGCATTTTCTGTGCTGCTGGTTTATTCATGTTGTCTACCTCCTCACACTTTCATCAGAGGGCTGGGTGCCGGCTGGCCTTTACATGTAGGCCTTGGCCTCTTCGCCCGGATCTGGCAGGCCGGCGACGCGCCAGGCCTCCCGTTGACTGCTGAACAGGTTGTCCACGCAGTGCTTGTGCATATGGTTCGCTATGCATATGTGGCTGAATGCGGGCAGTGCAATCCCGAAACGCTCGAAGTGGTCCCGCAGTGCCCGGACAATCACCCAATGGTCATGGGTCAGTGGCGGCAGACCGTCAAGACGAGCAATTTCCGAGGCTACCTGCTCGTTCCACAGGTCGGGGTCTTTCAGAAATCCCTCACTGTTGAGCAGGGTATCGACAGGCTCACTTGCTGTTGTCATGCTATCACCGGATTTTTGGCTACCTGTGCCATTTAAAACGCACTGGACTTCTATGAGATAAACCTAGGTCAGGCTGGTGGTTTGTCAAGACGCAAGCACAATGAATTAATCTGGATCAGATTCGATTGTGAAAACCTGGCCTCGCCCCGGGTTTTCTTTGTTTGAGGAATGTCCGTTTTTGGCTGCCAGCTCAACCGAATGCATGGTCTCTACCCAACCCTGATGCGGGGGTCAGGTATACTGATTTCAACCTGCTGAAAGGGAAGCCCTGTATGCACTATTCACAACCACTGGCTGTGGCCACGTTATTGCTGGTTTGTTGTTCAAGCCAGAATAGTTTGGCGCAAAATTCCTGTGACGATCTGTTCAAGAAAGCGAATGTTTCTTCAAACGGGACGGTCTCCCTGGAGGAGTACCGGGAAATGCAGCTACAAGAGGGCTTTAACCGTATTGACACAGATAGAAATGGCGCGCTGACGAGATTGGAGATCGCAGCTCAAAAGACGGCTGACTCAGGTTACAAGAGCGAAGAAGTCGATGCGTTAATCGCACAGGTTGTAAACATAGATCGGAATATGGACGGGTTCTTACAGGCATCTGAATACGGAGAGTTGGTGGCTGAGGGTACCGTCTATGGGTTGCCGCCGGATTTCTCGGAAGTAGCCAGCGACGGCAGCATTGACTACTGCCAGCTGAGTACCAGCCTCGCAATGCACCAGTCCCGACGAGATTTCGCAGCACGCGACACTAATAATGACAACGCTATTAGTTTCAATGAGTATGTTGCGCATGCAGATATCGCCAGCACCATAAAACAGCAGCAAGGCGGTGCTGACGGCGCCATTACCCTCAAGGAATGTCTTGAACGTGAAACGAAACAGGGCTCCTCTCAACCTGCTATGGGAGGTAACCGTGGAAACGCTGGCGCGCATCCCTGATGTTTTGCACGCTTGCTTCTCATGGGTTGCTGTCTTGGCGGTTCCCGGGTATCCGGGTCTGATATGACCGGGTACTGAATGGTTGTGAGGATTCGGTGGGCCGTACGGGTGTCCCGCCGGGCAGATTTCAGCGTTTCGATACCCAGGCGCCGTCCAGTTCCAGGCGTTCTTCCAGTAAGGCGGCCCAGTCGCTGGCCTCGCGGTAGTTTTCATAGCCGGTGGTGCGGATACGTATCATGGGCCGGTCATTGACGGTTACCTTGACCAGTTCCGCTGCCACGCCCTTGTCCCTGAAGGTGCTCAACATGCGTTGCGCGGTGGACTCATAGTTGTAAGAAGCCAGGTTGACCACCCAGTTGCCGGTGCCGGTCTGCGGTGGCGGCGGAGTGCGGACAGTTTCCGTGTTCTGCGCCGGGCTCTGTGTGGCCATGGTGACATTTCTCAGGATAGGCAGGATGGTCGGTTGCTGTGAGGCGGCCACCGGTTGCGTGGTTTCGGTTTGCACGGCCTCCTGCGCCGGGGCCGGGGTGGTTGTCTCCGGCACGATTGTGTCGGCGGGCGCATCTTCGGTGGCTGTGTCTGCCTGTACGGTTAGTGCGCTCTCCTGCGGGTCAGTTGTTGCCGCTATCACGGCAATGCCCGGTTGGCCGGCGGCCGGCGCCGGGAATATGTTCGGGTCGACCATATCGCTGTCCAGCCGCTCTTCCTGGTCAGCCGCTAGCGAAAACCCGGCTGCCGGTTTGGCCGTGGTATTGAGCGGCATCGGCTGGATGCCGTGCATGGCCAGCTGTGGTTTGCCAGCAGAGGTGAAATAGACGCCGGCGATGCCAACCCCCAGCGCCAGCACGGCAACCCGGGTGATACCGGTGAGCAGTCGCTGACCCAATGGTTTGCCTGGCTTGGGCCGGGGTTCAGTTCGGACCGTGTTTTCCTGTACCCGCCAGGTCTCCGGGGTGCTGGTGCCATCCCAGCTTTCCCACGGTATCGGACCATCGGCAAAGCCGGCCGCGCCCTCGCTGGACATGCGCTCTTCGAAGGCGCGCAGTTTTTCTGAAT
This sequence comes from Gammaproteobacteria bacterium, assembly GCA_029860045.1. Classification (GTDB taxonomy): domain Bacteria; phylum Pseudomonadota; class Gammaproteobacteria; order UBA9214; family UBA9214; genus UBA9214. Next base: position 7,507 of record JAOUBY010000019.1, on the reverse strand, counting down.
CGGCCTGTGACGGGTTCGTTGGCATCAGTTAACTGTCCAGTCGTTTGTACTTGATACGGTGTGGCTGATCGGCATCCGCGCCCAGGCGGCGTTTCCTGTCCGCCTCGTAGTCGGCGTAGTTGCCCTCGAACCAGACGGTCTGGCTGTCGCCCTCAAAGGCCAGGATGTGTGTCGCGATCCGGTCCAGGAACCAGCGGTCATGCGATATCACTACAGCACAACCGGGGAAGTCGAGCAAGGCCTCCTCGAGGGCGCGCAGGGTTTCCACGTCGAGATCATTTGTTGGCTCGTCAAGCAGCAGCACATTGCCGCCGCTGCGCAGCAATTTTGCCAGGTGCACGCGGTTGCGCTCGCCGCCGGACAGGGTGCCAACGACCTTTTGCTGGTCACTGCCATTGAAGTTGAAACGTGACACGTAGGTGCGTGAGTTCAGCTCGGTATTGCCGACGGTGATGATGTCCTGTCCGTCAGAGATTTCTTCCCACACGGTCTTCTTGTCATCGAGGCTGTCGCGGCTCTGGTCCACGCAGGCGACCTGTACCGTATCGCCGATGCGCAGTTCGCCGCTATCCGGTTGTTCGGCCCCGGTGAGCATGCGGAACAGCGTGGTCTTGCCGGCCCCGTTCGGTCCGATGATGCCGACGATACCGCCGCGTGGCAGGTTGAAGCTGAGGTCCTCGTACAGCAGCGTGTCGCCAAAGCGCTTGCTGACGTGGCTGGCCTCTACGACCAGGTCGCCGAGGCGCGGGCCCGGCGGGATAAACAGCTGCTTGGTCTCGTTGCGCTGTTGTGATTCCTGTGATGACAGCTCCTCGAAGCGGGCCAGGCGCGCCTTGCTCTTGGCATGCCGGCCCTTGCTGCCTGCGCGGACCCATTCCAGTTCCGCCTGCATGGCCTTCTGGCGTGCCGAGGCCTGTTTTTCCTCGGTGGCAAGGCGTTGTTCCTTTTGCTCCAGCCAGGATGAGTAGTTGCCTTCCCAGGGAATGCCGTGGCCGCGGTCCAGTTCGAGGATCCAGCCGGCGACATTGTCGAGGAAGTAACGGTCATGGGTGACGGCGACCACGGTGCCCGGGAATTCGGCCAGGAAGCGCTCCAGCCAGGCAACGCTTTCGGCATCCAGGTGGTTAGTCGGCTCATCTAGCAAGAGCATATCCGGGTTGGACAACAGCAGCTTGCACAGTGCCACGCGCCGTCGCTCGCCGCCTGAGAGTTTGCTGACATCGGCATCCCAGGGTGGTAGGCGCAGGGCGTCGGCGGCCACCTCCAGCTTGCGCTCGAGGTTGTGGCCGTCGCTGGCCTGCAGGATGTTTTCCAGTCGCGCCTGTTCGGCGGCGAGCGCATCGAAGTCGGCGTCCGGTTCCGCGTAGGCGGTATACACCGCTTCCAGCTGCTGCTGGGCATCGGTAATTTCGGCCAGCGATTCTTCCAGGTTGCCGCGCACATCCTTGTCCGGATTAAGTGGCGGTTCCTGTTCCAGGAAGCCGATCTTGATGCCGGGTTGCGGGCGCGCCTCGCCCTCGATCTCGGTATCGACCCCGGCCATGATGCGCAGCAGGCTGGATTTGCCCGAACCGTTCAGACCCAGCACGCCGATCTTGGCGCCGGGGAAGAAGGACAGCGAGATGTCCTCTAGAATCTTGCGTTTCGGTGGCACGACCTTGCCGACCTGGTTCATGGTGTAGACGTACTGCGCCATGCTTTGCATGCTCCCGGAGAATGTACTGAAGGACGCACATTATAGATGGCATCGGGATTCGGGCAAGCAGGGGAGAGCTACATCTTTCAGGTATTCCTGGCACGCATCTAATTGCTGTAGGAGCGGACCGCCCCCGGCCTCCGCCTCCCGCGGCACTTGTACATGGCCCAGGCCAGCCTCTCGACCGGTTCGCGGTCTCACTTCCTCCATGCACATCGCGCATGAGATGCGCTCCTGCAACAATGAGGGATCCCTGCAGGAGTGACCGCGTCCGAGATACTTTTATCGATATCGTCATCGCGCACGAGATGTGCTCTTGCAACAATAAGGGATACCTGTAGGAGCGGATCTCATCCGCGATCTATCAGGCTTAACAAGGCAATTCATAAAAGTTCAATAAGTAATTGTATTCAAGGGTAACTTGCTGAGATCTGCAGGCGATGTGCCGGGGCGGGTGGCGGCTTACGGTGCAGGATGCGGCAGTGGGCAGAAACAGGGTTTTTGGTTCGCACGGACACGCCAGATCGGCTATTATCTGGTGCCGGTTGTAGCACGGTTATTTTCACCTACATCATAAAGTTATCTGACTATGTTTGATAAAGACATGCACATTGCTGGTTATGACGAGGAACTCTGGGCGGCGATCCAGGGCGAGTGTCAGCGCCAGGAAGATCACATCGAGCTGATTGCCTCGGAAAACTATGCCAGCCCGCGCGTGCTGGAGGCGCAGGGTTCCGTACTGACCAACAAGTATGCCGAGGGCTATCCCGGCAAGCGCTACTACGGTGGTTGCGAATACGTTGATGTCGCCGAGCAGTTGGCCATTGATCGTGCCAGGGCCCTGTTCAAGGCTGACTACGCCAACGTGCAGCCGCACTCGGGCTCGCAGGCCAACGCCGCGGTGTACATGGCGCTGTTGCAGCCCGGTGACACCATCCTCGGCATGAGCCTGGACGCCGGTGGTCACCTGACACACGGGGCGCGGCCGAACTTCTCCGGCAAGATCTACAACGCCGTGCAGTACGGACTGAACAACGAGACCGGTGAGATTGACTACGAGCAGGTGGCTGCACTGGCAGAGGAACACCAGCCGAAGATGGTCGTGGCCGGTTTCTCGGCCTACTCACGCGTGGTCGACTGGCAGCGCTTTCGCGATATCGCCGACAGCGTGGGTGCTTACCTGTTCGTCGACATGGCGCACGTGGCAGGATTGATAGCGGCCGGTATCTATCCGAGCCCGGTGAACATCGCCGATGTCACCACCACCACAACGCACAAGACCCTGCGCGGGCCGCGCGGCGGAATGATCCTTGCAAAAGCAAACGAGGCGCTGGAAAAGAAATTCAATTCACTGGTATTCCCGGGTATCCAGGGCGGGCCGCTGATGCATGTCATCGCCGCCAAGGCGGTGGCCCTGAAAGAGGCGCTGGATCCGTCGTTCCGCGACTACCAGCAGCAGGTGCTGGATAATGCCCGCGTCATGGCCAGTGTGTTCCTGGAGCGCGGTTACAACGTGGTGTCCGGCGGCACCGATGATCACCTGTTCCTGGTTGACCTGATCGACAAGGGCATGACCGGCAAGGTGGCGGATGCCGCGCTGGGCGCCGCCAACATCACCGTGAACAAGAACGCTGTCCCGAACGACCCGCAGTCACCGTTTGTCACCAGTGGTATTCGTGTCGGCACGCCCGCCATGACCACGCGCGGCATGGGTGAGGCTGAGGCGCGTGAGCTTGCCGGGCTCATGTGTGACGTGCTGGACGACGTGGAGAATCCGGCGGTGATCGGGGCCGTGCGCGACAAGGCGCTGGACCTGTGTAAGCGCTTCCCGGTGTACGGGACGAAATGAGGCGGCGCGGATAACGGACCATGTATTGCCCCTTTTGCACAAAACAGGACACCAAGGTGATCGATTCGCGGCTGGCGAGTGAAGGCGCGCAGGTGCGGCGCAGGCGCGAGTGCCTGGCCTGCGGCGAACGCTTCACCACCTTCGAACTTGCCGAGCTGGTGATGCCGCGCATCATCAAGGGTAACGGAGCGCGCGAGGCGTTCGATGAAAAGAAAATGGTCGGCGGCATGATGCGCGCGCTGGAAAAGCGCCCGGTGGATTCCGATAGCGTTGCTGCAGCAATCAGTCGCCTGCAGCACCGGCTGCGTGCCAGCGGCGAGCGCGAGATCCCGTCACTGCAGCTGGGTGAATGGGTGATGAACGAACTGCGCGAGCTGGACCAGGTAGCCTATGTGCGCTTTGCCTCGGTGTACCGCAGTTTCGAAGATGTAAATGCCTTTCGCGAGGAAATCGAACGCCTGGAAAGCGAGCCAACCGCGGAAGAACGCAAGGACCAGATCTCGCTGTTGCCGGACGACTGAGACGGCGGCTGTACGCTTGCCTGTTACGGTTCTCATCGAGTTGCATGATGTTTGTCGCTACCGACCACCGCCATATGGCCCGTGCCCTGCAGCTTGCGGCGCGCGGCCTGTTCACTGCTGATCCGAATCCGCGCGTGGGTTGCGTGCTGGTCCGTGACGGGCAGGTTGTCGGCGAGGGCTGGCATGTACGAACCGGTGAGCCGCATGCCGAAATACATGCACTGGCGCAGGCGGGTGAGCGGGCACGTGGTGCGACGGCCTACGTGAGTCTGGAGCCCTGCAGTCATCACGGCCGCACACCACCCTGTAGCACGGCCCTGATCGAGGCCGGTGTGGCGCGCGTGATTGCCGCCATGGAAGATCCCAATCCGCTGGTGGCGGGTAGCGGCCTTGCGGCGCTGCGGCAGGCCGGTATCGAGGTCAGCAGTGGTTTGCTGGCCGCAGAGGCGGAACAGCTCAACCCCGGTTTCGTGAAGCGCATGCACAGTGGCTTGCCCTGGGTGCGTTGCAAGCTGGCGATGAGCCTGGACGGGCGTACCGCAATGGCCAGTGGTGAAAGCCGCTGGATTACCGGTGCGGCGGCGCGCCGTGACGTGCAGCGATTGCGGGCACGCAGCTCGGCGGTGCTGACCGGCATTGGTACCGTGTTGGCCGATGATCCGTCGATGAACGTGCGGCTGGAAGATGCAGGCGAGTTACGCCAGCCGTGGCGCGTGGTGCTGGATTCGCAGCTGCGTATGCCGATCGCTGCGCGGATGCTGGATTTGCCCGGTAGCACGCGGATACTGACCGTTGCAACGGATGCACAAAAGGCCGCTGCGCTGACGCAGGGCGAGGCCAGCGTGGTTACCCTGCCCGGGCAGGATGACCGACTCGAGCTGGCCGCGGTCATGGGTTACCTCGGTGAGCAGCAGCTCAACGAGATTCATGTCGAGGCCGGGCCCACCCTGTGTGGCGCCCTGTTGCAGGCAGGATTGGTCGATGAGCTGGTCATCTACCTGGCGCCGCACCTGATGGGCGATGCCGCGCGCGGCCTGTTTCACCTGCCCGGCCTGGAACGGATGGAGCAGCGCATGAAGCTGAACATCGCGGATATCCGTGCCGTCGGTGACGACTGGCGCATCACCGCGACTATAGAGACCTGATATAGAAATATGTTTACCGGGATCATACAGGCTGTTGGAACTGTTGCCGCGCTGGAGCCGCGCGGGGGCGACCTGCGCATTTCCATCAATGCCGGCAAGCTGCCCATGGCCGATGTCGAACTGGGTGACAGCATCGCGGTCAGTGGTGTGTGCCTGACCGTGATCGAGAAACGCGCGAGCGGTTTTCAGGCCGATGTGTCCGGCGAGACCCTGCGGCTGACCACGCTGGGCGGGCTTGCGGTGAATGACGCGGTGAACCTGGAAAAGGCGCTGACACTGGCGACCCGGCTGGGTGGTCACCTGGTCAGTGGTCATGTCGATGGCCTTGGCCTGGTAACGGCGCGTGGCGAGGACAGCCGCTCGGTGCGATTCACCATCCAGGTGCCGGATGCGCTGGCGCGTTATATCGCGGTCAAGGGTTCCATTTGCGTTGACGGCGTCAGCCTGACCGTGAACGCCGTGGAGGGTGCGACATTTGAACTGAACATTGTGCCGCATACGCTGGCCGAGACCACGCTGTGCGATTACCGGCAGGGCCGGCAGGTCAATCTTGAGGTCGACCTGGTCGCGCGTTACCTGGAGCGCCTGCTGCAGGGGGATGCGGCGGCTGTACCGGGTGGGGGTGACGGACTGACCCGCGAATTGCTGGAATCCTGTGGTTTTGGCGGCAAGGGTGAGTGAAGCCGTCGCGCTATTCGTGGATAATGACAGGCCCTGTTTTTTTAACCGGCTAGATGATGGATTGTATGTCGCTGAACAGTACTGAAGAAATTATTGAAGACATCCGGGCCGGCCGCATGGTCGTGCTGATGGATGACGAGGACCGTGAGAACGAGGGTGATCTCGTCATGGCCGCTTCATCGGTGCGTCCGGAGGACATCAACTTCATGGCCAGCCACGGGCGTGGTCTGATCTGCCTGACGCTGACGCGTGAGCGTTGCGAGCAACTGGCATTGCCATTGATGGTGCAGCAGAACGAATCGATGCACACCACCAACTTCACCCTGTCGATCGAGGCGGCGCAAGGCGTGACCACCGGTATTTCCGCGCACGACCGGGCGCAGACCATCCTGGCGGCGAGCGCGCACGATGCCTCCCCGTCCGACATCGTGCAGCCCGGTCATATTTTCCCCCTGATGGCGAAACCGGGCGGTGTGCTGACTCGTGCCGGGCATACCGAGGCGGGCTGCGACCTGGCGCGCCTGGCCGGGCTGGAGCCGGCCGCGGTGATCGTCGAGATTCTCAAGGAGGACGGCAGCATGGCGCGGCGTCCCGACCTCGAGATCTACGCCAGGCAGCATGGCCTGAAGATGGGCACCATCGAGGACCTGATTCGCTATCGCATCGAGAATGAAAAAACCGTGGAGCGGGTCGCCGAGAGCGAACTGTCCACCGAGCATGGCGTATTTCGCACGTATGCCTACTACGACTCCATCGACGGTGCCGCACACCTTGCACTGGTGATGGGCGAGATCCGCCCGGACGAGCCGACCCTGGTGCGCGTACACATGCAGAATCCACTTGGCGATCTGCTTGATGCAACCACCGAGGGCCATCACCTGTCGTTGCGTCATGCACTGCAGCGGGTGGCGCGCGAGGGCAAGGGCGTGGTGGTGATCCTGCGTCAGAAAGAGACCGCAGATGTGCTCATCGAACAGGTGCGCGCATATCACAAGCCGGATGAATCGGCGCAGCCGCGGCACCGGGAGCCCGACGAGTTGCGGACTTACGGAGTCGGTGCACAGATTATTGCCGATATCGGGGTGCAAAAAATGCGTGTGCTCAGTGCGCCGAAGATCGTGCATGGTATCGCCGGCTTTGGCCTGGAAGTAGTCGATTACGTGGATTAGCGCGCACTGTGAATTATTGAATCAAGACAGGGAACAGATATGACAGATATTACGGTAAAGGAAGGCGAGCTGGTTGTGCGGGATGCGCGCATTGCGCTGCTGGTGTCGCGCTTTAACAGCTTTGTAGTCGAGAGCCTGCTGGAGGGTGCGGTCGACACACTGAAACGTCACGGTGCCGACGAGCGGGACCTGCAAATCGTGCGCGTGCCGGGGGCATGGGAAATGCCGATCGCAGCTCAGCGGCTGGCTGTCGGCAAGCGCTTTGACGCGATCATCGCCCTCGGTGCAGTGATTCGTGGTGGCACGCCGCACTTCGAGTACGTTGCCGGTGAATGCACCAAGGGGCTGTCATCGGTGTCGATGCAGTACGACATTCCGGTTACCTTTGGTGTGCTGACCGTCGACACCATCGAACAGGCCATCGAGCGTGCCGGTACCAAGGCCGG
>JAOUBY010000018.1 GCA_029860045.1 Gammaproteobacteria bacterium | reverse complement strand
GAGCAGGTCATCACGCACTATGACCACCGTGAGTCCGGCCGGACCGATATTCTTCTGCGCACCCGCGTAGATCAGCCCGAAACGGGACACATCCAGCGGACGCGACAGGATGGTCGAGGACATATCCACCACCAGCGGCACCTCGCCACTGTCCGGGATATCGTGAAACTCGACGCCACCAATGGTTTCATTTGGCGTGTAGTGCAGGTAGGCAGCATCTGCATTCAGTTGCCAGGACGAAAATTCCGGGATGGTGGTGAAACTGCTGTCCTCGGAACTGGCCGCCACGTTCACGTCACAATAGCGCCGCGCCTCGGCGATGGCCTTTTTCGACCATGCGCCGGTGTTGATGTAATCGGCCTGACCGCGACCGCGCAGCAGGTTCATCGGCACCATCGCAAACTGGCTGGTCGCACCACCCTGCAGGAACAGCACCTTGTAGTTATCCGGCACCGCAAGCAACGCGCGCAGGTCCGCCTCGGCCCGGGTCGCGATCGACAGGTACTCCTTGCTGCGGTGACTCATCTCCATCACCGACATGCCGACACCGTGCCAGTCCAGAAATTCTTCACGCGCCTGTTGCATCACGGCTGCCGGCAACATGGCCGGCCCGGCGCTGAAATTATAGATAGCAGACATCGTTAGCAGTCCTGTTAATTTCTTGTCCCGGAGGGAAGGGTTCAATAGTCACGGAAATTTTTCTTTATTCGTCATTGCGAGGAACGAAGTGACGAAACAATCTATAAACAACTTTTCATGAATCACAAGATTGTCATGCCACGCTCGCAATGACAGGATCAAGTCAACAAATAGAGCGTCCCGGCATCACTCCGACTCAACCGATTCGTCATCCTTGTCTTCCAGGATGCGCTCAATGCCGACCAGGGACTCGCCCCCACCCAGGGCGATCAGACGCACACCCTGCGTGTTACGTCCCATCACGGATATCTCGTTGACGCGGGTGCGCACCAGCGTGCCGCCACCGCTGATCAGCATGACTTCGTCGTTATCATCTGCGCTGACCGCGCCGACCACGCTACCGTTACGCTCGGTAATCTGGATGGCAATCACGCCCTGGCCACCGCGGCCGTAGACCGGGTATTCTGCAGCCGGCGTCCGCTTGCCATAGCCGTTCTCGGTCGCGGTCAACACCGGGCTGTCACTGGCAATAATCAGTGATATCACGTGCTGACCGGCCTGCAGCTTGATGCCACGCACACCGCAGGCAGTACGCCCCATGGCGCGCACATCGTCTTCCTTGAATCGAATCACCTTACCGGCATTGCTGAACAGCATAATGTCCTGCGCACCGTCAGTAATAGCGACGTCGATCAGGTAATCATCATTGCGCAGATCAATCCCGATGATGCCACTGGCGCGCGGGCGCGAGAAACCGGCCAGCGAGGTCTTTTTCACGGTGCCATTCGCCGTCGCCATGAACACGTAACGGTCTTCTGTGAATTCCCGTATCGGCAGGATGGCATTGATGCGTTCATCGGCCGCCAGCGGCAACAGGTTCACGATCGGCTTGCCACGCGCGCTGCGCCCGGCCTGCGGCAACTCATACACCTTCAGCCAGTACACCTTGCCGCGACTGGAGAAACACAGGATGGTGTCGTGCGTACTGGCGATAAACAGCTTGTCGATGAAATCCTCTTCGCGCACATTGGCAGCGCTCTTGCCACGCCCGCCACGGCGCTGCGCGCGATAATCTGTCAGCGGCTGTGACTTGGCATAACCGGCATGCGACAGCGTCACCACCACGTCTTCCTCGGTGATCAGGTCCTCGATGGTGAGGTCGAGATGGTCGGACATGATCTCGGTACGCCGGTCATCGCCAAACTGCTCGAGCAACTCGGCAAGTTCCTCACGGATCACAGACATCAACCGTTCCGGGTCCTGCAGGATCGCCAGCAGCCGGCCGATGAGTTCCAGCAGTTCCTTGAACTCGCTGACAATCTTGTCCTGCTCCAGCCCGGTCAGCTGGTGCAGACGCAGTTCCAGGATGGCCTGGGTCTGCGTCTCGGACAGGCGATAACCGTCATCGCCGAGGCCGAAACCTGCGCCGAGATCATCCGGGCGCGAGGCACTGGCGCCGGCACGATCCAGCATGCTGGACACGACCCCCGGCTCCCAGCTGCGTCCCATCAGGGCTTCTTTCGCCACAGCACGGTTGGGTGAGGTCTTGATCAGGCGGATCACCTCGTCGATGTTCGACAGGGCAATCGCCAGGCCTTCCAGGATATGTGCGCGCTGGCGTGCCTTGCGCAACTCGAACACGGTACGCCGCGTCACCACGTCGCGGCGATGACGGATGAAGGCTTCCAGGCACTGTTTCAGATTGAGCAGCTGCGGCCGGCCGTCGACCAGTGCGACCATGTTGATACCGAATACATTCTGCAGCTGGGTGTGTTGGTAAAGATTATTCAGCACGACTTCGGCAACCTCACCGCGCTTGAGATCAACCACCATGCGCATGCCGTCCTTGTCGGACTCGTCGCGCAGACCGGAAATACCCTCAATCTTCTTGTCCTTGACCAGCTCGGCAATCTTCTCCAGCAGGCGTGCCTTGTTGACCTGGTAGGGCAACTCGGTGAACACGAGCTTCTGCCGACCCTTGCCTTCGTCACCTTCTATATGGCTGCGTGCACGAATGTGGATGCGGCCACGGCCGGTGCGATAGGCCTCGTGAATGCCGCGCACGCCGTTGATAATGCCGGCCGTGGGAAAATCCGGACCCGGTATGTATTCCATCAGCCCGGCGATATCGATATCCGGCTGATCGATCAGTGCCAGGCAGGCACTGACGACCTCGCGCAGGTTATGCGGCGGGATGTTGGTCGCCATGCCCACTGCGATACCGGCAGAGCCGTTGACCAGCAGGTTGGGTACACGGGTCGGAAAGACCGACGGTTCACGCTCGGTTTCATCGTAGTTGGCAACGAAGTCGACGGTTTCCTTGTCGAGATCGGCAATCAGTTCGTGCGCAATCTTCGCCATGCGCACTTCGGTGTAACGCATGGCCGCAGGAGAATCCCCGTCAACGGAACCGAAGTTGCCCTGGCCGTCGACCAGCATGTAACGCAACGAGAACGGTTGCGCCATGCGCACGATGGTGTCGTACACGGCGGTATCACCGTGCGGGTGATACTTACCGATCACGTCACCGACGATGCGCGCGGATTTCTTGTAGGGTTTATTCCAGTCGTTGCTGAGCTCGCTCATGGCATACAGCGCACGGCGATGTACAGGCTTGAGACCGTCGCGCACATCCGGCAGCGCACGGCCGACGATCACGCTCATGGCGTAATCGAGATAGGACTGCTTCATCTCGTCTTCGAGATTGACGGGCAGGACTTCTTTTGCGAATTCGCTCATTCAGACGGTTCCGTATACCCCGGTTAAACAGGGCCCAGACAGGGCTGACGCACTCTGGCGGCAGCTACAGCGGTAAAGAGCGAGATTTTAACACAGTCGACTCCCCCACTACACCCGAAGAATATCGATTTCTGGCGCCACTGAGGCGGCCAGCCGACAATTAATGGTATTTCAGGCTTGCTCCCGACGTACCCGGCTGTCCGTCGCCCAGGGCCAGCAAGCTATCCCGATCCGGGCTCGCTACCACGCCGGCCTCGGTCACCAGGAAATCGACCAGCGCGGCCGGGGTGACATCGAACACCGGGTTCCATGCGCCAGCACCGGTCGCCGCCAGCGGCTGACCGGCCAGCTGCAGGATCTCGTCAGCCGGGCGCTCCTCTATCGGCACCTGCTGACCGTCTGGCATGGCCATATCCAGCGTGGACATTGGCGCCACCACCATCATCTTCACGCCATGATGACGACAGGCCACTGCCAGCTGGTAGGTGCCGATCTTGTTGATCACGTCGCCGTTGGCGGCCACGCGATCGGCACCGGTAATCACCCACTGCACCTTGCCGCGCTGCATCAGTAACGCCGCTGCATTGTCGGTGATCAGCGTCACCGGGATATCATCGCGCACCAGTTCCCAGGCGGTCAGTCTTGCTCCCTGCAACCAGGGCCGCGTCTCTCCGGCAAACACGTTTGCCAGTTTTCCAGCTGCCCAGGCACTGCGCACCACGCCCAGCGCGGTGCCATAGCCGCCCGTGGCGAGCGTTCCGGTGTTGCAGTAGGTGAGCACGGAGTCGCCCTTCTTTATAAGGTCTGCGCCAAGTGCCCCCATGCGCCGGTTGGCCTCGACATCGGCCGCGTGAATACGCCGGGCCTGTTCCAACAGGGCCGGCACCGGGTCAGCCATTACGCCGGCAAGTGTTTCCTGCATACGCTTAAGCGCCCATACCAGGTTAACTGCCGTCGGACGCGCCGCCGCCAGCACGGCGATATCGGCAGCCACGCCAGGGCGCCATTTTTCCGGCGCATGCTGCCAGTGCTGCTGCGCCGACAGCACCACAGCATAGGCGGCCGTGATGCCGATGGCCGGCGCCCCGCGCACCACCAGGTCGCGAATGGCCTGTGCCACCGAGGCGGCATCGGTCAGCAGAAGGTACTCCTCGGTGTGTGGCAGCCGACGCTGGTCGAGCAGTCGCAAACCGGAAGCGGTCCACTCGATGGCGTCAAAAGTGTCTGGCAAAGTCATGGTCAGCCTGTATCCGTGATCCGGTGAAGGCGCCATTCTACTGATTTAGACGAAAAAATAACGCCCCGTCAGTACTGGCTTCATGCCATGGATACGACTAAAATAGCGCCCAGTCGTGTCAGACAGCGGTGCTCGATCGACTTTTTCTTATATAAACCACAGGAGTGGCGATTCAATGAAGAACAAACTACAAATTGGCGGAGTACTGGCAGCTGTTGCAGCCGGCGCATTATTCTCCAGCGCTACGCTGGCGCATGAGGCGGGCAAGGCTAACGACAGCTATGTTGGCGCAACGGGCCACCACCACATCACAGACAGCAGCGGTAACTGCGTGCGTACCGGCAGCTGGAAGAAGGAAGATATGACTGTCGACTGCGGCGCCGAGCCGGTCGTCGAGGTCAAGAAGGCCCCGCCACCACCGCCACCACCCGCACCGCCTGCCGAGCCGGTCTACGAGACCGTTAGCCTGTCTGCCGGCGCCCTGTTCGACACCAACAAGAGCGACCTGAAGGCAGAGGGCCAATCGCAACTGGACGCGCTGGCCAGCAAGATCGGTGGCAACGCCAAGGTAACCGACGTCAAGATCATTGGTCACACCGACAGCATGGGTGCCGAGTCCTACAACCAGCAGCTGTCCGTGCGTCGCGCCACCACCGTGCGTGACTACCTGGCCAGCAAGGGCGTTGACTCAAGCCTGATGTCCATCAGCGGCATGGGCGAATCCAGCCCGGTTGCCGATAACAAGACCAGAGAAGGCCGCGCCAAGAACCGTCGCGTGGAAGTCAGCATCGGTGTCAGCCAGCAGGTCAAGTAATCACGACCTGTTATACGTAACACAAAACCCGTCGCTCACTATGGGCGATGGGTTTTTTATTGCCCGCAAACAAGGAGAAAACAGTGGAGCTTGAAAAATTCCTTGATCCTGAAATGATCAATACCTACCTCATCCCGTGGGGCATTCGCATTGTTATGGCGCTGGTCGTCTTTATCGTCGGCCGCTGGCTCGCCCGCATCGTGGTGCGCGTTACTGGACGCATGATGCTAAAGGCAAACCTGGACAGCATGCTGACCACGTTCCTTGGCAATATCCTGTACACCGTGTTGCTGCTGGTGGTGGTGATCGCCACACTGGACCAACTGGGTGTGCAAACCACCTCGTTGCTCGCTGTATTCGGTGCTGCCGGCCTCGCTATCGGTCTCGCGCTGAAGGATTCACTGGCCAATTTCTCCTCGGGTGTCATGCTGATCCTGTTCCGTCCCTTCAAGGTCGGTGATTTCATCGAGGCGGCCGGTCAGGCAGGCGTGGTCGAGGAAGTACGCATCTTCAGCACCATCATGAAGACCGGTGATAACCGCGAGATCATTGTCCCGAACAGCCACATCTACGGCGGCCCGATCATCAATGTATCGGCAAAACCGACGCGACGCATCGACATGGTGTTCGGCATCGGTTACGAGGATGACATTCGTAAGGCAAAACAGCTGATCGAGGCAGCCTTTGCCGCTGACGAGCGCATTCTCAAGGACCCTGCACCGGGCGTTGCCATGGTGGAACTGGCCGACAGCAGCGTCAACTTCAATGTGCGTCCCTGGGTTAAAACATCGGACTACTGGGCCGTGCGCTCGGACCTGATGGAGCGCATCAAGCTGTCCTTCGACGAGCACGGTATCAGCATCCCCTACCCGCAACAGGACGTGCACATGCACAACGTCGCCTGAACGGCACCACGCCGGGGCGGATTACACCGCCCCGGCCCCCTCCGTTATACTCCCGGGCTGCTGGCAACATACGCGGAATCCTTGCATGAACACCGTTGACACCCTCATCCACAGTCGCTGGATCGCACCGGTTGAACCGGAAACAGTGGTGCTTGATCATCACAGCGTGGTGATTCACGAGGGTCGCATCCTTGACCTGCTGCCGTCTGACCAGGCGCGTGCCATCTACACTGCCGAAGACGAATACGATCTGGGCCGGCACCTGCTGATCCCGGGACTGGTAAACGCCCACACACACGCAGCAATGTCGCTGCTACGCGGACTCGCGGATGACCTGCCCCTGAACGAGTGGCTGAACGAACACATCTGGCCGGCAGAAACACGCTGGGTCAACGAGGAGTTCGTGCATGACGGTACACAACTCGCCATGGCCGAGATGCTGCGCAGCGGCACCACCTGCTTCAATGACATGTACTTCTTCCCCGATGTCACCGCACGTGCCGCCGTCGGTTGCGGTATGCGCAGTTGCGTTGGCCTGATCGTGCTGGACTTCCCCACCGTGTGGGCAAATGACGCCAACGAGTATATTTCCAGGGGACTGGCGGTACACGATCACTACCGCGGCGACCCCCTGATCAGGACGGTGTTTGCCCCGCATGCCCCCTATACTGTTTCCGATGCACCACTGCAGCACATCCGCGTGCTGGCAGACGAACTGGACCTCGGCATCCATATGCACGTGCACGAAACCGCCGAGGAGGTCGGCAAGGCGGAAGAACTGACCGGCAAGCGTCCACTGGCACGACTGCATGAACTCGGCCTGGTGGCGCCCGACATGATTGCCGTGCACATGACACAGCTTTCCGCTGCAGAGATCGACACATTTGCCGCCGCTGGTGGTCACGTGGTGCACTGCCCGGAATCCAACCTGAAACTGGCCAGCGGTTTCTGTCCCGCGCAGGCCCTGCTTGCAGCAGGCGTCAACGTGGCACTGGGCACGGATGGCGCGGCCAGTAACAATGATCTCGACATGCTGGGGGAAATGCGTAGCGCGGCACTGCTTGGCAAAGCGATCAGCGGTGACGCCAGCGCGCTGCCCGCGCACACGGCGCTGCGCATGGCCACACTCAATGGCGCCAGGGCACTGGGCCTGGGCGAGCAGACCGGTTCACTGGTGAAAGGGAAATGGGCTGATATTGCCGCCATCAACCTGGATACACTGGAAACCCTGCCGCTGTACGACCCGGTGTCGCAACTGGTTTATGCCAGCGGGCGCGAGCAGGTCACCGACGTCTGGGTGGCCGGGCAACAGTTACTCAGGGACCGGCGGCTGACGACGCTGGATGGCAACGACATAGTAGAACGCGCACGCCTCTGGCAAACACGCATCGGGACACAGGCATGACCGACACGCTGCACAACGTCGACCCGGATGAAATCGGGAAGTTCGAAAAGCTGGCCAGCCGCTGGTGGGACCCCAACAGCGAGTTCAAGCCCCTGCATGACATCAACCCGTTACGGCTTGATTACATCGACCGCCTGGCACCACTGGCCGGCAAGCGCGTTATCGACGTCGGTTGCGGCGGCGGCCTGCTCAGCGAAGGGATGGCCACGCGCGGCGCACAGGTCACCGGTATCGACATGGGCAAGGCGCCATTGAGCGTGGCACAACTGCACCAGCACGAGTCCGGCCTGGAGATCGACTATCAGCAGGCCACGGCGGAACAGATGGCAGCGACACATGCCGGCCAGTTCGACACCGTGACCTGCCTGGAAATGCTCGAGCATGTACCCGACCCGGCAGCAGCCATCCGCGCCTGCGCACAACTGGTGAGCGATGACGGTCACGTCTTTTTATCCACCATCAACCGCAACCCAAAGGCCTACCTGTTCGCGGTCATCGGTGCAGAGTACCTGCTACAGCTGCTGCCGAAAGGCACGCATGACTACGCCAGGTTCATCCGGCCATCCGAGATGGAGGCCTGGGCGCGTGCCGCCGGCCTGCAACTGGTCGACCTGTCCGGCATGAGTTACAACCCGCTGACCAAAGAATACCGGCTCGGACAGGATGTTTCGGTCAATTATCTGGCCTGCTTCCGCAAGGCCTGAAGCAGCGCACCTCCATGCCACCCGCCAGTCACGCTCCGGCCAGCATACGCACCGTGCTGTTCGATCTCGATGGCACACTGCTCGACACCGCACCTGACCTGGCCGACGCCCTGAATACCGTGCTGATTGAACAGGGCCAGGCACCGCTGCCCTTTGCACAGATTCGCCCGGTGGTGTCACACGGCGGGATCGCGCTTATTGAGCTGGGCTTCCGACTGGAGCGCTCGGACCCCGCATTTGATGTACTGCGGCAACGCCTGCTGGATATTTACCGTGCCAACCTGTCCGCACAGACACGGCCGTTCCCCGGCATGCCCGAACTGCTGGACTCAATCGAGGAACGCGGCCTTAACTGGGGCGTGGTCACCAACAAACCGGGCTGGCTCACCGACCCGCTGTTGCAGGACTTGCAGCTGTTTGACCGTGCGACCTGCGTGGTGAGTGGCGACACGCTGGATGAGCGCAAGCCGCACCCGGCACCGATGCTGTATGCCTGCGAACAAGCTGGCTCGACACCTGCGCAGTGCGTGTACGTGGGAGATGCACAACGTGACATCGAGGCCGGCATCAATGCCGGCATGCACACCCTGGTGGCAATGTTCGGCTACATCCATGCAGAAGATGATCCACACAGCTGGAATGCAGACGCGACCATCGACACCCCGGGGGAATTACTGGACTGGCTAAACAGACACTGAACCAGTCAGTGGGGTCAAACTCGATCGAGTCTGACCCCACTGATTTATAATATGGTGCTATGATCTTTCATCATGCCCGCTGAATTTCTCTTTATCCTGCTACCGGCACTGGCCAGTGCTGCCGTATTCGGCGCAATCACCGCCTTCCTGTATTTCTCCGGGAAGCTGGCACGCCTGCGTGAGGCCAACGCGAAACTCGAAATCAGCCTGGACCTCGAGCGCAAGGCGGCTGATGCGCAGCAGCAATCCGCGCAACAACTCAACCAGCAGCTGAGGGACAGTTTTAACGCGCTGGCCGCCGAGGCATTGCAAAGCAACAACGCACAGTTCCTGCGCCTCGCGAAGGAAAACCTCGAACAGTTCCACATCAAGGCAGAAGGCGAACTGGAAAAGCGCGAAAAGGCCGTCGAGACCCTGGTCAAGCCAATTCGCGAGGCACTGCAAAAGACCGAGGCAGAAGTTCGCCGCATGGAGAACGAACGCAAGCAGGCACAGGGCGCGCTCAATGCACACCTCGAAACCATGGCCGAATCGCACCGTCTGCTGCATAACGAGACACGCAACCTGGTGCAGGCCCTGCGCCGGCCCGAGGTGCGCGGCCAGTGGGGCGAGCTGACGCTCAAGCGGCTCGCCGAGCTGGCCGGCATGGTAGAGCACTGCGATTTCATTGAGCAGGAAACGCTGCAGACGGAAACCGGCCAGCAACGCCCCGACATGGTCATTCGCATGCCCGACAGGCGCGAGATCGTCGTCGACGCCAAGACACCACTGGATGCCTACCTGTCGGCTATCGAAGTGACCGATGACACGGAGCGTAAAGGCCACATGGTTCGCCATGCACGCAACGTGCGGGAACGCATCAGGGAACTGGCCGCGAAATCATACTGGCAGAAACTCAAGTACAGCCCGGAATTTGTCGTGCTGTTCATTCCCGGCGACCAGTTCCTCAGCGCCGCGCTGGAAACCGACCACAAGCTGATCGAGGATGCGCTGACACAGCATGTCATCCTTGCCACACCGACCAGCTTCGTAGCGCTGCTGCGTGCCATTGCCTATGGCTGGCGCCAGGAGTCACTGGCCGAGAATGCCGATGTCATCCGTGAAATAGGCCAGGAAATGTATGCACGCCTGATCACCTTTGCCGAACACCTGGCGAAGGTAGGAAGCAGTCTCGACAAAAGCGTGGATGCCTACAACAAGGCGGTCGCCTCCTATGATTCACGCGTACTGCCCGGCGCACGCAAGTTCACTGAACTGGGCGTCACGTCTAAAAAGGAACCCCCCAAGGTTGAACAGATCGAACGCATGGCGCGCAACATCGAGTCGCGCGAAGAAAGCGACTCGACTCACTAGGTAGAACACAACATGACGCACCCCCCGAAGTCACTGGCTGACTGGCAGCCTGCGCCTGACCTGCTCAAGGACCGTACCATCCTGCTCACCGGCGCCGCCAACGGTATCGGCCGCGCACTGGCCGACAGCCTCGCCGCGCATGGCGCTACCCTGGTGCTGCTCGATAAAGACGTACACGGACTGGAGTATGCCTACGACGCGATTGTCGCTGCCGGTCACCCGGAACCCGCGCTGTATCCCATGGACCTGCAGGGTACCGGACCGGACGATTACAGGAATCTTGCCGACACCCTTGAGAAGGAATTCGGCCGCCTCGACGGGCTGGTTCACGATGCCGCCGACCTCGGCGCACTGGTACCAATCAGCAACTTCACCACTGACCTGTGGGCCAAGACACTGCAGGTGAACCTCAATGCCCCCTGCCTGCTGACCATGGCCTGTCTGGGCCTGCTCAATGCCGGCACGGACGCCTCGATCATCTTTACCAGCGACAGCGTCGGACGCCAGGGCAAGGCATACTGGGGTGCGTACGGTGTTGCCAAGGCCGGCATTGAAAATTTCATGCAGACCCTTGCCGATGAACTGGAGGCCAACACACCCATTCGCGTCAACAGTCTCGACCCCGGCGCAGTGTTCACCGGTCTCAGGCGCATTGCCTATCCGGCGGAAAGCCGCGAGGGACTGGTGGAGCCTGCCGACGTGGTGAAACCGTTTTTGTATTTATGCAGTACCGAGAGCAAGGGGATTACCGGGCAGCAGTTGAGTGTGGAGAATTTTTTGTAGGAGCACTTATCAAGCGCGATAGTTTTATCGGTGTAGAGCAGATCGCGCCTGCAAGGCGCTCCTACAGGAATATCGAGTGTTGTAGGAGCGCCTTGCAGGCGCGATTTTCTCCATGCCGGAGTCAGAACGCTTAACGCCCCTGCTTCATCATGGCCTCGATGGCTTCACGCGGGATGGTACCTTCGACGTAGCGATTACCCCAGTCGACCATGGCAGACAGTACCGGCGCCAGGTCACGACCCTTGTCAGTCAGCTGATAGGCATAGCGCACCGGGCGCTCCTGGTATTTTTCCCGCGCGACCACACCCGCCGCCTGCAGGCGTTTCAGGCGTTCCGCAAGAATATTGGTGGGCACCCCTTCCGGCGAGTTCTGGAACTCGGTATAGGTCGTCTTGCCGAGCAGCAGGTCACGTACCACCAGTAGCGTCCACTTGTCCCCGAGCAGGTCCAGGGTACAGGCCACCGGGCAACGCGAACGGTCATTCACGCCCATTTTCTGCCAGGTTTCCTACTTTTATTCATGAGGTTAGCCTAGCATTTATATTGTTACTTGTAAATTACAAGTTACTAGGCTAGGATCTGGTTACTTGCTTTTTTAAAGTAACTAAAAAGAGGACAGGCAATGGAAATCGAACTGTTTTACACCCCGCAAACACGCTCCAGCCGGCCACGCTGGCTACTGGAAGAACTGGGCATCCCCTACACCCTGCGACCGGTTGACTTGTTTGGCGGCGAACATAACCCGGCGCATCCGCTTGGCAGCGTGCCGGCGATGCGTATCGACAAGGACACGATGATTGAGTCCGGCGCCATCTGCCATTGGCTGGCTGATCGCTTCCCGGATAAACAGCTGGCCCCGTCGATGCAAAGCGCACAACGCGCCCGCTACGAGCAGTGGATGTTCTTCACGCCCGGCACGCTCGAGCCACCGGCCTTCGAGATCCTGATGCATACAGGCATCCTGCCGGAGAAACACCGGGTACCCGACATCGTCGGCTTCGCAAAGAAACAACACCAGCGCGTGCTACGCGTGCTGACAAAGGAACTCGACCATGACGGTTATCTGCTCGGTGAGCATTTCAGCTGTGCGGACATCCTGCTCGGCACCACCCTGACCTGGTTGCCCGAGCAACTTGAATCCTTTTCTGCATTGAAAAACTATGTGGAACGCGTGACAGCACGGCCTGCGTACCAGCGCGCCACGCAACCCGTTTAACCGCAAACAACGAGGTGAATAGTGATGACGACACTCTCCCTGCAACACTGTGAATGCCGCCTGCGTGGCGCATCAATGCTGGTTATCGCCTGGCTGCTTGGCGCTGTGCTGCTCAGCGCCAGCGGCTTGCTGGCACATGGTGATGGACTGTTACGCCTGCTGATGCCCGCAATGATCCTGTTGCCAATTGCAGTGTTTGCGATTGCCTACCGTGGCAATGAAGCGTTCCGTACCCGGGTTCTCTCCATTGATACCGGCATACTGGTCATCCTGCACAGCTGGCGCATGGTCGGGATGGGATTCCTGTTCCTGTATGCGCACAACATACTGCCAGGCCTGTTTGCCTGGCTGGCGGGCATGGGTGACATGCTGGCAGCAGCAGGCGCCATGGTCATCGGCACGGCCCTGTTGAAGGGAAAAACGGTGTCACGTCAGGCACTGTGGAGCTGGAACACTTTTGGACTGCTGGATTTTATTGTCGCTGTCGTGGTCGGAACGTCACTGCGCAGCATCTACCTGGGTGGCACCGTGAATACCGACGCAATGGCACTGTTACCACTCAGCCTGGTGCCGACCATTATCGTACCGCTGTACATCATTACGCATGTGGTAATTTATCTGCAGTTGCGTAACAACCAATAAATGACTACCACACGGCACATGGATATCCCGCTCAAAGTTTCATGATGAAGGCAATCTTGTAATAGGGAGGCAGATGCTGCACTGAGTCCGGCTTGGCAGTTGTCGGACCCGATTTAAACGGACGCATATCCAGAGTCTGCTCCCGAATCGTGTAGTAACGCTCACGTGCGCCCGCACCACCATAACCGGAATATCCATAGGCCGGGTGCAGGCGCAAGGCAGGCGGGTCTATCTGGTGAATGTGGTCCCGGGTCCGGTGCTGGTGGGTGCGCGAACCGCCGATGTTACCCAGGTACTCATCAGCGCCTGCACCGAGTACAAAACGGTTGCTCAGATCCGGTGTGCCGTCACGGCCGTCGCAAAGCGACCATCCGGCAGGAATCGAATCGAGCGAACCACTCCACATCACAATAACCCCGACTGGCAAACCGGATGCAGATGCTGGGGCACTGTCCGCTACCCGGGGCTGGCCCAGCACTGGCAGGGCCAGGGACAATAGTGCGAACGTCGTAATAATTGCTACTGCGAATGATGACTTCATGCTGCTTCACCTGTTGTCTGCTGGAAAGTCTGCTACATTCGATTCAGTATAGGAAATAATTCACTGACAGGTTTGTCGGGGCACACATGTTTACACGGATCGTACAGTACATCGAGCATCAGGCAGGCCTGCATCGTACATTACTCGCGCTATGGCGGAGATTTCCGCCCCGCCTTGCCGGCTTTCTAAAGAGGATACTGACACGCAGCTGGGTGCTGGGCGCCGTTGCCGTCATGGTGGATGATACCGTAACTCCCGCGCGCGTCCTGCTGGTTGAGCACAGCTACCGTCGCCGAGGTGCCTGGGGCCTGCCCGGTGGATCAATGGACTCCATTCCTGGCGATCCCACCTTGCCACGCAGCGAGGCGTCACCCGATGATGTGCTGGAGGCAACCTTGAGGCGTGAAATCTGCGAGGAACTCGGGTTCGAGGTCGTCGACATTCATCTGCTGCGTGTAGATGCCGTCCCTTACGTGGATGAGGAACCCGGCCCCTACCGACTGACTTTCTATTTCATGTGCAAACCCGCAGCAGGATTTTCAGCTGTGCGCGAAGGACTGGCCGGTGGCAGTTCTCCGGAGATTACACGTATGCGCATGGTCTCTCTGGACGAACTTGATGACTATGACCTGTTCTCAACAGATGCCCGTTTTTTACAACAGGATTTGCCTCGGCTGGTGCCGGTATTCAGGCCGGGGTAAATACTAACCGCCTCGTTGCCGGGGATCTGCAACATGCATCATTCCCGGCCCGTATTCCCAGTGATGCGCACGTTTCCCTGTTCATCAATCACCCGAATGCCGGAGTAGCTGCCTTTTTGTATTGTTACCAGCATGCAGGGGCTGGTCATTACCTGCGCCAGCAATGTTCCGGCAGGGGGCTCACTCCAGGAAACCAGCAGGTGCAGGTTTTTGTTCTCTCCAACCCTTGCCGATTGAGAAGCCAGCCCGAGCTGATAGCCAGAGGTTCGGCGCCTTCCCATATAAACAGCGATTACGCTAAAGCGCGCAAAGTCTACGGCTGGCGGGGAATCCGTATTGCCCGGGACACTTGCTCTTGCCTGGCTGTATACCGACTTATACGCAACGTCGTCCGTAAGCAGCCGCATGAACGGTGCTGTACTTTCTGCCTGGCAGAAACTGCTCTGGGCCAGCAACGTCGCCTTAACCACTGCAGCGGCCGGCTCCTGCACAGCATCTGTTTTGCATGCAGACACCAGCAGCAACAGCAGGCACAGCCATAGCCTGCCCATGTTATTGCAGCTGACGCAGCGCACTGTTTAGATCAGGCCTTCTGTAAGGTTGCACGGTCGTTCCGCCTGATTCAACTGATTGCCCGGTGAAACCGGCCACATAGGAAGTCGGGAAGTCATTCAATGACAGGTTCTCACCCAGGTTGATTTCAGTTGGCTGTGAAAGGGTAAGAAACGAGCCGCATGACTCGCCTGCGTCACAAATGAAACCGTCATTATTACTGTCACTGCCCGAGAAGACCGTGTAGGTACCCGCGGGTATCCCGGTAAAGCTGTAGGCGTACCGACCATTCACTGCACTTGCCGCAACCCCGTCTACCGTATCCCCGGTACCTGGATCAATCAGAATAATATACTGGAAGCCCGCATTGGCAGGTGCTGCGGCACTACTGACCTGCATAACCACAGGTACGAAAACAGTATTGGCAGAGGATGTGACGGTAATTGTTGCCGCATAGGTGCCATCCCCGAGTCCACCACGATCAACCGAAACGACATAGGTGCCGTTTTTATCCGCATCAACATTATCCTCGGTTACAACCAGCCACGAGGCATCATCAGTCGGCGCATTAATTGTCAGGGCGCCCCCTCCCCCGTTTCCAAGGGTCAATGACAAGCCCGTAATCACGGCCCCGTAGTTAAGCGCCGCGGGTGATGCCACCAGCACAGGTGCAACATCCGCCCCGCCCGCCGCAACCACTGCTTTATGGGCGTCAATAAGGCCATAACCGTAAATATCATCGCGCCCCGCCTGCCCAAGATCCTCAGCCAATTGCCCGGTCACCAGCAAGTTATCAAAGATGGTCGGGGTTAAGGCAGGATTCACTGTCTTCATCAGGGCCGCCACGCCTGCAACGTGCGGTGTTGCCATTGATGTACCGTTCAGGAATCTATAACTCGCCTGGATGCCACCCGGGGTAGCATCGCCAGCAGCGCTCAACACCCCATCAGGGTTTCCGTCACCATTAATATCCCGGGAACTGTTTCCACCCGGGGCGGCCACATCAACAGCAGTTCCGAAGTTTGAATAGGGTGCTTTATTCTTGTTTATATCAACCGCACTCACAGAGACAACACCGTCATAGGATGCAGGATAGAACGGCGTATCAATGTCATCATTTCCTGCTGCCGCCACGATAATTACCCCCGCATTTCTCGCTTGCGTGACTAAATCCTGCTCTGCCAGCGAGAAACCATATCCACCAAGGCTCAGGTTAATGACATCGGCCTTCTGCGCGGGAATCGTGCCGGAGTCATTGTCCAGGCCGGCAGCATAGCGCACAGCCTGCATGACATCGTAACTGGTACCGCTCTGGCCCCCAAGCGCGCGCAGCGGCATGATCGAGGCACCCCAGCTGACACCGGACACACCAGACCCGTTGTTGGTTGCTGCCCCAACGGTTCCCGCAACATGCGTCCCGTGGAAGACCGGACTGCCAGGATCATCCGGGTTATTGTCGATCCCATCACCATCCGCGGCACTGACCGGGTCAAGAACGAAGTCATAACCCTGCACCAACCGCCCTTGCAGGTCTGGATGCGACAGTATTACCCCCGAGTCAATCACTGCAACGACAACGCTGTTGTCACCCGTTGTAATGTCCCACGCCTGGGGCAGGTTGATCAGTGGATAGTGCCATTGAAGGGGATAGAAACCATCATTCGGTGTTAGCAAGGGATGAATGATGTAGTTGAGATCTGCATATTTAATATCAGGACGTTGCCTCAATGCCTTTATGAGCCTGATGGTCTCAATCTTCCCGGAGTCGATATTCGCATTCCGCACAAGCACGGATGAATGCTCGCTTGAGGGACTTATACCCAGTGCCTGCGCTGCATTTGCAGTTTGTCCGGCGTCGCCTGCACCCAGCAACATTTCACGGCCCGGCGCTCCAGCCTTGTTACTCAACCCAACAGCGCTTGCCAGCACAGAAAGTCTTGCTGCATTGCTTGCCCTGGCAAGGTAAGCATCATCGAATCGAACCACCATTTCACCGGGGACGAAGTCATCCAGCACACTTAAAGTGCTGGAGGGTGCGAGCGTGTCCTGGCCAACCGTCAGCACATAATTGGACGCCCCGCCAAACGCGCAGACCTCAATAAAGAAGGTGCCGTTAGCCGGTGAAATTATGGTCTCTGTACTACCAACACCTTCCGAGCTGGCTATCACGTTCCCATCAAGGTCGGCCAGGAAAAGGTCCAGGTCGTTCGATGACGAAATATCACCAATGGTGAGGGTAATCTGCTGATTGGCAAGCAGGGAAATCCTGTACAGGTCAGACTCATCACCTGCAGCCCGGGATCGCCCGGGATCTCCACTGCCTGGCTGGTTAACATACCCCCCGACACTGGCAGGACTTGGGATATCCTGGGCAGTCGCAATCGTATTGTTAGGGATAAATGCAGCATTGGGATCATTCACATCCCCGTCAGCCACACTACCGGCCGCAGCAATAACGCCACCGGTTATGGTGAAACTGGCGGGTGGCGGCGGAGTAGATGAGCCGCCACCTCCACCGCCACAACCGGCAACAGTGACAGTTATATAAAAGCTAACAAGAAGGTGTTTGATTGCCCTGTATGTGGCACGCCTTACTTCCATCTCACTCCCTCACCCTCAATAGATGCAACTCTGCCATGCAAAGAATAATTGCACGCGCTGTAAGTCTTCTTTGACCCAAATCACACTGTTAGTTCACAGTCCCGACACAGACTGCGCTGCCAGCATCGGTAATCTGTCTGGACGCATAAAGCTACCTGGCCAGCAAACGGTCCAGCTGGTTGGCAAAGGACTGGCGGTCGGCCTGGCTGAGCGACGCTGGTCCCCCGGTATCCACCCCGCTGCTGCGCAGCGTATCCATGAAGTCCCGCATGTTCAGGCGCTGGCGGATATTATCCTCGGTATAGAGCTCGCCGCGCGGGTTCAGGGCCAGGCAACCCTTGGCGACCACCTCGGCTGCCAGCGGGATATCCGCCGTGATCACCAGGTCCCCTGCCGTCGCCTGCTGCACGATGTGGTTGTCCGCCACGTCAAAACCGGCCGCCACCTGGACGGAGCGGATATGCGGGGATCGAGGGACCTGGAGGGGCTGGTTGGCAACCAGGGTCACCGGCACGCCCACCCGGTCCGCGGCTCGAAACAGGATATCCTTGATCACCTTCGGACAGGCGTCGGCGTCGACCCAGATCTGTTTCAGCTTCATTATCTTCGCTTTTGGACTATGGTAATCACTGGACAGGCATTATACTGCGCCGCCCGTCCACGCCCATGGTCGCACCTCTCCCCCTTACAGGAATCTCCGATGTCTGATACCAATTCCGCCACTCCCAGCTTCCGCGATCTGGACCTGCCGACCCCGTTATTGACCGTGCTCGACGAGGTCGGCTATGAAACCCCCTCCCCGATCCAGGCCCAGGCGATTCCCCATCTGCTGAAGGGACTGGACCTGCTGGGACATGCCCCCACCGGCACCGGCAAGACCGCCGCCTTTGCCCTGCCCCTGCTGTCGCGTCTCGACATCAGCCGCAAGCAGGTACAGGTAATGGTGCTCACGCCTACCCGCGAACTGGCGATCCAGGTGGCCGAGGCCTTTCAGCGTTATGCCTCCCACATCAAGGGTTTTCACGTGCTGCCAGTCTATGGCGGTCAGGATTATTCCGGGCAGATACGGCAACTGAAACGCGGCGTGCATGTGGTTGTTGGCACCCCGGGCCGGGTGATGGACCACATGCGCAAGGGAACGCTCAAGCTGGATGCCCTACAGGCGCTGGTCCTGGACGAGGCAGATGAAATGCTGCGCATGGGTTTCATCGACGACGTCGAGTGGGTGCTGGAGCAGCTGCCGGAGCAACGCCAGATGGCGCTGTTCTCCGCGACCATGCCGAAAGAGATCCAGCGCATCGCGCGACGTCATCTGGATAAACCGCAAGAAATTGCCATCAAGACCCGCACCGCCACCGCCGCTACCATCCGCCAGCGCTACTGGCTGGTCAGTGGCCTGCACAAGCTGGATGCGCTGACCCGAATCCTGGAGGTAGAGCCCTTCGATGCCCTGCTCATGTTTGTGCGCACCAAGATAGCCACCACGGAACTGGCCGAACGACTGGAAGCCAGGGGTTACGCGGCCGCCGCGTTGAACGGCGATATGCCGCAAAAACAACGGGAGCAGATGGTCGAGCGCCTGAAACGGGGCTCACTGGATATCCTGGTTGCCACCGACGTCGCCGCACGCGGCCTGGATGTGGAACGCATCAGCCACGTGGTTAACTACGACATCCCCTATGACACCGAGGCCTATATTCATCGCATCGGTCGCACCGGCCGCGCCGGGCGCAAGGGTGATGCCATCCTGTTTGTCGCTCCCCGGGAACGGCGCATGCTAGGCGCCATCGAAAAGGCGACACGACACAAGATCGAACAGCTGGAGCTACCATCAACCGAGATGGTCAACAACAAACGCATCGCCGCGTTCAAGCAGGGCATCAGCGACACGCTGGCCGCCGGTGAACTGGATTTCATGCAGGGCATAGTGGAACAGTACCAGCAGGAGCACGATGTGCCGGCACTGGAGATTGCTGCGGCACTGGCCAAGCTCTCCATCGGCGACCGGGCGTTGTTGCTGCAACCGGAAAAGAAGAAGCCGGCCCGCTCCAGGGCTGAACCAGGACAGCGCAAGAAACACGGTGAGCGCAAGGGCAAGCCGCAGAGCCGGCCCACCCAGGAAGGCATGCAACGCTTTCGTATCGAGGTGGGACACCAGCACAAGGTCAAGCCCGGCAACATCGTCGGTGCCATCGCCAATGAGGCCGGACTGGATGCCCAGTACATCGGTAGAGTCGACATTCATACAGAATACAGCCTGGTCGACCTGCCCATGGGCATGCCGAAGGATGTGTTCCAGGATCTCAGGAAGGCCCGGGTATGCGGCCAACGCCTCGATATTTCACCGCTGGATCAGCCCGTCAGAAAGAAAAAAGTCGGGAAGAAACCTAAAAAGAAGAAGAAATTGGTGAAGAAAAAGAAAACCGGCAGCTAACTGCCACCAACTGTTGAACTTTACTTGTTATCAACAAGTTAGCCGGACACCCCCACCCTGAAAACACGCTGGAGTTCTTTTCAGCCCTGCCTTTTTATTGCTAAATGTTGAATGTCTCCTTTCGACCCAAAGGCGACATTCAAAATTTCTTCCTATGCTGTCATTTCTGACAGTGCGACAAAATGTCGCATCTACACGCTACACAAATTACGGTTTATTCCGATAAAATATTTGTACGCGTCTACTCCTTCCCCCAACTTTATAGACGTGTGCATTTGTTTCTTTCACGAGAGACATCTCCCTTTGGTGGCGGCCTTCGGGCCGCCTTTTTTTATTCCCATGAAGAATAAGTTTTATCGAACCTGGATGCTCGCGGGATAAGTCGATGTATCTCTATTTAAATCGCTAAAACGGTTCAGAGTGGTTACCATCATTCTTTTGCAAACAAGAGCATATACAATTTTGAATATGTGCGCCGTCTGAAAGGAATTTTTCATGAGAGAAGAAAACCTATCCTTGCGAGCTAAATACAATATTACGGCCATGTTCTATGACATATTGGATTATCCATGGGAGCGGATTTATAGAGAATGGCGGCCAAAGATACTAGGTGATTTGAGAGGAAAAGTACTGGAAGCCGGGGTAGGAACAGGAAGAAATTTTCAACACTATCACAAGAGTGTTGAATTAACGGGCGTTGATCTAAGTGATGTCATGTTAAGAAAAGCAACCAAGAAGGCAAAAAAAGCAGATTGCAAAGTAGAACTTCTACATGACGATGCCAGTGTTATGCGTCTAGTCGATTCAAATCAATATGATTGGATAATATCCACCTTCCTTTGTTGCGTTATGCCAGATGAATTTCAGCCTATGGCACTGGAGCAATTTAGTCGCGTTCTTAAGCCGGGCGGTAAATTCAGGTTGCTAGAAATGATTTATTCAAACAACAAGGAAATAAGAAGGCGTCAGGATTTCTTCACTTCTTTTGTTGAGAAAGTCTATGGTGCCAGATTTGACAGAAAAACAGTTCAGTATATTGAAGAATCTTCTGAACTTAACATCACTAGTAAACGTTTTTTAAAAGATGATGTTTATCTGCTTATCGAAGGCGTCAAAGAATGATGAATCATACTATGGAGGCTCCTTTGGGGGGTGTTCTTGATCGAGTCTGAACGTCCGCTTTTGGCCGTTCTCGGAAGTACAAATTACCTGACGGGAATGTCCGGTTCTGCGGCTTTCCGGTCATTCCCAGACATCAGCTGAATGTCCGGATATACCCCGTTTTCAGACCTTCCTGGTTAAATACCTGAGCAATCCAATCGGATGACCGCTTTTGGGGTGAAACAGGACGTTCTGCATAACTTATTGAATGTACTGCCAGCTCAACCGGTCGACCGGAAGAAAACAACTCAACGCTGACATTTATAGCTTTCTAATACTTGCCACCGGCTAATTGTTTACGAACCATATGGCCTGCTAGGCGAATTAGGGATGCTATACCATAAGAAACCTTGGATAAAGAATTTCCCAGATATTCATAGCAATGATGAAAAAATATAAGCAGAAGATTTGCACCAGACAGGTGGCAGTCCAGCCGCTGATAAGGAAGCGCCCCCGTTACCGCGGGGGCGCATTACCTGACCACGCGCTGCCTGATGGAAACTACCCAGCGTCCGGGCTGTTCGATCAGTTCTTCAAATCGAAGCGGTCGAGCGTCATCACCTTGGTCCATGCCACGACGAAGTCCTTTACGAGCTTGTCGTTCTCGGATGCATAGACCTCGGCGACGGCGCGCAGCTCGGACTGCGACCCGAAGATCAGGTCAACCGACGTGGCTGTCCACTTGATCTTGCCGCTCTTGCGGTCGACGCCGTTATAGACACCGTCGGTCTTTGACTTCTTCCACTCAGTGGACATATCGAGCAGGTTGACGAAGAAGTCATTGTTGAGGGTGCCCGGATTGCCGGTGAACACACCGTGCTTCGAGCCGCCGGCATTCGCACCCAAGGCACGCATGCCACCAACCAGCGCAGTCATCTCCGGCACGGTCAGGGTCAGCAGGTCAGCCTTTTCGACCAGCATCTCTACTGGTGAGGCGTAAGCACCATTCGTGTAGTAGTTCCGGAAAGCGTCCGCAGCCGGTTCCAGCGCCGCGAACGAATCCACTTCGGTCATTTCCTGCACTGCATCGCCCCGTCCTGCGCTGAACGGCACCTTGACCTTGTGGCCGGCATCGGCGGCGGCCTTCTCGATCGCCGCGGCACCGCCGAGCACGATCATGTCAGCCATGGACATCTTCTTGCCGAAGCCCTTGTGGACCTCTCCCAGCTTGCCCAGCACCTTGGCCAGCTCCTGCGGGTCGTTGGCTGCCCAGTCTTTCTGCGGGGCCAGGCGTATGCGCGCACCGTTGGCACCGCCACGCATGTCCGAGCCACGGTAGCTGGACGCCGAAGCCCAGGCCGCCCGCACCAGTTCAGGCACGGTCAGCCCTGAAGCCATGATCTTCTTCTTCAGGCTGTCCGCCTCAGCGGCACTCGGCGTGTATTCAGCGGCCGGGACCGGGTCCTGCCAGGCAAACACTTCTTCCGGTACTTCGCTGCCGACATAGCGGGCACGCGGGCCGAGGTCGCGGTGGGTCAGCTTGAACCAGGCACGGGCGAAGGCCTCGTCAAATGCCTTCGGGTTCTTCAGGAAGCGCTCGGAGATCTTGCGGAACTCCGGGTCTTCCCTGAGCGACAGGTCAGTGGTCAGCATGATGGGCGGATTACGCTTGCCCTTGATGTGAGCATCCGCCACGGCCGTTTGTGCATCCTTGTCTTTCGGCACCCACAGGGTGGCACCCGTCGGGGTTTTCTGCTGCACCCACTCAAAGCGGAACAGGTTGTCGAGGAACAGGATCGACCAGGCGGTCGGCGTCTGGGTCCAGGCACCTTCCAGGCCACTGGTTACGGTGTCTTCGGCATTACCCTTGCCGCACTTGTTCTTCCAGCCAAAACCCTGCGCTTCGATCGCTTCGGCAGCCGGTTCCGGCCCCACGCAATCACCCTTGTGAGCACCATGCCCCTTGCCGAGGGTATGACCGCCGGCGATCAGCGCGACGATTTCTTCGTCGTTCATCGCCATCCGGCCGAACGACTTGCGGATGTCATGTGCAGCAGACTTCGGATCGCCGTTACCGTTTGGACCTTCCGGGTTCACGTAGATCAGGCCCATGTGTAGCGCGGCCAGTGGCTTCTCCAGTTCACCGTCCTTACCGTAACGCTTGTCGTTGGCTAGCATCTTCGTTTCCGGACCCCAGTACACCAAGTCCGCTTCCCAGTCGTCCGCACGGCCGCCGGCAAAACCCAGCGTCTCGAAACCCATCGATTCCAGCGCGACGTTACCGGCGAGGATCATCAGGTCGCCCCAGGAGACATTGCGGCCGTATTTCTGTTTGACCGGCCACAGGACGCGTCGCGCCTTGTCGAGGTTGCCGTTATCCGGCCAGCTGTTGAGCGGCTCCAGGCGAATCTGGCCACCATCGCCACCACCGCGACCATCATGCACGCGGTATGTGCCCGCGCTGTGCCAGGCCAGGCGGATCATCAGGCCGCCGTAGTGACCCCAGTCGGCCGGCCACCAGTCCTGCGATGTCGTCAGGGCTTTCTCGACATCAGCTTCCAGCGCCTTGAGGTCAACGCTTGCAAATGCCTTCGCGTAGTCGAAATCATCACCGTAGGGATTGGAGCGCGCATCATGCGCACGCAGTTGGCTGAGGTCCAGCAGCTCCGGCCACCAGAACTGGTTCGACTTGGCCATGCCGGTGGCATTTGCCGGGTTAGAGGTCAGCGGTGCTGACACTATTGCTGCAACCAACGCAGCAGCGAGTTTTGTATTCCTTAGCATTAAGATGCCTCCCTTATGATGATAGCGGACTGTAATAGAATTAGTCTAAATTCTTCCGTAGATCAAGTCGAGATCCTTTTTTATATTTGGTAATAAGCCATTAACTAAACACCATATTTAACTATTCAGAAGCTGCATACTGGAAATTTTCTGTATCGGATGACAGGCAACTATTGGCCGGTTAGCGTAGTACGCTAGAACAGTGTGAACGTCCTGAGTTGCGGCAAACCGGAACTAGACGGGCATCCAGGGAACGGCAACTCCTGGTGGTATTCCGGACCTTCAACGGCAAAATCCTGCTCAGTCGTTGAAACGAAATAGGCGGTAAAAATCTGTTGAGTCCTTAAATATCTGTTGGCCTGAGCTAAAGCCAGCTTTTTTCCCGAGCTCAAGCCAGTCTGCAGCACTTTCTGGATAATCACAGGTGGATACATGGTCCCATATCTGCCCCCACTCAGACTTGCTCAGATAATCCCACAGCTGATGGTTCGTCTGCTGGAACCGTTCGAGGTAACCAGTCCGATCTTCGCCATCTATGCGAGTAGGCTCATAGAGGAGAAAGATACCACTAGATCCAAGTGCATCTCGGATTGCCTTCAGCACGTCTAGCTTATTGTCCGTCTCCAGATGATGAATTGACAGGCTGCACCAGGCTGCATCTGCGTACTCGGTACGACTAGTCAACGCTTCGAAAAAATCCCGATGGTCGAGATCTACTTCACAGGGCAATTTGTCCAAGTTGGCAGCAGCCAACTCAAGTGCTGGCTGGGACAGATCGATTCCGTGGTAGTGGCGAACAGGAACATCAAGAAAGGCTTCAGGCATTATGCTCGCATCACCACAGGCGATGTCGAGAAAGTTAAATGGCAAAGCGAACTCATCGACCAAGGTTGTGTGTAGTATGCCTGTAACCTCACGATGCGAAAGCGAATTCTCCGAGACCAGCTTTCCGTAGGTTGCCCATTGTTGTTGGAACTGGTTGAGCGCTGCGGCATCCACCACAACTCCTTCGGGAGTAAATTGGTGGATATGTATGTGTCCAGCATTAATCATCGCCATTCCCAAAATGGAGGGTCTGCAGGTAAAGATTACCTCATTCTTATCTATACATGGCAACGACGACCCTACCAGGCTGTTCTCGTACCAGGCTGAATGTCGTGTTCTGGCCGAAAGCAGACATTCATCCGTCAAAAACAAAGGAATATTCTTGCTCGCCTCCGACTCCGTATATAAGTCGGTTCACTCCATCAGGTCGATATGAATACCCTTTGCCTCCAGTGCCTCGGCGCGGGCGGCGATGTAGCGCTGGAACTCGGTCTGTTCCAGGTAGGCCCTTGATGCCACGTAGTCCATCGAGGACTGCGTGTGGAAGGCCTTCAGATACGCCTCGGTGCGGAACACTTCCTTGTTGTCCGCATCAAAAAACACCAGCGAGGGCGCATACTTCACATCCAGGTCCCTTGCCCATTCGGCAACACTGCTTTGTTTGCCGTCGGCACGACGGACCGGCTCTTTTGACCACATATCAAGCACCACCACGTCGAGGCGCGCCAGTTGTTCGCGACTCTCCGGGCGTTGCAGGATGTCCTGGTGCAGCTCATCGCAGGGACCGCACTCCTTCTGTTCGAACATCACCAGCAGGGGTTTGCCACTGTCACGCGCGGCAAGATCAGTGTCGGCCGCTATGAAGGAGGGATCACCGTGCAGTTTGCCGCTGGCCGGTGCCGGCGCGACCTGCGCCAGGTATTCGCGGAAACTCGGGGTCTTGCCGTCATGTTCAGCGGCATAGTCCAGCGCGGCATTGAACTTGTGTGGTGGATAGTAACCGTTCATGCGTAACACCACCTCGCCCTGCTCGTCCATGAACAGCAATGTCGGGGTAAACATCACGCGCAGCGCTTTGGAAAATTCTTTCTCGGTTATTAGCGCTCCGGACAGGTCGGTCACTTCGCGGTCACCCCACATGTTGATGGAGATGACCTCGTAGTTCTCGCGCGTGCGTGTCACCGTGTCCTTCAGCGAGAAATTGGTTTCGATCAGTTTCTGGCAGTACGGACAACCATCCTGGTAGAAGTACAACAACACGCGCTTGCCGGCGGCCTGCGCCTCGTCGATGTCTTCCCGGATATCGAGGAAGGTATTGGCGAACCAGTCCGGCTTTTCCTGGTAACCCGGGTTCACCATGCCGGCCGTGAGTCCCTCTACTGCCTCGGTCACGGCATGTTCGGCCACGTCCGGCTCAACAGGGGATTGCGCCTGCTCTTCTGCAGCCGGCTCCTCAATAACGGGCACTGGCGGCTCGTTGTCACAGGCAGTCAGCAGCAGCGTCCCCAGCAGAAGGAACAGACCGGCCTGGAAACCATGACGGGAAAATCGAGTATCGCCTTTCATAAACCACCCCCCGGAGATGTATGGATTCATTCTAGCAGCTAATTGCAGACTGCCGTACAGCGGCGACTGAGCACACAGCCACCGCAGCGCGGTTTCACACGGCAATGCTGCTTGGCATGGTGCACAATCAGTGCGTGGTATTCATTGAACAGACCGACATCCGCCCCGAGCGCATCCTCGACGGCCAGCCGCATCTCATCATACGGTTCGTCACCGGCAAACAGGCCAAGGCGCGCGAACAGGCGGCGCGTATAGGCGTCGATGACGAACACGGGGCGCCCAAAGGCATACAGCAGGATGTCGTCGGCCGTCTCATGCCCGACACCGTTCACCGTCAGCAGGGCATTGCGCAGCGTGTCAGTATCGAGTTGTGCGAGTGAATCAAAGCCGCCGTTGTCGAGGTACCAGCGACAGAAATTCTTCAGTCGTGTGGCCTTGATGTTGAAGTAGCCGGACGGGCGCAACCAGTTGGCGAGATGGTCACTGCGCGCGCGTACGATCTGCTGTG
This sequence comes from Gammaproteobacteria bacterium, assembly GCA_029860045.1. GTDB lineage: Bacteria > Pseudomonadota > Gammaproteobacteria > UBA9214 > UBA9214 > UBA9214. Next base: position 9,377 of record JAOUBY010000018.1, on the reverse strand, counting down.
CATCCATCTTGTCACGCGCACGCAGGTTGGCGATGGCCCGTTCGACATTGCTCCACGCGGTGTTCTGCGTCAACACTGCCCCGACCATGACCTCGAAGGGTGTGTCCGCCGGCCACCAGTGCTGCGTACCAAGGGCACCGGACAGCTGCCGGTACACCAGCGGCAGTTCCCGGCTGATGCGCCGGCGCGCGGCCATCAGCGCACACGCTTTCCGCGCCGCGCGGTACCGCGTCGTGGTGGCGCACGTCTTGCGGCAGCCTGTTTGGGAGGCGACAGCTTCACCACCGTGTACAGTGCCTCGACCTCCTTCCGCTCAAGATCACGGAAGCGCCCGCGACTCAGGCCGGCAGGCAGGGCGATCGGGCCAAAACGCACCCGGATCAGGCGACTGACCTGCAGGCCCTGCGACTCCCACAGGCGGCGCACCTCGCGGTTGCGGCCTTCCCGGACCGTCACGTGATACCAGTGATTGGCGCCCTCACCGCCCGCATCCTTGATAGTGCCGAATGCCGCCATGCCGTCATCGAGCATGACGCCTTCCAGCAGTCGCTGCAGCACCTGGTCATCCACCTTACCCAGGATGCGCACGGCATATTCACGCTCGATCTCCCAGGACGGGTGCATCAGGCGATGTGCCAGCTCTCCGTCGGTGGTGACCAGTAATAAACCGGAGGTATTGAAATCCAGCCGACCGATGGTGATCCAGCGTGCATTGCGGATGCGCGGCAGGCTGTCGAAAACCGTGGGTCGACCGGCCTCGTCCTTGCGCGTGGTCAGTTCGCCGGCGGGCTTGTGATAGATCAGGGTGCGCGGCGGGTGTTCTTCTTCTGCGAGCTTGATCAGGCGCCCGTCGATACTGATGCGGTCCTTGCTGCTGACGCTGACGCCGAGCTCCGCTGGCTTGCCGTTGACGGTGATCTTGCCGGCGCGAATCCATTCCTCGATCTCGCGACGAGAACCATAGCCGGCACGGGCCAGTACTTTTTGCAGGCGTTCAGCCATGGGGAATTATGCCAACCCCGCTCAGGGGTCAGTGCAGTGTCGCGACGTTATCGTCGTTAGACGATTCAACCGATGACAGTTCTTCCGTGACGGTCTCGTCTTCTGTTTCCGCCTGGTCATTGGCTGACTCGGTCACGATACCGGGAATGTCGTTGAGGTCCAGCTGCAGGTCCTTGCCGATGGCAGCCAGGTCGCGCAGTTCGGCCAGTGACGGCAACTCATTGAGACTCTTCAGACTGAAGTAATTGAGAAACTGTTTGGTGGTGCCGTACATGGCCGGTCGACCCGGCACATCGCGGTGCCCGACCACGTGCACCCATTCGCGTTCCAGCAGGGTTTTCATGATCGAACTGCTGACAGTAACGCCGCGCACCTCTTCGATCTCGCCACGCGTGATCGGTTGACGATAGGCAATCAGCGAAAGAGTTTCCAGCAGCGCGCGGGAGTATCGTGCCGGTTTTTCTTCCCACAGTTTGGCGATCCAGGGCTGCATGGTGTCACGCACCTGGATACGGTAACCGCCGGCGACTTCAGCAACATTGATGCCGCGTTCGTCATAGTCTTCCTTCAGCAGCGCGATGGCCTCGCGAATCGCGCCGCGCTCCGGCTGCTCATGCAGATCGAACATGGCCAGCAACTGGTCGATGTTTAGCGGGCGGCCGGCGGCCAGCAGGATGGCTTCAAGGATCAGTTTTAGTTGTGCAGTTTCCATCGTTATCAACTCAGGCTGTGGCCGGCTCGTTGCTGGCAGGTTCGGCATCTGCTGCACCGGGCTGTTCAACGCGCGATGCGGCCTTGACATGGATCGGCGCGAACGCCTCGCCCTGGGTCAGCTCCAGCAGAGATTCCTTGACCAGTTCAAGGATCGCCAGGAACGTGACCACCACGCCCATGCGCCCTTCCTCGGGCGTGAACAGCTCGGAGAAACTGGTGAAGTGCGTGCTGTCTACCTTGCTTAGCACGATGGACATGCGCTCGCGTACCGACAGCGCCTCCATCTGCACGTGGTGATGGGCATACATCGAGGCGCGCTGCATGACTTCCTGGAATGCCGCTATCAGGTCCTGCAGTTCGACCTCCGCCGGCATCTGCACCACTTTTTGTTCGGGGGGCTCGGCACTGGTCTGGAACACGTCGCGGCCCAGCCGCGGCAGCACGTCGAGGTCTTCCGCCGCCTGTTTGTAGCGCTCGTACTCCTGCAGGCGCCGGATCAGTTCGGCACGCGGATCATCCTCGTCCTCTTCGATACCGGCCGGGCGCGGCAGCAGCATGCGTGACTTGATCTCTGCCAGCATCGCGGACATGACCAGGTACTCGCCGGCCAGCTCCAGCTGCATTTCCTGCATAAGTTCAATATATTCAACATATTGGCGCGTTATATCGGCCACCGGAATGTCGGTAATGTCGAGGTTTTCCTTGCGGATCAGGTACAGCAACAGGTCCAGCGGCCCCTCAAAGGCCTCGAGAAAGACCTCCAGCGCCTCCGGCGGGATATACAGATCTTGCGGCAGTGATTCGAGGGCCTTGCCCTTGACGATGGCGAGGGGAAGTTCTTCCTGAGGATGGATATCGGGTGTGGCTTCTTGACCAGGACTTTCGCTCATTGACTACCTCAAGCAAACGACCGATGCCGTTTGCAGGATATTACCCTATTGCACCCGGAATGTCGTCTTTTTTGCATGATTTGCCTGATAAAATCGCTAGTATTTCAGGCCCATCACCTGGCGCACTTCATCCAGCGTCTGGCGCGCGACATCACGCGCCGCCTCCGATCCCTCGTTGATAATGGCGCGCACACGGCCCGAGTCCTGTTCGAACTCGCGCGCCCGCTCCTGGATGGGTTTCAATTCGTTCAGCACCGCCTCGATGATGGGTTGTTTACAATCCAGACAACCGATCCCCGCCGTGGTGCAGCCTTCCTGTACCCAGTCCTTCACCTCGTCATTCGAATACACCTCGTGCAACTGCCAGACCGGGCACACCTTCGGGTTGCCCGGGTCGGTACGGCGCACACGCGCCGGGTCGGTCGGCATGGTGCGCAGCTTTTCCTGCACCGCATCCGGGTCCTCGCGCAGGCTGATGGTGTTGTTGTAGGACTTGGACATCTTCTGACCATCCAGTCCCGGCATCTTCGACGCCGGCGTCAGCAGCGCGGACGGCTCCATGAGAATCACACGCCCGCCCCCTTCCAGGTAACCGAGCAGGCGCTCGCGATCACTGAGCGCCAGGTTCTGCTGCTCTTTCAACAGCGCATGGGCGACCTCCACGGCATCGTGTTCGCCCTGTTCCTGGTAACGTTTCATCAGTTGTCGGAACAGCTTGGCGTTTTTCTTGCCCATTTTCTTGATGGCTGCCTCGGCCGCTTCCTCGAAGCCGGCCTCGCGCCCGTAGATATGATTAAAGCGTCGCGCCACCTCGCGCGTCAGTTCCACGTGCGCAACCTGGTCCTCGCCGACCGGCACCTTGTCGGCACCATAGATGAGGATGTCGGCACTCTGCAGCAGCGGGTAGCCGAGAAAGCCGTACGTGGCGAGATCACGTTCGCGCAGTTTCTCCTGCTGATCCTTGTAGCTTGGCACGCGCTCCAGCCAGCCGAGCGGGGTCACCATGGACAGCAACAGGTGCAACTCCGCGTGTTCCGGCACCTGCGACTGGATGAACAGCTGTGCCGAGCCGGGGTTGACGCCTGCAGCCAGCCAGTCGATCACCATGTCCCAGACGCTTTCGGCGATGATGTGCGACTCCTCGTAGTGCGTGGTAAGCGCATGCCAGTCGGCGACGAAGAAGAAACAGTCGAACTCCTGCTGCAGCTTGACCCAGTTCTTCAATACGCCGTGATAGTGGCCCAGGTGCAGCTGGCCGGTGGGTCGCATACCGGACAGGACCCGGCTGTTGTTGTTCAGACTAACCAAGAGAATCTCCCGTGTTTACATGAGCGCTTTCAGCACCCGCATGAACTCATCGGGCTGCAAACCGGAAACGGGCAGCAGCACGGCCAGTACGAGGCCCATCAGGGGCCACAGTATCAGACCCAGCACGCCGGTGACGAGCAGGCCGATCAGGATGAAGAAGCCATAGGGTTCGATGCGGCTGAATTTGTACGCCAGCGGCCCCGGTAACAGGCCGGTCAGCACGCGCCCGCCATCCAGCGGCGGCAACGGCAACAGGTTCAGCACCATCAGGATGGTATTGATAAAGATGCCGGCGATACCCATGTACAGCAGCGCCGTTCCAGCCTCACCCAGCATGGCACCCACCCGGATCAGCAGCGCCCAGCAGACCCCCATAGCCAGGTTGGACAGCGGCCCGGCGATGGCAACAATGGCCATATCGCGCTTGGGATGGTGCAGGTTACGCCAGTCCACCGGTACCGGTTTTGCGTAACCGAAAATGAAACCGCTTTGCAACAACAGCAACATACCGGGTATCAGGATAGTCCCCACCGGATCGACATGCTTGAGCGGGTTGAGCGTGAGCCGCCCGAGCATCAGTGCCGTCTTGTCGCCCAGTCGTGACGCCACCCAGCCGTGCGTGACCTCGTGCACGGTGATGGCCAGCAGCACGGGAACGACCCAGATGGAGATCTTTTGCACAAGACTGAGGGTGAACATCGGCGGATTATAACCCTGTGACTGCCGATTGCATTACTGTCCGAACCCCTCGGTCGAACCGCGACCCCTGCGTAGCACCTGCGCCGACCCGTCCACCAGATCAACGACCGTGGTCGGCTCCAGCCCGCAATTGCCGCCATCGATGACCAGGTCCAGCTCATGCTCCAGCCGTTCACGGATATCGTGCGCATCGGTCTCCGGATGGTCGCGCCCCGGCAGGATCAGCGTGGAACTCATTAACGGCTCTCCCAGTTCGCCCAGCAACGCCAGCGTAATGGGGTGATCCGGCACACGGATACCGATGGTCTTGCGCTTTCCCTGCTGCAGGCGACGCGGCACCTCGTGGGTGGCACGCAGGATAAAGGTGTACGGTCCCGGCGTCAGTGACTTCATCAGGCGGTAGGCGCTGTTGTCCACCTTTGCATAACTGGCAATCTCCGAGAGGTCGCGACACACCAGGGTAAAATTGTGCGATTCACCCAGCTCGCGGATACGGCGTATGCGTTCCATGCCGCGCTTGTCGCCGACCCGGCAACCCAGCGCGTAACTGGAATCGGTCGGGTACGCCACCAGCCCGTCGGCGCGGATGATATCAACCGCATTGCGGATCAGCCGCTGCTGCGGGTTGACCGGATGAATCTGGAAAAACTGGCTCATGTGTATCCAATCATAAAATCAGTTTGCGCACAGTCACAGCGCGCGAAATAAGCATTACAAGAGACTCGCCACAGAGAAGAAACAATTCATCTAAGCCCGGCACAGGGTGTACATGAACAATCAGCACGCAGTTTCTTTTTCTTCCGCGTTCTGCGTGGCTATATTCCTGCCATCACTGCATCGGCCAGTGCTCACTCTCCCACACCGGGGTGCAGCCGGCCGGCAGCGCCGGTAACTGCCCCAGCTTGATCCAGCAGTTTTCCGGACCGTGATAATCCGAACCACTGGACGCCAGCAGGCCCTCGTTGCGGCACAGCGCCGCCATGGTCTGGATGTTATCGCGCGTGTGACTGCCCGAGACCACTTCCATGCCGACCCCGCCACATTCGCGGAATTCACCCACCAGCCGGCGCAACTTGCTGGCCGTCATGCGATAGCGCGCCGGGTGGGCAATCAGGGCCAGGCCACCGGCCCCGCGAATCCAGCCCAGCGCCGCCTCCATTTCTGCCCACTTGCCGGAGACATAGCCCGGCTTGTTGTGTACCAGGAAACGCCGGAACACCTCGCGCACGTTTTTCGCATGGCCCTGCTCGACCAGAAAATGCGCGAAGTGCGTGCGGCTGACAATGTTCCCCCGGGCAAGCGCCCGCGCTCCAGTGTACGCGCCACCGATCCCGGCCCGTGCCAGTCGCCGGCCAATCTCCTCGGCACGCCAGTCACGAAAATCACGCAGTCCGGACAATCCCGCCTGCAATGCCGCGCTGGCTGGATCGATACCGATACCCAGTACGTGAATGGTCTGTGCCTGCCAGCTCACCGAAATCTCCACGCCCGGCACCAGTTGCATACCGAGCTCGCCGGCAGCGGCAGCCGCCGCGGCGATTCCGTCGGTGGTGTCATGGTCGGTCAGTGCCAGCACATCCACACCACCGTCATGCGCGGCGCGCAATAACGCGCCCGGCGCCAGGGTGCCGTCCGAGGCAAGTGAATGGCTGTGCAGGTCATAATTTGCAGACATTCGTACTATTCTACAGGAGGTCTGGAGCGAATGGGGTGTTACACACAAACGGGGTGGGATTTCACCTTATCGCGGACATCCATCCAACACTGTTACCATTGGCAACAATCATTGCGAGTGAACCTGTATGGATATACCCGGCGGTCAACTGGACAACATCCGGCACCTCATTTCCGAAACACTTGATGCCTGCAACAGCACAGCACCCGCCGCTACGGAACAATCCGGAGCGGCTGAGCTGGTACAGGCGTTTGGGCAACTGGTTGAGGTCATGCAGCGGCTCGACGCCGACCACGCGGCGGCGGACCGGGCAGCCGGCACCGATGTCACCGAGATCGGTGAATATGCACTGCGCCTGGCCGAAGGCCTGTCCGCGGAGATCGAACAGCATCAGCCAGGTGGCCTTAAAATGGAACAGGCCGCGTTGATTATCGATATCGCCCTGTGGGTGGCACAGCGTGGCGGATTAATCGACACGCTGGAGCCGGTCGTCGATGCACTGGCCCGCTATGCAAACACCATCCGCGATCCCGACAAGCTTGAAGCATTGAGCGGGGTGATCGGCCAGATCATCGCCGCGGTATCACCGGTAATCAGCCAGGACCTGGAAAAGATAAACCCCGGCCGGCCATGGCGCGTGCTGCTGCTGAACCAGAGCATCATTGCCACCCGCAGCCACAACACCGCACTGATGGAGCAGGCCTTCGCGCAGCTGACCAGCAAGTTGCCGGAGGATGCCAGACAGTTCTTCACCGAGGGCATACAACAGATGGATGCACTGGATTATCCGGAATCTGTGCGCAAGGTCATGGAAAAATACCACCGTCAGTGGAGCATGGACCGCTCGTTGCACTAGGGAGGCCCTGACTACCCGGAAAACCTCATCATCGCGCGCGTAGCGCGGCAATGGCAAATACCCGGCAGACAATCCCGACCAATCCCACGGTTTAAACGACACCGCAAAAAGACTATGATTTACGCCCTTTGGGGCGGCAAGCCCGCATAAATCAACATAACTACAGTGACCACATGAAATTTCTCTTTGACCTGTTCCCCATCATCCTGTTCTTTATCGCGTACAAGACGTATGACATCTATGTCGCGACCGCTGTCGCCATTGGCGCAGCAATGGTGCAGACCGGGCTGTACTGGCTGAAACACCGCAAGTTCGAGAAGATGCACGTCATCACGCTCGGCATCCTGATCGTATTTGGCGGCCTGACGCTGGCCCTGCATGACCCGGTATTCATCAAGTGGAAACCCACCGTGGTGAACTGGCTTTTCGGGGTGGCATTCCTGGCCAGCAGTTTTATCGGCAAGACCACGCTGGTTGAACGCATGATGGGACATGCCATCGAGGCGCCGGCACCGGTTTGGACACGACTGAACCTGGCCTGGGTGATGTTTTTCCTGTTCATGGGGCTCATCAACCTGTACGTCGCCTTCAACTTCAGCGAGGACACCTGGGTTAACTTCAAGCTGTTCGGCATGATGGGCCTGACACTGGTGTTCGTATTCGCCCAGGCCTTTTACCTGAGCCGCTACATGGAATCCCGGGAGGATGAAAGCTGATGCTGTATGCCATTATCAGCCAGGACCGTGACGGCAGCCTGGCCGACCGCCTCAAGGCACGCCCCGACCACCTGCAACGCCTGCAGGCCCTGCAGGAAGACGGACGGCTGGTACTGGCCGGTCCACACCCGGCCATCGACAGCAATGATCCGGGCGATGCCGGCTTTACCGGCAGCCTGGTGGTCGCCGGGTTCGACTCACTGCAACAGGCCCGGGACTGGGCCGACAGCGATCCCTACGTGGCCGCAGGCGTTTATGCCAGCGTCACGGTAAAGCCGTTCAAGAAGGTGTTGCCCTGATGTCTGAAGAACGCGTGACAAAGCTGCGTCAGCGCCTGGAACAGGGCCTGCAACCCGATGCCCTGGACATCATCGACGAGAGTGCCAAACACGCTGGTCACGCCGGTGCCGCCAGCGGTGGTGGCCACTTTATCGTGGATATCACGTCTGCCGCGTTCCTGGGGAAAAGCCTGATACAGCGGCACAGACTGGTGTATGAGGCCGCAGGTGATATGATGCAGCAGGAAATTCATGCTCTCAGCATCAATGCCAGGGCACCTGAAGAATTCTGATCTATCCATTCACAAGAAGGTAAATTCAATGAATTATCGTTATTACATGCTGTTACTCGCGTCCCTCATCACCCTCGGCGGCTGCGACCAGATGAACTCCTCGCTGAATCCCGGCAGCAGCGCCGCGCCCGACAGCCCGGCACCGGCACCTGCCGTTACCGGCACCGTCATTGCAACCGTCAACGGCAATTCCATCACGCAAAACGCCCTGGATGTCTATGCCAACCAGCGCAAGAGCAAGGGCGCCGGCGACGATGCCAGCCAGGAAACCATACTGGACGAACTGATTGCACTGGAACTGATGCGCCAGGAAGCAGACAACAAGGGGCTGACTGCAACGCCGAAGGTCGCCGCCACGCTCGACCAGCTGCAACGCAGCACGCTGGCCGGTGCCGCCATCAACGACTACATGGAAAACAACCCGGTCAGTGACGAAGCAGCACAAAAGCTCTACGACGAGAAGATCGGCACAGGGGGCAAGGAGTACAAGGCACGCCACATCCTGGTTGAGACAGAGGAAGAGGCCAACACCGTGGTCTCCCTGCTGGACGGCGGTCAGGATTTCTCGGAACTCGCCAAGGAGAAGTCAACCGGCCCCTCAGGCCCTTCCGGGGGTGAACTGGGCTGGTTTGGTGCCGGCCAGATGGTCAAGCCGTTCTCCGATGCCACTGCCGCGATGGAGAAAGGCAGCTATACAAAGACCCCGGTGAAGACCCAGTTCGGCTGGCACGTGATCATGCTGGATGACACGCGTGAAAGCACACCGCCGCCCTTTGATGACGTCAAGGAACGCATCAAGATGATGCTCACCAACCAGAACCTGCAGAAGCACATCGAGACCATCAAGGAATCGGCGAGTATCGAAATCAAGTAAGCAATGCCTGGCGGGGGCGGCAAAGACATGCCGTCCCTGCCTTGCTTTTCAGACCGCGGGCCCGGCCCCCCC
>JAOUBY010000079.1 GCA_029860045.1 Gammaproteobacteria bacterium | reverse complement strand
GGCCTTTAAACCTGGATTCCGGCGGGCGGTACCGTGCCCGCCGGAAAACAAGTACTTGCTACTGCTAACTGCTTACTGAACGAACGCCTCGTGGATCACCATCAGCATGCGCGGGTCGACCAGATCCGGACCCGTTCCCACGTCAGGGCTACGACCCAGGAACTTGGCGATCGGCTGGGCACAACCTTCGTTGGCGCCACCCGGGCCATAGCTGGATTGAGCACCGCCCTGTGCACCCGTGCAGGAAGCACTTGCGCCATCGGCATCATCCGGATCGATGGAGTACTCACCGACGCCACCACCAGGCACGAAGCACGGTGCCGGCGGAGTACCACCTGTCACCGAACAGCCCGGATTGAAGGCGGAAGCAGCAACCAGCAGGGTCTCAACGTCACAGTCCGCACCCGTGCCACCGATGTTGCTACAGGCAACGGCGGACATACGGTTGGGACGGATACCGGCGATAACGTTCACGCCCGGATCAAGACCGATGGTACGGTCCGGTGAGTTGCTACCCCAGTCGACAACCTGCACCTTCTGGCGGAAAACACCCGGATGACAAGCTGGCGGCGCTGTACTACCACTCCAGGTCCCGGGGGTGTGACCCTCAAGACAATCCGCCGAACGCTCACGGTCTGTGGCGTAGATGGTGCCATCCTCATCGTAACCCCAGGCACGCAGTGAATCACGGCGTGACGGATCATCGGCCGGCTCGCCCGGACGCATGTCGATCCAGCGGGAGACTACAGACTTGTTCTCGTCATCATCGATCTCGAAGCAGCCCTTGCCGTTCTTGTTGCAGACACTGTTAGAACCGACACCGGTGCTGCGGCCTTCTGTAAGGCCGGCCTTCCAGTCGACCATGGCGATAGCTGCACCGTGGAACATACTCAGACCCATACCTTCTTCAGAGAATGCAATACCGGCCATACAGGTCCAGCGTGCATCCTGATCAGCCGGCTGGCTGTACTCGTCGACCACTTCCAGGCTTTCCTGGTCCAGCACCAGCACGCGGCTGTTGGCAGCACGTGCAGGTGTGCTATAGACCGGCGGGAAGTACTTCCATGAAGTATTACCACCACCGTTTGTACCTTGAGGATCACCGTCTTTTATCTGCTGTGGATCATGGTAACCAGGATCACGGTCCGAGTTATTTGCATTGAAGAAGTTGGCATCACAGATCGCCTGTGCGATGTTGCCGTTCGGCATCATCTGGGTACCCAGCGGACGCGGCAGTGAACCCAGACCGGCATTACCTGACGGGTTGCCGAGTGTGGGTCGGTAAGACACGGAACGGATTGGCGTACCATCGCGATGGAACTCGGTCAGTGCCTGCTGGCCCGCACTGGTGATGAAGGCATGGCCGTTCAGACCGCCGGACAGTACACCGGTCGGCTTGAACGGGGCTTTGCCGTCACCATCCCCGGCACAGGAAATATCAGGATTATTATTAACACCGTCGCCACCACAAATAGGGTCAGATCCATCAGATGGTCCTAAATACGCAAACGGGTTAGTCACCGTGATACCACGCGCACCGGTCACGATGCTGACTTCCAGCACCTGGCCAGGACCATTGGCTGCAGCCCATGGTGCCCCTGCAGGTCCAAATCCTGCTGGATTGTTATTCATGGCGTCAGCCATCATAAAGTTGGCCTCGAGACATGCCGGCGCGCCGATGTCTTCCAGGCCATGTGCTGCGACCGTGCCGACTGCCCCTGTGAGCAGGACACTGCTGATCGCAACAGCAGTTTGTTTCATGGAAATTTTCATTGTGGCTCCTCTCCTTTCTTATTAAAGATTGCTTCAACGTACGTTGTGAGCAGGTACCCGGCAGTACATGGAGTCCCCCAAGGTTATCCTTGTCTCACCTACCTAGAGTCGTCAGCGTCAGGTTTTATTCCCGGGGAATTTCGGCAGGCATCAATGATTTTGATAGGTCTATTCAAATTCAATAACTTAGCCGCCACTCATAAAGTTAATTACAGATTAGAATAGGCGAGCAGTTAATGGCCTGCATAAATAGGATGCAATTACCTACTGTTTTATATGTTCTTTACACCATTGTCACCACACTATTCCTGAAAATAGCCATCTCTTGATTGACGCTAACCCCCAGCAAGTTTAAGGTTGGGATAGCGGTGAACTTAGCGGCACCCCGCCTGCCATCCAGGCGGCCTGCCGGAATAACAATAAAAGCGACCCGCAAATTAAGAGAATAAAGTGGTCACCAAATTCATCTAATAAAAGGGTTGGGGCGATGATAAGAGACAAGCTGTGTGCGGGCACTGCGTTGGGGAGACGCATTGCCGATTCAAGGGATCGTCTGTATCGCGTTGCGCTGGCGTGGTGTGGCGATGAAATGCTTGCCGATGACCTGGTTCAGGAAACCATTGAAACAGGCATATTGAAGAGCAGGCAATTGAAAGACGAAAACAGGCTGTACTCGTGGCTGTACCGGATTCTGAAAAATGCCTGGTACGCCAGCCTGAGAAAGAACAAGGGACACGAGACACTGGACGAGGAGTTGCTGGCTGATGAAGCAGGACCCTTCAGCAACTGCCAGCAACTCGAAATTGTAGTGCAGGTACGCCAGGCCATTGGCAGGCTGCCTGCAGAACAGCGACAGGTCATCTCGCTGGTTGACCTGGACGGGCTGCCCTACTGTGAAGTTGCCGAGGCACTGGAAATACCAATCGGCACCGTCATGAGCCGCCTGCACCGGGCCAGAAAGGGCCTGCTGGGAAAAATGACTACCGCGCCCTCCGGCGCAATGACCGCAAACAGGATTTTGCACCTGGTGGAGTAGTAATTATGGAGAATACTGAATACAGCCTGGATGATCAGACACTGGGATCGTTTGTCGATGGCATGCTGGACGCTGCCCATTCGGAAACTGTAATCAGGGCGATGGATCAAGATCAGGACGTCCGTGAACGGGTGCACCAGCTGCACCTTGTGAAAGACCTGATGAAAGTGGGCTTTGGACATACCAAGGCGCCTTCAGCCCATAGCAAAAAGACACGCCTCGCCACGTGGCGGCTGTTCTCGCCACGCATTGCAGCGTCTGTTGCGGCACTGTTCGTCGTGTTTGCGGCGGGCATGCTGAGCCAGCCATACGTTAACGGGCAACCGGGCTTCCCCGGTGAAATGCTTGCCGCGTTCAGCCCGGTGCTGTCAGATAGCGACAACGTAATTCTGCACATCAGCGAATCAGACCCGCAGCAATTCGCCGCCGCCCTGCTTTATGCCGAGAAATTCCTGCAGGAGCACCGCTCACAGGGATACCAGGTCGACGTGGTCGCACATGCCGGCGGGCTTGATGTTATGCGGGCCGATGTCTCCCCGCTCAAGCTGCAGATGATCGAGATGCTCTCGAGATATGACAACGTGCATTTCGTTGGCTGCGCCAATGCCATCCGCGTACTGCGCGAGAAGGGTATCAACCCCCCGATCATTGCCGGCGTCAGCACGAAAGACACCGCCTTTGACCACATCGTCGGGCGGCTGACGAGCGGCAGCTGGAAATACATCCGGGTGGATTCCCTGGTGGATAATCCGGGTAGTGCTTGAGCAGGCATTAAAACAAATCTGGATAAAGAACCCCGGCTATGCCGGGGTTCTTTTTTTGCACGCTGCAAAATAATCGCGAATTCGATCCGCTCCTGCACCAGCCCAACACCCGTCGTTTCCGCGCAGGCGGAAACCTGCCCCCCGATCAACGCACCGTCGTAATCGCGCCTGCAAGGCGCTCCTACAGGTCTTCCTGGCGTAGGAGCGCTCCGCGGGGTCGCTTCGGGCGTCCTCGGCAACTGCTCCAGGCGTTGCTCTACCTCCTGCATCCCTGCAGTCGTGCCCTCTCGCGACACTCGTACATCCCTGTACATCGCGTGAGGGTTTTATTTGCGGAAAAGATCGCGGACGCAGTCCGCTCCTACACACCTACCTCAACACCCGCCGTTCCCGCGCGATGTACAGGGATGTACAAGTGCCGTGGGAGGCATGGAGAAGGTGAGACCGGGAATCGGTCGAGAGGCTGGCCCGGGCTATGCCCGTAGTAATAGCCGAGAACGGCCAGGCGGGGGAACCCAGCCCTGATCAACGCACCGCCATAATCGCGCCTGCAAGGCGCTCCTACAGGTCTTCCTAGCTTAGGAGCACTCCGCTAGCGCGATGGTTTAATTTGCGTAAAGATCGCGGACGCGGTCCGCTCCTACACCAGACCAACGCCCGTCGTTCCCGCGCAGGCGGGAACCCAGCCCTGATCAACGCACAGCTATAATCGCGCCTGCAAGGCGCTCCTACAGGCGTGTCAGGCCGGGGTAGGAGCGCCTTGCAGGCGCGATACACTAGACATAAAAAAACCGGCTGGGAACACCAGCCGGTTTTTTTGTTTCAACAACCCGTGAAATTTCAGGGTTTCACGTAGGCATACCCCATGCTCTGCAGGCGTGCCAGTTCCGCAACACCACTGGGAACGATGTCGGCCTTATCGACATCATAGAGATGATTCTCCATGTCGATCTTCTTGCCCTTCAGGGTGTTCGCACAGACCTGGAAACCGATGCCCTGGTCCTTGAGTCCGGCGATCTTCGCCTGGATCTCGTCGGTGGCATTGCCCTGCTTGAGCTTGGTATTCGCCGCAGCGTCCGGCGTCAGCACCATGGACAGGCCCTTGCCATGCATGACGACCTTCAGGTCAAGGTTCTCTGCACCAACAGCGTTGATGTGGTTCTGGATATTACGCAAGGCACCTGCCTGTGCCTTGGGGTTGTCATAGTTGATGTGATAAACCACTTTCTGCTTGCCATAACCTTCCGCGAAAAGACTGCCACTGAACAGCATGGCAACACTCATCAATAAAACACCCCACACCTTATTGCTCATTCGTTCTCTCCTTATCCGGGCACCGGATATAAAAACCACCACGACTGGCGGGTTTCCGGCACCAACATTATAGCGCCGGACGAATCCGGCGGATGAATTGAACTGCTACCTGACAATAGACGTTAAGGGGCAGCGTTATATTCCCCAAAACCAGCGGACGGGCAATAAAAAACCCCGCGCCACACGACAAACTATGTGCGGTCACGGGGTTGAATGCAAGCTTGCTGTGCGGAGGAAAGCCATACAGCCACTAGGTAGAGTATAAGAACCCGCCGTTTATTCCATCTGCTGCCACAAATCCACACAGGAAACCAGACGTCAAAAAAATAACCCGCGACAGGTGCTGGATGCACACCGCCGCGGGTTAGCGTAGAAGGCAGTCAGTAACGGCTATCGTTGTTTCCAGTCACCGGGCACGCCGGAAAAGAACTTCGAACCGGCACCAAACGGCGGCTGTACCCGAATGCTATCCGGCGTGTTGTCAGGCTGACCGCAGACCCGGATCTTCAGCACTATTGAATCCATGATTACCGCGCGGCACTGACCGTTACCGAACTGTGCCTCGGCCACCATTTTGTCAACCCAGACAGGCGCAATGTTTCAACGGTGCGACCTCCAGAGGTACTGGGCAGCCAACTGCCAGGGTCGATCTTTTGGGTCATGCCGGAAAGGCCTGGCACCAGCCCCCCGTTGCAGCTCATTCCGGATCACATGGCCTGAGAACCCGGCAACCCGCGCCGGCCAGTAACCGGGGCCGGATCCCACCATTTTTCAGGATATTCTGATAGTTATCCGGCTATGCTAACAATGATTCACTTCAGCATAGGGAATTCCCCTATTCAAAATAATAAGACAACCTATTATTGGGTTCAGGCACTCCATTTAGTATTGCTGGACACGATTGCGATGGCCGGCTTTATAAGGGCTGAAAGTAAATAACCACTGGCTGCTCGTTGCATGTGTATAACAAGAAAGATTTAACCAGAGGATGCCTAATCCCCCCGTGAAAAGAACCACTGTCATTTCCAGTACGAACCCAGCTACACGGGACCCGGCTCCTGACAGGTAACCTGCATGGTTACTACATTCAATAATTACTTCAATAAATGAGGTGGAGAAAATGAAAAGATCAGTACGCAGCCTGTCCACGTGCGCTGCACTCGTCCTGTCCCTGGGCAGCACGATCGCAACCGCCGGACCACCAACGACAATTACACTCATGCAGTTTTCTGACCTGCATGGCAAGATGGTCCCTCACCAGGAGATCTTCCAGGGTGATCGGGCCCAGAATTACAGTGGCGGCCTGACCAAGATGGCGACCGCGATTGGCCAGGTTCGTGCAGACGATCCTGATGCCCTGCTGCTGATGGTGGGTGATACCACACACGGTTCAGCCGAAACACTGTTCACCATGGGTGAGTCTGTAATGGCTGGCCTTAACTCGCTGGACATCGATGCGTTTACCCCGGGCAACTGGGACTTCGGTCATGGCCCGCGCGCCTTCCGTAACCGCTTTGCCGGTGGTATTCCTGGCTCAGGTGGTATACCGCTTCCGCTTCCACCTAACAACCGCACAACACTGACAGGGTTCCCCGGTAAAAGCTGTCCAGGCCTACCGGGTACCGGTCCGGGAACTGGTCAATTTACCTGTAATGTCACTGCAGCTACTTTTGATACCGTGGCCATCAACCTGTACAACTATAACGAGGGCCTGAAGAAGATCGGCCCGCGCGTGCTACCGCCGTTCAAGATGCTGGAGACCAATGGCGTCAAGGTTGCCGTGATCGGCATTACCACCGACGTGGTACCGCAGCAGGCTGCCACCTTCAACATTGGCTTCCGTTTCACCATGGGCCATAACGAGCTGCCCGGCATCGTTGCCGACGCCAGGGCCGCAGGTGCGGATGTCGTCGTGGTGCAGTCGGAACTGGGCCTGTCCAAGAACCTGCAGATGGTCAAGGAGATCCCGGGCGTTGACGTGATGTTCAGCGGTCATACGCATGAGCGTACCCACGAAGCCCTCATCGTCAAGCACAAGGGCAACCAGACCATCGTTACTGAAGCCGGTGAAGATACCCACCTCGGTCGTCTGGAACTGACAATCCAGGACGGTGCAGTTAAAGGTTTCGACTGGGAACTGATCGAGCTGGATGATTCCATGCCAGAAGACCCCGCAATGGTGGCGCTTGTCGACCCCGCCCGTGCCAATTTTCTCGATGGTACCTGCCACACCTTCGGTCCGGGTGGTTTCGGATACGGTCAGGGTCACACCCTGTGTGACAGTATCGAGACCGTGGTCGGTAGTACAGACGTTACCCTGGAACGCCGTGATGTGCTGGAAGATATCTCCAACAACTTCATGGTTGATGCGTTCGTGGAAGCCGGTCGCCAGGCTGATCCAAACCTGAATGCCGACAACTCGCTGTCGACTACCAACGGCTTCCGTTATGATAATGTCGTGCTGGGTAACGGCACGGTCATCGGCAACGGCCCGGCGACGGCCAGTGGTGATATCTCCATCGCCGATCTGTATGCCTACTATCCCATCGGTGCGGCACTGGCACTGGCCAGCTATTCCGGTGGACGTCTGTTCGACCACTATGAAGGCATCCTGAGCCACGTGTTCGATCCCAACCCCTACCGCCAGCGCGGTGGCTGGAACCTCGGCTTCACCGAGAACATGCATTTCGACATCGATCTCGTCGATCTGCCGCTGTCGATCAGCTACCCGGGACGCATCACGAACATGACCATCAACGGTGCGAAATTTGACCGCAGCAAGACCTTTACCGTGGTCTCGTGCTACCCGCACGGCAACCCGGTCGACGAGGCCTGCCGTACCTCCGGTGCGTTCAACTTCCGCTTCATGACGGGCACACAGGACGGTGATGGTGTAGTAACCGGACCATACAGTTGGGCCTACCCGGTCAACGATGAAGACATCCTGGATCCGTTGCGTGCACCGGTTGTGTTGCAGGCGGCACCGAACAACTTCGTGCATCCGGTCAACATCCTGCGTGAGTACCTCGCTACTAACGTGCCGAACGGAACCACTATCGGCGCAGTGGGACGGGTCAATGCCATTCATGGCAACCCGGTTTCTGATTGTGATCCAACCCTGGTACAGCCTGTTCAGGGCGCAGGACCTTCCTGGCTGGCAAGAGATGACGGTGAGGGTGCTTGTCAAGATAATGGCGAGTAAAGATGTAAACTGACCCGCTGGTAGCCTGAAGTCAGGCTTGCCAAAGGACAGTCAAGAAGTAACGGGTAAAAGGCCCTACCGCCAGGCGGTAGGGCCTTTTTTTGATCTGCTATTTAGCGGGCGCTTGCAGGAATTCCGGTGCAATGGCAGGCGGACCGCTCAGACTGCGCAGAAAGGCCTCGAGTTGTTTCAGGTCAGCTTCGGTCTGCGCGATTGGAAACAACTCGGTGTACCCGATTGGCGCCACCGGGATCAGGTCGTAGTGCTCAATGGCCTCGGCCAGAGTGGCATATTCACCGGAATGCGTATACGGCGCGGTATCGGCAACATTGCGCAGGGTCGGCACCTTGAAGGCGCCGATGATCTCATCCCTCGATTGCTGCGCAAAACGCAGCTCGGCACAATCACCTTCCCCGGCATCGCTGTACTTGCCCAGACAGTTGAACTCGCTCTTCCTGGCCTGCTGAATACCCCGGTAGCGGCCCTCGTCAATGGACAGTCCTTCAGCGACAGGAATACCCACATTCTGGAATCCCTGGTTGGTCAACAACGGGCCGTTGTGGCAATTGATACACATCCCCTTGCCAATGAACACACGCAGGCCGGCAACGGCATCCGGTGACAGCGCCGTCTGCATGGCCTTGTCATCACCGGCCAGCAGAGCCTCAACATAGTTATCGAAAGGTGCCGGTCCGGGCAGAATCAGGCGCTCATAGGCCGCAATCGCCTTGCCCATGTTGACGAAGATGCGGGTAACGGTATCCCTGTCTTCGACCGACATGGCCTGCCAGGCAGCGGCGGCCTTTTCATCTTCGACCGGCCCCGCGTTGTCGGGAAAGCGGTTGCGGTCGGAGAGATCCGGCAACGGGCCGAAAACCTGCTCGTATGCGTTCCGGTAAGCGGGTTCTTCAGCCAGCAGGTGGACAAAGCGGGTACGGGTGCCGCCATGTTCCAGCGCCGCCTCCAGCGGCCCCAGCGCCTGTGACCACTGGCTGTCACTGCGGCCGTCCCA
>JAOUBY010000124.1 GCA_029860045.1 Gammaproteobacteria bacterium | reverse complement strand
CGCTTACGGTGTCGAGACTTTCCTCGACCAGGAGCTGACCAGTCTTGCCAATGTCTATTTTGAGTCAGGTGATCATGAGCAACTGGTTCACACGGCGGGGGATGATTTTCGAACATTGCTGGGCGGCGTGCGACACGGCTACTACAGTCATGATGACTGAGCGGTGAAAACCGCGGTTGACCACCCTGTGTGATGCGGAGCAGGCGGGGAAAATACAGAAGCCTCTGGTATGCGCTGGTCCTGGCGCTCATGCTGGGCGGGGTAATCCTGTACATGACAGAAATGCCCGGAAAATCCTGGTCCGGTGGTCTGCCAACACTGACCACGGAGCAGGCACGGCTTGCCGATCGACTCAGAAAACACATCGCGGTGCTGAGTGAAGAGATCGGTGAGCGCAACCTGTGGCGCGACGGGACACTTGAGGCGACGGCCGACTATATCGAAGAGACCCTCCAGGCTATGGACTATGCGGTATCTTCACAGGCGTATACGGTGCAGGGAACAAGCGTACGTAACCTGGAAGCGGTGCTTGGCGGTACATCGCTGGCGGAGGAAATCGTTTTGATCGGCGCCCATTACGACACTGTCAGTGGCTCGCCCGGTGCCAATGATAACGCCAGTGGCATTGCTGCGCTGCTCGAGATCGCGCGTCTGCTCGCCGCAAAGCCGCTGGCGCGCAGTGTACGCTTTGTGGCCTTTGTCAACGAAGAGATGCCCTTCTTTTACACGTGGGATATGGGTAGCCACCGCTATGCCCGCCAGGCGCGCGAGCGCGGCGATAACATCACCGCTATGCTCTCCCTGGAAACCATCGGCTACTACTCCGATGCTGAAGGCAGCCAGCAGTTTCCCAACCCGGTGTATGCCTGGCTATATCCGAACACCGGCAATTTCATCGGTTTCGTGGGCAACCTCGCATCACGCAAACTGGTGCGGCAATGCCTCGGTTCCTTCCGTCGCCACAGCGCCTTTCCCTCCGAGGGTATCGCCGCGCCGGGAAGGATGATGGGTATCCACTGGTCGGATCACTGGTCTTTCTGGCAGGAAGGTTATGCGGCAGTGATGGTGACGGACACGGCGTTGTTCCGCTACCCGCATTACCACGCCAGTACGGACACGCCGGACAGGATCGATCACGAACATCTCGCCAGAGTGGTGGCGGGTCTTGCGAAGGTGACGGTGGACCTGGCGCAGCAACAGTGATAGCTATACGGGTTGATATACATAAATCATTCTCATTGGTTACCGACCCCTTTCCTTTTATTAGGGCTGTTCAAGTACTCTGACCCCTTGAAGCCCCATTTATTTTGAGTAGACAATTCATGCGCGATACGCTCGTTATACAGTCTCATCGCTCCCCATTGCCTTACCCGTGGATAGCGCGATGTCTTGCGTCCGTGAGTGACTGGTGCGCGTTGAATCAGTATGAATACCGTTTCCTGGGCGATGAACTGTTTGACGGTGTGCCTGGGCGTCTGCTGGAGAAAACACAGGACCAGGCCGTGATTGCATCCGATCTGGCGCGATTACTGGTCCTTCAGGGTGCGTTGAATGAGGGCTACCAGGCCGTGATCTGGCTGGATGCTGATTTCCTGATATTTGATCCTGTGGCATTTGTGTTGCCCGAGTCTCCTTATGCAGTCGGACGAGAGGTGTGGGTGCAGCAGGATAAAAATGACAAACTCAAGGTGTACAAGAAGGTGCACAACGCGTTGCTGATGTTTCGCCGGGGTAATAGTTTCCTGGATTTCTATGCCGATACCGCGCAACGCTTGCTGGCGCGCAACCAGGGGAGGGTGCCGCCGCAGTTTATCGGCCCCAAGTTATTAACCGCGATACACAATGTCGTGGTGTTGCCCGTGCTGGAAACGGCCGGGATGTTAAGCCCGCTGGTGATCAAGGACATGCTCCGGGGCGAGGGACCTGCCATGGACTTGTTTGTTGCGTATTCGCCGCAACCCATCGCGGCGGCCAATCTGTGTATTTCCAGCTGCAGGAACAATGCGGTCTCTAACAGGGAAATGGAGCAGCTGATCGATGCCTTGCCGGGGGTTTCAGTGAGTCAGAGTGCTTGAACGCCATTCAAGCTGTATACCGTTTAGAAAATTACGCAAGATCTGGTCATTACATTCATAGAGAACGAAAAGGGGGCGGAGACAAACCGCAACCATTCTTATCTGTCTCCGACCCCATTATTTCAGGAACCCTGCTCGACCATGTATTCCATGGCTGCGCGCAACTCGTCCTCGCTGCAACCCATACAGGCACCTTTCGGTGGCATTGCGTTGAGTCCCTTCACGACCGATGAAAGCAGGGCATCATTACCCTTGGCAATGCGCGCTACCCAGGCATCTTTATCACCCAGTTTCGGCGCACCCGCTACACCGGCAGTGTGGCAGACCTGGCAGGATGCCTGGTAGATCTTCTGTCCGTCCACAGTGGCAGCCGGCTTGTCGGCGGCAGCTTGCGGCTCAACAGGCGGCTGTGCCTCCGGTTCTGCGATCTGCGGGGCGGGTGCTTGTGCAGCATCCTGGGGAGCCGTGGTTTCCTTTTCCGAGCAACCAGTGCCCAGCAGCATTAGTAGTGCCAGCGCGGGGGTCAGCGCCAGTACGCCAAATCTCCGGCGTTGGGTTGTATCAGTAGACATGAGTTCACCTCCATGATGATGGGATTGGGTAATTACGTGTAATTCCGGGAGCAGTATACTTAAATTTTCCGGTGACTGGTCCTGGTCCAGTGCGCGTGCTCACCTTCAGGGTCTGGCTGGTTTAATTAGGTATACTGTCCCCTGAATTTATAGAGTGCCTGCCACAGTCGGCCTGTCGATACCGTGTCTGACCCAGACCTTTTCATCTCCCTGCTCACCATCGAACTGATGATTCCATGGGCCCGGTCCCTGAAGGACAAGCGCAGCGCCGTGCGCGGTCTGAAGGATCGTCTGCGTTCCCGTTTCAACGCCTCGGTTGCCGAGGTGGCCTATCAGGACAAATGGCAGCGGGCGGTGATCGCTGTCTGTATCCTTGGTAGTGACAGACGACAGCTGGAATCGGAAATGGCCAGGGTCCGTCAGCTGTGTGAAGAGGCCCAGGACTTGCAGATTGCCGATATGCATCAACAGTGGTTGTAAGCAAGCGGCCCCATCATGAATCATTGAGGTCCTGTACACCCTGTCGCTGTACAAACACAGGAAGGGGTCGGCGACAAATCAGAATAATTGCGATTTGTCACCAGCCCCCTTAATGCTCACGATATTTAAGCTGCAGACCATTCAGGAAATTACGCAGGATCTGGTCATTGCATTCGCGGT
>JAOUBY010000078.1 GCA_029860045.1 Gammaproteobacteria bacterium | reverse complement strand
CTACGGCGTACTGGGATTTCTTGCGCTCGGAACACAACGGCTCTGCGCATCCGGTTTTAGTGTTCTGAGTTACTGGAAGATTACTGCGCTTACCGCACTCTATGGTGTACTGGACGAGTTTCACCAATCCTTTGTTCCCGGCCGTAACGCCGATGTTCTCGACGTACTCGCCGATGCCAGCGGCGCCCTGCTGGGCGCCGGACTGCTGTTCTTTACGGTCAGAAAACTCGGTTTTACACGCAGGAAAATATAAAAACTTTTGCCGTAAAGGCCACTGAGCACACATAGGTAGAAAAACAGATACGTCGTCCCCGCGCAGGCGGGGACCCAGCCCTAAGTCAGCGTCGGATACAAATCATCCCACTCCGGATTGTCTTTCTCGATAAGCCTTAGCTTCCATTGCCGATTCCACTTCTTTAATTGCTTTTCTCTGTGGATAGCACTGGTAATATCCGGGCAGGCCTCATAATAAACAAGTCGACGGACACCATACTGTTTTGTAAAGCTATCTACACACCCTAACCGGTGTTCGTATATACGTCTTATCAGGTCACTGGTTACACCAATATAGAGCGTCCCGTTTCTCTGGCTGGCAAGGATGTAAACGCAAGCCTGTCTCATCTTTCTGGACTGGGTTCCCGCCTGCGCGGGAACGACGGAGAAGTAGAAACAGATTATCAGCCTGGTCAGTCTTAGGCTGCATCAGAAAATCAGGCATAAACCTGTAAGAATAGACCACGCTCGCAGGTCACTCTTGCGACATTTAGATCAGCACTCTGGAACGCCTTGCAATCGGTAGTGCTTTACTCTGCATCCTCTGCGAAGGTTATTTTCTTGGCGCCTTTATGACTTTGCGTGAAATCGCACAGCCTGCATTACAGACTAAACTACTCAGATCGCCCCCACCTCAACCCTCCAGGTACTGCGACCAGTCGCGGCTGTTGTCCCCGAATACCAGGAAGAACGGATTTAGCAGGGAGTCCTTGGTGTTATAGCGCAACGGTTGCATGTCGACAGACGTGACAAATCCCCCGGCCTGCTCTACCACGCACTGTGCCGCGGCGGTATCCCACTCGGATGTCGGCCCCAGGCGCGGATAAATGTCGGCAGCACCCTCGGCGACCAGGCAAAGCTTGAGCGAGCTACCCATCCCGACCATGTCGTGCTCACCCAGCCTTTCGAGAAAGCTGTTCAGGGAATCACCGCGGTGCGAACGGCTACCGACCACCATGACCGGGTCGTCGCCCAGGCGCCGCACGCGGATCGGCGTCTGCGCATCATCGGCTGACTGCTTGAAAGCGCCGTGCCCGACACAGGCGCTGTAACAGACCCCGGTCACCGGCACATACACCACGCCCAGCACCGCCACGCCGTCCTCGATCAGGGCAATGTTGACAGTAAACTCGCCGTTTCGCTTGATGAATTCACGGGTGCCATCGAGTGGATCGACCAGCCAGTAGCGCGACCAGGTGGACCGATCGGAATACGGCAGGGCGGCAGATTCCTCGGACAGGATCGGGATGTCCGGGGTCTGCTGTTCAAGACCCGCAACAATTTCATTGTGTGATGCCAGGTCTGCTGCAGTCAGCGGCGAATTGTCCTGCTTCGACTCCACAGAGAAATCATCGCGATTGTAGACCTCGAGAATTTGTTCCCCTGCTGCGTGTGCCAGCGCCACCATGGCCTCCAGCAATGCGGGCAGTTCCGCCCGCTTGTTCTCTGTATGCATTGTTTTTCCTTTCAATTCATCGTGCCCGGAAGTATACCCGCTCTGGCATGACCGGCGCCCGCGAAAGCCGGCAATTAACCTCCCCTTGCGCAGGTAATTCCCGACAGACGATCTGCTACCATTACCGCAGTCACCCTTGCCCGGCAGGTTTACCTTGATTCCATGGAATGAAATCGACAGCGTGTTTCTGGATATGGACGGCACGCTGCTTGATCTGCATTTTGACAACCATTTCTGGCGCGAACACGTGCCGTTGCGCTATGCCGAACGGCACCGGCTGGATATCGATACCGCCAGGTCAGAACTGGTCCCGCGCTTCCGCCTGAAAGAGGGCACGCTCGACTGGTACTGCGTGGAGTACTGGAGTCGCGAGCTTGGCCTTGACATCGTGGAACTCAAACGTGAAATCGATCACCTGATCGCGGTACACGACCATGTACCCGAATTCCTGCAGCGTATCCGCCAGGCCGGCAAGCGGGTCGTTATGGTCACCAATGCACACGCCCACAGCCTGGCGCTGAAGATGGAGGTCACCGGCCTGACCGATGCATTTGATGCGCTGATCTGCTCGCACGACATTGGCTACCCCAAGGAGGACCCGCGCTTCTGGACCGGGCTCGGGAACGAGGAAGCGTTCCGAAACGAATCCACGCTGTTTGTCGATGACAGCCTGCCGGTACTGCGCACCGCACGCGCATTCGGCATTCGTCACATCCTTGCCATACGCAGGCCGGACAGCCGCTCACCGGCACGCGAGATCGAGGAATTCCCGGCAATCGACGGTTTTCACGAAATCATGCCGGAGACGGCAAATATCAGGACTCGTTGAGATGCTCGTCCCGGGTAGTGGCGTACCTGCTCCAGGTCTTGAAGCGCCGCTTCACGTATTTCAACAAGGCAGCGTAATCCTCGAAGAACAGATCGAAGCCATCTTCTGAGTCCTCGTCAAACTCGCAATAGTCGTTGGTATATTCCCTGCAGATCATGGGACGATCATCATAGATCCCGCAACGCCCGTCGCTTTCCAGGTGGGTGCAGGCGTTATTGATCAGAAGATACCAGCCATCTTCATCCTTGTAGGCCTGGATATTCCTGTGCGACAACTGCCAGAGCATGTGGTCGAAATCATGCATGGAACGTGGTGTTACCAGTTCCTCGGTGATATAGGTACAACACTTGGAGTTGGTGCAAAATCCGCACTTGTTCTCTGTGGTAATTTCCACACCCAGCGGAATGTTCTTGCCAGCTTTCATGTCCTGCGTTTCCTCGTATTCTTTAGTGTTTCCGGTAACAGGCAAGCCTAACATGCCCGCCGCACCCCTGTCTCACCCACACAAGAAAAACGCTTTCATTGCGCGGAAAATTCGAAGCGGTCAAACACCGGACTGTCGAACACCCTGTGTCCGGCACGCACACTGACCTCCCGGCCACCCACATCAATCAGCATGGCAAGGCCGTACTCATAGAGTCCTTTCGGGGCAACCAGCGTGGCGGCAATCTGTTCCTGTTCATCGGCCGGCATAAACAGCGCATGCACTGCATCGGCCTCGGGCTGCTCCGGCACGCTGCAGCTGATCGCGCCAAGGCCGCCGGCCATCAACTGTACGCCCGTTTCCATTCCGCCCTCACGATGCACGTGTACGGAACGGATAATCGCCAGCAGCAGCGTCTGCTGGCCACCCTCACCCTCAAGCACACCGACCAGGTCACCCACGCTCGCATCCCCGGCGCCGCCTTCTTCCCATGACAACTTCATGCCACTATTGCTGCTGTCCAGCACACGGCACAGCGGCAGTCCTTCATCCACAGATGTCTCATCCTCACCGCGCTGAACCGAGAACCTGCGTATATATGCATGGACTGTCTCCAGTCCGAACAACAGTTCGACATAGCGGCCATCCTTGTGGCGCTGTTCGCGGCGCCGGCGGGCAGCGCTGTCTGCCGGTAACAGTCTGCGCAGCAACATCGCCTCCGGGCTTTGCATGCGCACTTTTGCCGGCGTCTTCGCCAGCTGGCCACGGATTGCCTGCAATGCGTCCGTGGCATCAAGCAGATACGGATCCTGAATATCGGATGGAGATTCAAGTTGCGTACACGCAACCGGCAACTGCTCCCCTTGCAGATCGACCAGGAACAACCCCTCGCCACTCCCCTCCCAGCTACCACCCGGGATGATGTGACACTGGTCGGCATGTTGCATCAGCACATCGAACAGCTGCCTCACCTCGCCCTCGGGCAGGCGCGCCGTGTCGGTCAGCGACAGCAGCATACTGGCGTGATAGAGCATGGCCGTGGTCACCGGGTTCTGCGTACCATCCTCAGGGTCAAGACTGACACCCAGCACACCGTGGTGACGCGCCACGCCGTAGATGATATGCGACTCGGAAATCAACAGGGGCTGGATTTCCCGGTAGAACCGGTAACTATCCAGCAACCCATAGGTGAGTTGCTCCAGGGCACGGTTGAGCGCCTTTCCGAGCAACGGGTCGGCGCACTCACTGCCACCCTCCGCGTGCAACATTTTCACAATCAGCTTGTAGCCGCTGGCGAGACTCGGGAATACCTGCGCCACACCGTCGATCGCTTCCTGGCGTTGCGTCTTGGACAGTGCCAACTGGCGCAGGTGCAACGGATCCACTGTCTGGAACAGGCGTTGCGCCGTCGTCCGGTAGACCTCCAGGCACTCGAAACGCAACTCCGCCTCGAGCTTCTGCTCGTTCAGTGCGCCCAGTGCGCCCAGTACCAGGCGTACCGTTTCCGCCACATCCATCAGCGGCAGGTTGGTAAGCCACTCGCGCAGCTGCGCCACGTTGAGCTCCACCGTCGGATCGGTGTAGTCATGTTGCAATGGCGTGGTCAGGTTTTCGGGATCCATCAGGGTACTGCTGCTCGGCCGCCTTGCTGCTACAGGCTGCCTGATGCGGTCAACTGGTACTTGCCACCGGGTTTCTTGCGCGCCACCGTTTCCAGCAGTCCCAGCGTTCCACTGGTCACCGCTGCACCGGGTTGCAGTAAAAGGTCAACCGCATAACGGCCATTATCAGACACGGTAATGTCTCCTGATGCACCCAGCGCCCCACCCTGCGTGACTGTTGCCACCAGGGCATCATCAACGCTTTTGAGACTGAACTCAATATCACCAAGTGGAATTTCCAGTGGCTCACTGATGATTGCAGCGCGCCAGGAAAGCATGCCTTCCACCTCAACCGGCACCTTGCCGGCTGGCACAAAATGCTCAAGCCGCACACTGAGTTCACCACCGGCCGACACCGGTACCGGCGAGAAACGGTTAATCAACGAGTCCGGCGCCAGGCGCAGGTCAAGCTCCCTGCCGTAGACCTTGCCGGCCAATGTCATTCCCAACCCTGTGCTGCCGCTGGCCTGCGGGTGTTGCAACTCCAGCCGGTACTCGGCCGCACCAAGTAACAGCCGCAACGGCTGCAGTCGCCATTCAGCGGCGCCCAGGTCATTACCAGCCCACACCAGCCGGCCGGCATGCCCTGAAAATACCGATCCTGTGATCGCATACAGATCCAGGTCGTTCACCTGTCGTTCCAGTGTGCCAGCGAGCCGGGCTACGGGAAATGTGGCGAGGAGAATCAGAAAATAGGCTGCACTACCGATGGCAATATAACGCCAGACATTTTTCACGACTCCGGGGTCCTGAGGGTAAGGCGTGCGTTGATGCGACCTGCCGTCTCACTAACGCGTTCCAGGGTAATGGTATCGACGTTAATACCATACTTGTTACTCAGCGAACCCAGCCAGGCAACCAGCACATCGAATGACGCACCTTCCAGCCATACCTTGACGTTATTACTGCCTTCCGGCTCGACTCTTTTCAGCGCATCAGCCAGGCCATCGGAACGCGCGGTCTTGTCAGCCAGTGCCAGCAATGACTGACCGCCAAGCCCCCTGGCAACCGGACCGCGACTGCGCTTCAGTTGCGCCAGGCGTTGCGCGCTCTCCTGCATCCAGACCGCGGTATCACGCTTTACGGCAACACTCTCCTGCAGGTCGAGATAACCTGACCGCACCGGTGACCAGATCAGCGCATAAAGCAGGAACAGCACCAGCGCTGTGGCACCCACGATAACCATGATGCGCTCGCGTGCTGCCAGACTCTCCAGCCACGCCTTCATGTGCCTACCCCCTCGATACGCATACGACCTTGCACACGCTGATCGGCGCCCGTGGTAGCCGACTGGATTTCCACTTTCAGATCACCGTTATCGGTCAATGCCCGCTTGAGCTGGTCCAGCATCTGCAGGTTGCCAATTTTCAGGTCGACATCAAGTCGACCCGCACGGTATGTGATTCCGCCCAGTTCAATATCCTTGATGTCCTTGAGTACGTTGCCGGTCTTGCCAAGCAGCGCCAGGAAACCACGTTCGTCCGCCCCGCCTTTTTCCAGGCTGTCCAGTTTCTGCTGCATTTGCACACGCGGGTTGACCACGCGCTTTGTTTCAGGGGACGCCTTGCGGAAGGTCTCATCGATCTCTGCCTGCAACTGCCCGCTTTCCGCGTTGAGCCGATAATAGTCGACACCCATGGCGGCAAAACTGACCAGTACACCGACCAGCAATAGCGCAGCCGTGGCACGCCAGGGTTTCCAGATCCGCTCCCATTCACCGGATTTGCTGTACGTTCCCTGCAGCAGGTTCAGGGGACGACTGCCCAGGCCCGCTGCATAAAGGTTCAGTGGATCGCCACTCCATGTCTCGACGTGTGTCTCGCCCGGCCAGGCATCGGTCTCGGGTGGCAGCTCATCGGCAGCCACAAACAGCCGCAACGCCGGAACTTCATCCACATCGCCCTGCATGGCCAGTAACATGTCAAGGTTGTCACTGTCGACAACGTAGCCCTCGGCCCTGCCTTTGCGTACCAGCACGATATCATCGACAACCAGTGCGCTGACTTCGTCGTCCCGGCGCGGGATCGCCAGCACATCGGGAACCATCTGCTGTACATCCATGGCGGTGGCATCAAGCGCATCCGTCAGCCGGTCCATGACCTGCCGACCGATGACCGCAACCGGCCAACTGCCGTCATCAAGCACATCGCCAAGCGCAAAGTGCAACCGCTCGACTTCATCAGACAACTGTTCTTCGAGCGCATACGGCACGGCGCGTAACAGTTTTTGCCGGTTGCGCCCCGGCACCTGCACGCTGG
The DNA here is from genome assembly GCA_029860045.1 of Gammaproteobacteria bacterium. GTDB lineage: Bacteria > Pseudomonadota > Gammaproteobacteria > UBA9214 > UBA9214 > UBA9214. The sequence continues at coordinate 2,220 of JAOUBY010000078.1, read as the reverse complement.
TCAGCAGGCAGTCCGTAGCGGATACCAGCACCACCACGCGCAAGCCACCAGCCTCGCTCGCAGCATCGGCCAGTGAACCGGCATGGATACCACCGCGCGGCCTGCCATCGGCCTCCACCCGCAGCCAGCGCCAGCTGTCATCGGCAACGGATTCCGCCCTCAACAAAAGTGTGTCACGCATCACTGAGCCCTTTATTCACAATGCCCGATATCGTAGCAGAAAAAACGGGAAAAATAGAAAATTGCGCTGCAAAAACATTACTTTATCCCGGCGGCAACAGGCGCTCCCGGGTGCGGACCCGGGACACTACGCGCAGTTTGCCGGCATCGCGCTCGAGCAGACTTTCAACGTGTGACTGACCGCTACCTACGCGCACATCCGTCAACACCCTGAACCACTTGCTGCTGACATCGGTCTGAACGGCAATCGTCAGCCCCGCCAGCGCATCATGGGCCTGGAAGGTGGCCTTATCGGTAAACGCCTCCTGCTCGCGTTCGGCGACCAGCATCTCCACATCCTGCGCAGTCAGGTCAGCATCAAGCGCCAGCAGCAACTCTGGCGTTGCCGTATTGACGTTGATCGCTGTGATCCCCGGTAGTGCCGTTACATGCGGCGTCAACGCTCCCATCACCTCCGCTGTAAAGCCCTGGACCAGTTGCAGCTCACTGAGCGAGACCAACGGACGATTGGCCGCCCGGTAGGGAGGCTCCAGCAGCAGGTAGCTATCGTCCTCGGCTCCGCCCGGAAAGGTGGCGTTGATATCTTCGTCGATCCAGTCCAGCAACTTCGCAGACAGGTCCAGGTCGAGATTCAGCACGGTCAACAGGCGCTTGAAATAATCGATCTCGTCCGTGTTTGGCGTACCATCTGCTTTCACCAGGTTGTTGACATTGAAACGCCCCTGCAGATCGGAAATGCGTCCGTTGACCAGCCCGCCCTCGACCGAGATCGGTGGCAACGCCGTCGCCCAGTCCTCGTCCAGCGCATCATGCTGGCTCTCCTTGCCGTCCTTGCGCAGGATAATGTACGCCCAGCTTTCCGCTGACAGTGCATAGGCATAGGCCTGTTCACCATGCAACAGGTTGCCGGTCCGACGCACATCCACGTGCATGCGTGTCGCCATGGCAGTGGCGGCGGTAACGGCCAGCGCTACCACCAGCAACGCCGTAATCAGCGCCACGCCCTGTTGCCTTGCGCGCCTCAAACCGGCATCCGGAACAGCCATACCAGCTCACCGTAATGTTTGTGTTCAAGGGTAATCTCAACTGCCACCGGCAGCGTTGCCGGTGGCAGGGCGGCAGTAACCGCCGCGGTCGTGTCAGGCCAGCTGGTCTTCCACTCGCCACTGCCATCGAGATAGCGCACGTCCATGAGGGTAATGTCTTCCGTCAACGGCTGTTCCAGCGGCGCACTGTCCTGGGCACGGTCAAGTACCGTCCATGTATAGCGCACCAGTCGCTTGTCGGTATATGCGTAACCGACGCGTTGCAGGGTACTGCGCGGATGACCCAGCGGGTTGCTCCAGCCTCCGCGGGTCAGCTGCAATGACTCGCCACCGACCAGCGGCGCCAGCTCGTCTCCATATTCATCGCGCACCGCGCGTGGAACGACCTGCTCGAAATCGCGCTGCATGACAAGGTAAATCTTCTGCAACTGGGCAAGCCGCCCGGCCTCCAGCTCAGTGACGGACTGCTGCTGCATGACACTGCGCAGACCGCTGTAGGACATCACCGAAAGCAGCGCGAAAATAGCCAGTGCCACCAGCATCTCGAGCAGGGTAAATCCTGCCGGTGACCGCTTGCAGGGACGCCATGACATCAGTCAGGTTGCCTCAGGAAACCGCTCAGCACGGTAACAGGATTGTCGGAATCGTCATCCGGCGACAGCACCTCGACATCGAGCCTGCGCAGTTCCGGCTCATCGGTTTGCGAGATACGCGCCACCCAGCGCCACTCGTGTTGCCCCATGTCCATGTTGCCCTTGCGCTGTCCCGCCGAGGGCCATTCGGTCTTCATCTGGAATTCATTGAGCACATTACGCGCCACCCAGGTCGCCATGGTGCGGTCCCGCAAGTGTGACAGGCCGCCAGTGTAGTCACTGACCGCCTTGATAATGGAACCCATGGCCACCGCCAGCACAGCCAGCGCGATCAGGATTTCGATCAGCGTAAAACCCTGCAACGTACGCCGGCTCACAGGACCTCCTCGACTTCCCAACTC
>JAOUBY010000123.1 GCA_029860045.1 Gammaproteobacteria bacterium | reverse complement strand
ATTGCCTTTTTTCCTCGGCACGATGACGGAACGGTTTGGCGACAAGCACGAGCCGGTCACGGAAGAGCCGGCTGCAACATCCGCCTGTTGTGATGAAGACGGCGGCGAATCGCCCCCGGAACAGCAGCATTTTAGTGGGCGCGTGATCTCGGGTCTGCGCTGGGGTTATCTTGAGCTTGGTCCGACCATCGGCTTCTATCTTGCTATTGGCATCCTGCTGGCGGGTGCGCTGAGTGCCAGCATTCCGCCCGAATGGAGTGAGCGCTACCTGGGTGCCGATTCTGTTTTCGGTTTGCTGGCCGCGGCACTGCTGGGCGCGAGTATCTACGTGTGTGCCGTGGCCCATATCCCGCTGGTCGCGACTTTGCTTGCCAGTGGTGCCGGGCCTGGTGCGGCGATCGTGTTCCTGGTCACAGGCACCGCCACCAACCTGCCGGAACTGTTCGCCCTGTACAAGACCATTGGCAAGCGCACCGTTGTTATCTATACGACCAGCCTGGTCGTTTCATCGCTGCTGGCCGGTGTCTGTGTCAACCTGTGGCTGGGCACCGGTTTTACACCGGTGTTTGACCCGCTGGCCAGCCTCGACCTGATCGAGACTGGCGAAAGACTCTGGGTGTCGCCCGGTGCGCTGGTGAATACGCTGGCCGCCGGTGCCGTGGCCGTCCTAGCCATCCGGGGTTGCTGGCTGCGCTTTCGGCGGCGTTTCCTGGCCAGTGGTGCGTCCGACGACTCCGGTTGTTGCAGCGGCGATTAGCTTTTTCCTGAGCGATTGCTCCAACTCGTCTGACAGCAGTTCGTCCCACGCCGGCAGGCGTTTCATGAATGCCGCACGCTGCTCAGCGTCGAGGCTGTGTATCTGCATGCCTGACGTTTCCAGTTGCTTAAGGGCATCAGCTTCGCGTCGCTGAGCATCCGTACGTTGCCATTGCGTCGTCGACGAGAGCACCTTCAACAGTGCGGCCCGATCCTTTTCGCTATGCCGGCTCCAGGTTGCCACGGGCGCTATCACCACCCAGCCCTCGTAACGGTGTGCGGTCAGACTCACAGCGAGGTGCACCCGGTCCAGCCTCTCGTGCCAGATCTGCTGCAGGCTGGCCGAGCGGCTACCGATCGCGCATTCCCTAAGCAGTTGTTCGCGTGTTTGCGGCCGTGCCGAACGGGTCCAGGCATCGAGGGCCTTGAACTGTTTCTCGGCGACCGGGTCAGGCCGTAACAGGATGAATTCCATGCCGGTGAGATTGATCGCGCGATCATAGCGGCGCTGGCCCGACAGGGCATGCATGCCTTCATCCCACAGCGCCAGCAATTCCCAGCCCTGTTGACGCGCCTGTTCACGCAGCAGCTTGCCCAACGCGTTATCGAAGGCCTGGTGTATGTCGGCAACGCCGGAAAACAGAAAGGGCAGTTCGAGGACTTCGAGTGCGGGCACCTGTGTTGCAAGGCTGCGTAGCGGCATCAGTAACAGGTCGGGCGAAGCCCGGCCTTGCGCCTGTTCGCCCGGGCTGGTGGCAAGTTCCGGTTCTACCTTCAGGCCGTTTTCTCCGGCAGACTGCGCCAGTCGTGATGCAGCCGCCCAGGAGAAATGCCCGGGCTCGTGCGAGACGACCGTTAAACGGAGAGTGGAATCATCAGTAGCGGCAGCCGGGGCGAGTGCCCCGGCTGTAACCAGTAAAATGAAGAGAAGCAGGCCCGGATGAGCGACACAGCGAAGCAACACTCCCGGAAACTCAGCCCGCAGTTATTAGCGGGTAACCACCCCGCGTGGTGACGTGCCACTCAGTGCGACTTCCTGCACCACTTCCAGCAGTTCGTTGCTGATGACCGCAACAGAGCCTGTGCCGGAACAGTTCACCACGAAGTAATCGTCATCGTTGGTGAAATCACCAGTGTGCGGACGGCAACCGGCCGGCAGTGCAATCGTCTTGCTGATTTGCAGGGTATCCAGATCGAGTACGTTGATCCCACCCGCTATGCTTGGTGAGCCATTGACGATGATATAGGCGTATTTCCCGTCCGGCGTGAACTCGCTGGTCATGGGCGTGACGCCAAGACCATCCGCCTGGGTAAGCTTCTTGAGATGGACCGGGTTGGCCGGGTCCGTGACATCGATAATGGATTCGGTGCCAAACGGGGCCTCGAAGTTTTCCACCAGCGCCACTGTGCCGTTGGTGGTTAACATGAACGGTATCACGCGGTTTGCCGGATTTTCCCTGGGCAATGTGATCTGGGCCATGACTGATTTGGCACCTATATCCACACCGGTTACGGTTTCACCACCGATATCCGGTTCCCACAGGTACTTGTTATCCGGCGTGATGCTCATGTCGCAGGGGCGCATCTTGCCGCGGGTTGCAGTACCGGGGCCTGCATCAGCCGAAAGCGGGACCGGGATGTGGGTCAGGATCTGGCCAAAGGTGGCACTGTCCGGGTCGATGTCGATCTCCTGTATCTCGTCTATCTCGCGTGCCGAGTTCCAGGCGGTCTTGCCCTTCGGTGAGACGCCGATGAAGTTGGAGCCGCTGGTCGGAAGACCCGCTGGCACGCCGGCATAGGTATAGGTGTCGACGATAATGCGGTTTTCGGCTTTCGTAAGCGGCTTCGCGCTCTTGCTCGCTTTCAGGCCGATGACCTCGCCGCTCAGGCCGGACCACCACCAGTCTTCTTCACCTTCGTACTGATTGGCCGGCCAGGATGTCCTGAAACCGACCGCCTGGTTGTCTGACTCCCGGCACGATACCCCGTCATTGCCTGGTGGACCGGCGTTACCACCACCGTTCGTGGCCTTGCAGCGAACAACCGACATGCTGTTATTGCCGGTAACCGAAACAAAGATGTTGGATTCTTCACCGCCACCTGACGATGCGTTCAGAACTGGAGATCCAAGCAGTAAAAATACAAGCGCGCCCAGACCGAGTGCGGTTAACTGTTGCATGATGTACCCCTCCGCGATATTTTTGTATTACTTCGCGTAACCTTAAGAATAAGGTTTCCCGCCAATGATAATAGGCCAAGGTTGCCGAATCGTCCAACCGCCCGGCCGGGCCGGGCGGAAAGCGAAAGAAAAATCATTAAAAACAGGGGGATAGAAAAATGAGAACGCTACGCTTTGTTGCTGTGAACGTCTTGCTGGGTGCCTGCCTGCTGCTACCGATGACCCGTGTCGCCTGGGCCGCCGGCGGCTGTGGCTCGGTCTGCCTGCCCCTGGAAGCCCTCGATCCGGAAAAAACCCAGCTGCGGACAGGCGCGTTGCGGGTTGGTATCAATTACGAAAGGGCCATCTTCAATAACTTTCGTGAAGGCGGTGATAGCCTTGCCAACGCGGGTGGTAACAAGGCGGTG
>JAOUBY010000122.1 GCA_029860045.1 Gammaproteobacteria bacterium | reverse complement strand
TGGCCTCGGTTATCGATCCGGGAAATATTGTTACAGACTAGGATATCCGTCCGAGTAAGCTGTGTGTGAAGAGTGTTTTCCATTGCCGGTTTTCCCGCATATAGAGATGCACGTACGGAGGCGAATTGAATCTGGATAATCTCAAAGTGCGGGCCAATGCGCACCTTCAACGCAGGGAATTCAGGCAGGCTGGCGAGTTATTCAACAGGGTTGTCCGCAAGAATCCCCGGGATATCGAGGCATGGATGGCACTTGCTGCCATCCATGGGATGTCCGGGGCATACGCAGATGCAGAAACCTGTAGTCGACGTGTATTGCGTATCAACCCTCAGTTGCCTGGCGCGTGGTTGAATCTGGGTAGCGCCCAGTCAAACCAGGGAGAATATGCCAGGGCTGCCGAGAGCTATCGTAAGGTCATTGCTCTGCAGCCGGACACGCTGATAGCCTACCAGAGCCTCGGTAATACATTACGCAAGCTGAACTCCCACATGGAAGCAATCCGGGTGTTCAATCAGGCGCTTGCGCTGCAGCCGAATAATTCCAGCGTTTTCTATGATCTCGGGAATACTTACAAGGCATGCGGTGAGCTCGGCAAGGCCATAGCCTGTTTCAGGCAGGCCATGCGGCTTGCCCCGGATAACCTGCAGGCACACGCCAACCTGATTGCCTGCATGCTGTATAGCGAAACTACGGGTCAGCAAGAGTTATTCAGGGAGCAAACAGCATGGGGCCGGGCTATGGAAGCGGGTCTGCCAGCTACTCCGCGCCATGAAAATAGCCCCGTGACCGATCGCAGGCTTAGGGTTGGTTACTGTTCCCCGGATTTTCGCAATCATTCGGTGGCGTTCTTTTTCGAACCGTTACTTGAGGCTCATGATCGTGACAGGTTCGAGATCATCTGCTATTCCCAGGTGGACTGTCCTGACGCGACCACGCAAAGACTTAACTTGCTGGCCGATCACTGGCGTGATACCTGTGGGATGAGCAACGATGAGCTGTACGCCACAATCAAATCAGACGAGGTGGACATCCTGGTGGACCTGGCGGGGCTCACGCAAGGTAACCGGCTGGAGGTGTTTGCACGCAGACCGGCGCCGGTGCAGATTAATTATCTCGGTTATGCGTCGGGTACCGGGCTTGCCTCGATGCAGTATCGTTTTACTGATGAATGGGCCGATCCGCAGGGTGAGGCGGATGATTTCCATGTAGAGAAACTGGTTCGCCTGCCACGCGGATTCCTGTGCTACCGTCCACCCGATGATGCGCCGGTGGTTGCAGGTTTGCCTGCACTGGAAAGCGGATATATTACCTTTGGGTCTTTCAACAACCTTGCCAAGGTAACGCCCGCGGTGGTCAGGTTCTGGTCTGAACTGCTGCAGGCTGTGCCGAACTCAAGACTGATCTGCAAGGCGGAGCGACTCTCCGATACTTCAATACGTCAGCGATACATGGAGCTGTTCGAGGCGCATGATATTCCTGTGGAAAGGGTCGAACTGCTTGGTCAGGTAAACTCTACCGCCGGGCACCTGGGCTTGTACAGCCGTGTTGATATTGGTCTGGATACCTTTCCCTACAACGGTACGGCCACAACACTTGAGGCGCTCTGGATGGGTGTCCCGGTTGTTGTCCTGGAAGGTGACCGTCATATGGCGCGTGTCGGGGTAAGTATCCTTCAGCAGGCTGGTTTGCAGGAGTTTATTGCGCGTGACAGCAGTGAATATATCTCCATCGTCGTCGGTCTGGTCCATGACCTGGAACGCCTGGCCGCGCTGCGAGCTGATCTGCGCACCCGAATTGAACAATCATCGCTGTGTGCTGCGACCGATTTCACGCGTGATGTTGAGTCAGCCTATCGGGGCCTCTGGGAGGCGTGGGTTAATCATGCCGTGTCGCCGTGACAGCGTTGCCATGTAAGTAGCCTTGCCAGGCTGACCGACGATTGTTGGTATTGCTCTGCGCTGCTATGTGACTCAGTCAACGATTGTGCAGAAAAAAATTGACCTCTTCCAGAATGCTGTTACCAAACAGGGTGAACTCATCTGTCTTCCAGTTGCGCAGATGTAAAACAGATGTTGAGACGTTCGATCTGCCGTTGCCAATGAAATGGTCGCAGCTTGCGGCAAGATACACGTCCATTATTACCTCCCTGGCCATCTTTTCCCTGCTGGGATGGGTCATGAAATGTACGCCAGTATCATCGCTGGAGCGCGCGCAGTCTGTGTAAACCAGACGATCACCATAACGTTTTTTGTACTCATCGAGGACTGACAGGCTGTCTGTGATCAGGAAGATTTCTGCATCCCTGTGTTCTGACAGGTATTCCTCAATTGCACCTTTATATGATTTGTTAATGTTCTCCAGTGACTTTCTGTCCACCTCGATGACCTTGTCGCTGCCGCGGACATGGACCGCAAGCATGTTCTTGCCTTGCAGGTGTGCACTTGCGAAGGCGTCAATTTCCCGTGATAATCCGGGTTTGAGTTTCAGGTATTTCGCGACAAGGAATCGATACAGGCCCTGTATGCTTTTCCCGTGCAGGGCATGGCCTGGCGGGATCCACGGTACCAGGTCACGTATCAAGGTGTGGAAATCGCTGACAACAACGTCTTCATCGCGGCCCAGCAGATACAGGCCTGCTATGCGTGAGTATTCCCCCTCCCATTTATCGACCTCACCCGCCTTCAGGTTTTTCTCTGTCCATTTTTGAGGGTAGTAACTCATTGATGGTGACTGCAGATCCTCGATGCTGCACCTGGAAACCGGCTCAAAGAAACATTCGAACGCATTGCTGGTGCCGCTGTCCCTGAAGCGGCTGTTCTCACCCCAGTGCACAACCGGGATGCGTCCTGTTATCTCCGACAACAGCAGTTGCCCCAGCACATGATCGATATCAGACCAGAACCCGAATCCCCACGCCTTTATAAGCAGGTAGCCTGGTTTTTCAGGCGCAGGTGCAGCGATCTTCCCGGCTGGTGATCTGGCCAGTGCCAGTAACTCTCTGGCCATCTGGTTCGTTGGGTCCAGACGCATTGCCGTTTCAATATACTTAATGGAAAAATCAGCCAACCGCAGACGGCGGGCGATGTTTCCCAGTAAGGAGTAGGCAGTTGCGTTATCGCCGAATTCACTGAGAATATGTCTGCAGATAAGCTCTGACAGGGCAAGATTGCCCTGTTCCAGGCTTACTGTAGCTGCATGAATAAAGCCGGCAAGTCTGTTGCTAGCGTCTTGCAATGAAATTTATCCCTGGGAAGCAGATGGAAGTATTCCTGGCAGGCGCAATGCATGGGTGCGGGGTCGCAGCCATTATTTGAAATGATTGTACTTGATCAACATGGCAGGGTTCATAA
>JAOUBY010000017.1 GCA_029860045.1 Gammaproteobacteria bacterium | reverse complement strand
GCACATAGATCGGCGCACCAAACAGTTCCAGCGCACGCTCGACAATCTCGATGGCACGATCGACACCGGCACAGAAACCGCGCGGGTTGGCTAACAGGATTTTCATGTGTTATCCGAAGTTACAAACAGGGAGATTATAGTCCAGTGCTCGCTGGAAAGATAAACCATGTATCGCACAAAGAACTAATTGCCACAGAGGAAAAAAACCATCACGTCGTTCCCGCGCTAAGTACAGGGAGGTACGAGTGTCGCGTGAGGGCAGGATGCCCGTAGCGGCCCGGCGGGAATCCGGCCTTAAACAGTACTGAAAGGGAAATAAAACAGGTCATTTTCTATTAACAATTCATCGCGCCATCGAGTTACTTCTGGAGCCTTTATCAGGACTGGGTCCCCGCCTGCGCGGGGACGACGGGAGTGGCTTCAGCTTTATGTGTTTTCTGTGGCAAATATTTATTGTTTTTCTTCACGCAAGACTATTTTCCTGTCAAGGCCGCGCGAGAGCCCTACTCTTCCACCTCGCCCGGCACCACATCGATGATCTCCACTTCGAAGATAATGCTGTGTCCCGCCAGCGGGTGATTGAAATCGACCGTCACCGATTCCGCATCCAGTTCCATTACCGCGCCGGCCAGTTCCTCGCCTTCCGGCGTTTCAAAACCGACGATCACGCCCGGTGCCACTTCGATATCGTCTGCAAAGGCAGACCGCGGCATCTGGTGGATATGTTGTGGATCATGCAGGCCGAAGGCCTGCTCCGGCGTCAGCTCCAGGCGTTGCGTGTCACCGGCGCTCAGTCCGTACAGGGCAAGTTCAAGTCCGCGCACCAATGTGCCATCGCCCATGATGAAGGTGAAGGGTTCATCACCAAAGGTGGAATCCGCCACCGTGCCATCTTCCAGGGTCAGCGACAGATGCAGGGTGACGCTGCTGGCGGGACTGATCGGAAAGCTCATTTTCCCTCAGTGTCCCTGTGTTCGCCGAACAGCGCATCCAGCAACAACAGTCCGGCGCCGATGGTGATGGCGGAGTCCGCGACATTGAAGATCGGCCAGTGCCAGCTACCGTAGTAGACATCGATAAAATCAATGACGTGGCCGTAAATCACACGGTCAACCAGGTTGCCCACCGCACCACCCAGGATCAGCGCCAGCGCCAGCGCGGTACGGCGCTCACTGGCCTTCAAACGTTGCAGCCAGACCAGCAGCACGACGCTGACCAGCAGCGCAAGCCCGACAAAGAACCAGCGCTGCCAACCCGAGGCATCACCAAGAAAACTGAACGCCGCCCCGGTGTTATACGCCTTGGTAATGGCCAGCGAGGGAATCAGCATCACCGGCTGATGCAGCGCGAGCACGGCATCGACCAGCAGCTTGCTGGCCTGGTCCAGTATCAGCACCAGCAGGGAAACCGAAAGCCATTTCATCACGACAAATCCGTTCCCCGATCAGGCAAAGCGGCGCTGTTCCCCGCTGCCGGTAATATTTTCCACGCAGCGTCCACAGATTTCCGGGTGCTCGGGGCTGCTGCCGACGTCTTCCCGGTGGTGCCAGCAGCGGACGCACTTGGCATGTGACGACGGCGTTACCCGGATGCGGAAATCAAGCCCCGGGACAGTGCCATCCACGGCATCCTGCGGGCAGTCCTCGAGCGGGTGCACGCGTGCATAGGACGTGATCAGCACAAAGCGCAGCTCGTCCTCAATGGACGTCAGCAATGCACGCGTATCCTCGTCGGCATACAGGTCCACCTCGGCATCCAGCGGCGAACCGATCGCACCGTCAACGCGCAACTTTTCGAGTTCCTTGCTGACCACCTCGCGCACCTCGATAATGCGTTCCCAGAAGTCCGTCCCCATGCGCTGCAGGATTTCGCCTTCCGGGTAAAATGCCGGCGGCAGCTCATGCCAGCCGGAAAGAAACACGGATTCGGGCCGCTCACCCGGCAACTGCAGCCAGATCTCCTCGGCAGTGAAACTCAGGATCGGCGCCAGCCAGCGCACCAGTGCTTCGGCCACGTGGTAGAGCGCGGTCTGCGCCGAGCGGCGCGGGATACCATCGGCCTGCGTGGTGTACTGGCGGTCCTTGATAATGTCGAGATAGAAACTACCCATATCCACGGCACAGAAGTTATGCACCAGCTGGTAGATGCGGTGGAACTCGTAACTCTCGTAGGCCTGCTGAACCTGCTCCTGCAGTTGCCGGGTACGTTCAATGGCCCAGCGATCCAGGCACAGCATCTGCTCAGGGTCCAGCTGGTGGCTGGCCGGATCGAAACCGTTCATGTTGGCGAGCAGGAAACGCGAGGTGTTGCGCAACCGCCGGTAGGCATCGGCCGTACGCTTGAGAATTTCATCCGAGACATTCATCTCGCCGCGGTAATCGGTCGCCGCCACCCACAGGCGCAGGATATCGGCACCCAGCGAGTTCATGATCTTCTGTGGCGCCACCACGTTGCCACGCGACTTGGACATCTTCTGTCCCTTGGCGTCCACGGTGAAACCGTGCGTCAACACGGTCCGATACGGCGCCGCGCCGCGCATGGCAATCGCTGTCAACAGGGACGACTGGAACCAGCCACGGTGCTGGTCTGACCCCTCCAGGTACAGGTCGGCCGGGACATCGAGTCCGTCACGCCGCTCCAGCACAGCCGAGTGCGTGACGCCGGAGTCAAACCAGACATCCAGCGTATCGGTAACCTTGTCGTAGTCATCCGCCCCGGCGTCGAGCAGTTGCTGCGCTTCCAGCTCAAACCATGCATCGATGCCGGACTGTTCGACCTGTTGCGCAACGGCCTCAATGAGGCGTGCTGTCTCGGGATGCAGTGCACCGGTCTGCTTGTGTACAAACAGGGGGATCGGTACACCCCAGGTGCGCTGCCTCGATATACACCAGTCCGGGCGGTTGCCCACCATGCCCTCGATGCGCGCCTTGCCCCAGTCCGGCAGCCAGTGCACGCCGTCGATCGCCTTCAGCGCGGCATCGCGCAGGCCGCCCTGCTGCATGCTGATGAACCACTGCGGCGTGGCACGAAAAATAATCGGTGTCTTGTGCCGCCAGCAGTGCGGATAACTGTGGCGCAACATCTCCTCGTGCACCAGCGTGCCCTTGCCCTTGAGCACCTCGATCACGTGATCGTTGGCGGCAAACACGTGTTCCCCGGCAAACAATTCGGTATCCGGCAAAAAGCAGCCGTTACTGCCCACCGGGTTATACACGTCGAGCTGGTAGCGACTGCCGACCACGTAGTCGTCCTGGCCATGCCCGGGCGCGGTATGCACGGCGCCGGTACCGGCCTCGGTAGTGACATGGTCGCCAAGAATGACGGGGACCTCGCGCTCATAGAACGGGTGTGCGAGGGACAGGCCTTCCAGCTCACTGCCCTTGCAGTAGGCCACCACCTGGTAGTCCCCGGCACCGTAACGCACCATGGCATCCTTCAACAGTGCCTCGGCGAGTACCAGCCGTTCGCTGCCCTTGCCGATGTCGCACTGCACCACGGCATAATCAAGTTCCGGGTTCAGTGACACGGCGAGATTGGCCGGCAGCGTCCAGGGCGTGGTGGTCCAGATCACCACGGACAGCGGCCCCTCCCCGGCATGCCCGTCCACGTGATGACAGCAGGCCAGCAGACCGGCCTCGTTGAGCACCCGGAAGCGCACATCGATCGCCGGCGAGTTCTTGTCCTCGTATTCCACCTCGGCCTCGGCCAGCGCCGACTGGCAATCGGTACACCAGTGCACCGGCTTGAAGCCCTTGTGCAGGTGACCGTTCTCGATGATCCGTCCCAGCGCGCGGATGATGTCCGCCTCGAACTGGAAATCCATGGTGAGATAGGGATTGTTCCAGTCACCCGTCACGCCCAGGCGAATGAAGTCCCTGCGCTGGCCGTCCACCTGCTTGCCGGCATAATCACGGCAGGCCTTTCTGAAGGTCGGGGCATCGACCTTGACCCCGGCCTTGCCCACTTTCTTCTCGACATTCAGCTCGATGGGCAGACCATGACAATCCCAGCCCGGCACATAGGGCGCGTCAAAACCGTCCAGGGTCTTGCTCTTGACGATGATGTCCTTGAGAACCTTGTTGACTGCATGGCCGATATGGATCTCGCCGTTGGCGTAGGGCGGCCCGTCATGCAGCGTGAACTGCGGACGCCCGGCACCGGCCGCGCGCATTTTCCCGTACAGGTCCATGTCTTCCCAGCGTTTGAGCATCTGCGGCTCACGGTTGGGCAGATTGCCCTTCATCGGGAAGGCCGTACTGGGAAGATTGAGTGTGTCTTTATAGTCTGTCATGTATCTGTACGTGGCACTGGCGCATGAAGCGTGAATTTATAACCCAATAAGAGGATGAATCCCACTAATCTTTAGTAATGGGGCCATTGAGTATAATGGCCGAACCGGCAATCAACCCGGAACGGAGCGGAAAAAGTCTTTTGCCTGCCGGGCATCCGCCTGGATCTGCTCTCGCAATGCCTCGAACGATTCAAAGCGCCGCTCATCACGAATCTTTTTCATAAAGCTGACCTGCACATGCTTGCCGTAGATATCGCGGTCAAAATCGAACAGGTGCACTTCCAGCAAGGCACTGGTGCCATCCACGGTGGGGCGGCTGCCGACATTGGCCACACCGGTAACCGGCTGAGCGGCAACCCCATCCATCTGCACGGCGAACACACCGGCCAGCGGTGATGCAGCCCGGTGCAAAAACACGTTTGCCGTCGGGAAACCGATGGTGCGGCCACGCTTGTCGCCATGCGCAACGCGCCCGCTCATCGCGTAGGGCCGGCCCAGCAGGGTGGCCGCGGCATCCAGATCACCACGCAGCAGTGCATCGCGTACGCGTGTACTGCTGACACGACCCTCCCCCAGGCAGTAGGTATGCATGCTGGCCACCTCGAAACCGTGCCGCGCACCCGCCTGCTGCAGCAGGGAGAAATTGCCGGCGCGATCTTTCCCAAAACGGAAATCATCGCCTACCACCAGATGTTTCACGCCGGCCCCGTCCACCAAAATCTCACGGATAAAGGTTTCCGGATCGAGTCCGGCAAGGTGATCATTAAAGGGCAGGCACAGCATGCGCCCTACCCCGTACTCGTCCAGTGCGCGGATCTTTTCGCGCAGGCGGGTCAGCCGCGCAGGTGCAGACTGCGGATGGAAATATTCCCTGGGTTGTGGCTCGAAGGTAATCAACGTGACCGGCAAAGCCAGTTCGGCGGCCTGCTCCACGCATTGCTCGATGACGGCCTGGTGACCACGATGCACGCCGTCGAAATTACCGATGGTCGCCACGCAACCATGGCGGTCGCCACGCAGGTTATACAGGCCCCGTACCAACTCCATAGCTAGTCGCCACTCTCTCCGCCATGGGGTTGCTGGCGCCACAAGTCGAGCAGGCGCATGCCGGCAAGCTGCAGGGCCAGCAGGTAGACCGCCACACCGGCAGCCACGCAAAGCAGCAACCCGGTGACACGCTGGCCCGCTGACCAGTCTATCCACACACCATGCGCAGGCACACCCCAGGCCAGCGCAACCGCCAGCACCGCACTGGCCAGCAATAATTGAGTCCAGGTGCGCGCCCATCCGTCCTGCGCCGTGTAGATACCGCGCTGCTTCAGTGCCCGGTACAACAACGCCGCGTTGACCCACGCGGCAAGCGAGGTTGCCAGCGCCAGTCCGGCATGCGGACCCTTGATCGCCAACATGACCATGGGCACGACAAACAACAGGTTCAGGGCCATGTTGGTTATCAGTGCAATGATCGCGATGCGCACCGGCGTGCGCGTATCCTTGCGTGAATAGAACGCCGGCGCGAGCACCCTGATCAACATAAAACCGGGCAATCCGACGGCATAGGCCATCAGGCTCAGGCCCGCCATACTGACATCGCCGGCAGAAAAATCACCGTACTGGAACAGGGTGGCAAGCATCGGCCGGGCCAGCGCAAACAACCCGATGGTGGCCGGGATTCCGATCAGCAACACCAGTCGCAGGCCCCAGTCCAGGGTGCGTGAGAATTCCTCACTCGAACCATTCGCGTGACTGCGCGACAGGCTCGGCAGAATTACCGTCGACAGGGCAATGGCAAATACCCCGAGCGGAAACTCCACCAGCCGATCGGAGTAATACAGCCAACTGACGCTGCCCGCCACCAGGAACGAGGCGATCAGGGTGTCGAACAGCAGGTTGATCTGCGCCACCGAGGAGCCCAGGATGCCCGGCAGCATGAGCTTCATGATGCGTCGCACACCCTCGTCGCGCAGGCCCCAGCGCGGCCGCGGAAAGATCCCGATACGTTTCAGCGACGGCAGCAGAAACAGCACCTGCACCACACCGGCGACAAACACACCGCCGGCCAGCGCAATCTCCGGCTGATCCAGTAATGGCGAAACCAGCACCGCGGCACCGATCAGTACCACGTTCAGCCAGACCGACACGAAAGAAGCGGCGGCAAAGCGTCCGTAGGTATTCAGTATGCCGGCGGCAAACGCCACCAGTGAAACAAACAACAGGTAGGGGAAGGTCAGTCGCAACAGCTCTGCTGCCAGTTCAAACTGGCCCGGATCACGCTGCAGAAAACCGGGAGCAAAGATTGTCACCAGTACCGGACTGGCCAGCACGCCCAGCACGGTGATGCCCGACAGGATACCCAGCAGGGTGCCCGCCACCCGGTTGGCCAGTTGCTGCACCTCGGCATGCGTGCGCTGGGCACGGTATTCGGAAATCACCGGCACAAAGGCCTGCGAAAATGCCCCCTCGGCAAACAGGCGGCGCAGAAAATTGGGAATCTTGAACGCGACAAAAAAGGCGTCCATGCCGGCATCGGCACCAAACCAGCGTGCCAGCACCATGTCGCGCAGCAGACCCAGCACCCGTGAAATGAGTGTCATGCCACCGACAATCGCCGTGCTTTTCAGTAACTTGTGACTCATCTATTGGTTGATACCACGGGATCCAGGCGGCATTGCGGTTGCCGGCAAACTGGCGTGAGTATACTGGAAAAACAACAACTTACCAGCCCATATCGCAGCAGCCCAGGGTCTGTGCCGAAATCCGAAGAAGGTGCGCCTGAACATCCTGCAGGCCGCGAATTAACCAACCTTATCAACCGCTAACATTGACAAACCGGGGCGGAATCCGCATAGTACGCCGTCTTTCGAACACCCCGATTTCAGGAGCAGCACGTTGGCAAATTCACCACAAGCTATCAAACGCGCACGTCAGGCCGAGAAAAGTCGGCAACTTAACACCGGTCAGCGCTCCAACATGCGCACCGCCATTAAAAAAGTGATTGCCGCCATCAAGGCCGGTGATCGTGACTCGGCCGTAAAGGCCTATGCGGATGCCGTGCCGGTTATTGACAGTGCAGCAGGCAAGGGACTGATCCATGCCAACAAGGCGGCACGTCACAAGAGTCGCCTGAACCAGCATATTCGCGCGCTCTAAGCTGGCGTTGCTATCATAAAAAAGCCGGTCTCTGACCGGCTTTTTTTGTGCCTGTCTATACGGTAAGCACCAGATTGTCACGGTGAATCAATTCCGGTTCATCGACATAGCCCAGCAATTCCTCGATACGGCTACTGGGCTGACCGATAATCCGCTTTGCATCAACGGCACTGTAATTCACCAGGCCACGGGCAATCTCGTCTCCATCTGGACTGACACACGCCACCACGTCGCCACGCTCGAACTCGCCCTCGACGCGCGCCACACCGACCGACAGTAAACTGCTGCCCGCGCCACGTAACACCGTGGCGGCCCCTGCATCCAGGGTCAGGCGGCCACGCACCTGCAACTGGCCGGCCAGCCACTGTTTGCGCGCAGCCAGCGGCACACTGGACGGATACAGCCGGGTCCCGATCTGCTCGCCGTCTGCAATACGCGTAAGAATACCGGCCTGCCGCCCCGGCGCAATCAGCGTCAGTGTTCCGGAACGTGCCGCACGCCGCGCTGCACGCACCTTGGTCAGCATGCCGCCGCGTCCGAGCGCACCTCCGGTACCCGCCGCCATCTGTTCCAGTGCCGCATCATCAGCGGCAGACTCTGCGATAAACCGCACATCCGGGTTACCGCGCGGATCACCTTCATACAGGCCATCCTGATCAGTAAGGAACACCAGCAGGTCAGCCTCAACCAGATTGGCGACCAGCGCCGCGAGCGTGTCGTTGTCGCCGAAGCGGATCTCGTCCGTGGTAACCGTATCATTCTCATTCACCACCGGGATGACACCCAGCTTCAATAGCGTGCGCAGGGTACTGCGTGCGTTCAGGTAGCGCTGCCGGTCGGCGAGGTCTTCGTGAGTAAGCAGTATCTGTGCGGTATGCAGGCCAAATTGCTGAAAACGTGATTCATAGGCCTGCACCAGGCCCATCTGGCCAACGGCCGCCGCAGCCTGCAGCTCATGCAGGGCATGCGGACGCTGCCCCCAGCCGAGCCGGGTCATTCCCTCGGCAACCGCGCCGGACGACACCAGCAGCACCTCGCACCCGGCCTTGCGCAGTGCAACCATCTGCTCAACCCATGCGCCGATGGCATCCACGTCCAGCCCCTGACCATCATTGGTCAGCAGGGAACTGCCGATCTTGATAACCCAGCGCCGACAGCCACTGGTGGAAAGGTTATTGGACATGGTCTGCTATACAGCCGCAAAAAAGAACCGGTTACCGGATGATGTTATGTTTACCATTCATACGCAAGCCGCCCGGCTAACGGCTGCCGGCACCCGTCAGGGATCGACAGCGTCTGTGGCTTCGAGCCGGTGCTTGCCGAGATAATCCATCACGGCGTTGACCAGTTCCGTCGTGCCTTGACGGCTCAGCGAGGAAATCCTGAACACCGGCCCCTGCCAGTCCAGTGCAGCAATGACCTCGCGGCAATGCTGTTCCTGTTCATCTTCGGGTATCAGGTCCATTTTATTCAGCACCAGCCAGCGTTCACGCCCGGCCAGATCGGCACTGAAATCCTGCAACTCCTCGATTATGGTGACGACATCGTTTACCGGGTCACCCAGCGGCCCCATGTCGACCAGGTGCAGCAACAGGTGGGTACGTGCGAGATGTTTGAGGAACTGCAGGCCCAGCCCGGCACCCTGCGCAGCCCCCTTGATCACGCCGGGGATGTCGGCCATGACAAAGCTGCGGTGCCCTTTCAGTTCGACCACACCAAGGTTCGGGTACAGGGTGGTAAAGGGGTAATCCGCAATCCGCGGGCGGGCGGATGACACCACCGAGATCAGGGTGGACTTGCCGGCGTTGGGCATACCCAGCAACCCCACATCCGCCAGCAGTTTCAGCTCCAGCTGCAGCAGCCGTTTTTCACCGGGGGTTCCGGGCTTGGACTGACGCGGCGAACGGTTGGTCGAGCTTTTGAAGCGGGCATTGCCCAGGCCATGAAACCCGCCTTTTGCCACCAGCAAACGCTGCCCGCCGCGCACCAGGTCACCAATTTCTTCGCCGGTTTCCTCGGCATGCACCAGCGTGCCAACCGGCACCTTGATGACCAGGTCGGCACCCGACTTGCCGGTGCAGTTGTTGCCCTTGCCACCCTCACCGCGCTCGGCAAGAAACTTGCGGCTATGCCGGAAATCAACCAGCGTATTGATACTGCTGTCAGCCTCGAGGTAGACACTGCCGCCATCGCCGCCATCGCCGCCATCCGGCCCACCCATGGGAATGTATTTCTCACGCCGGAAACTGACGCAACCGTTGCCACCGTCACCGGCACGCACGTCAATAGTAGCTTCATCGATGAATTTCATGGCAGTCGGGAATCCCGGAAGTCACCAGCACAAATCCTGCTGTGTAAGCAAAAAGCCCCGCACGAGGGCGGGGCTTCATGATCTTTACAGCGCAACTGGCTCAGCCGGCGTCGATCTCGACGAACTTGCGCTTTTTAAGCCCGCGCTGCACAAAACGCACGGTGCCGTCACTCTTGGCAAACAGGGTGTGGTCCCGACCGATACCGACATTCTTGCCTGCATGGAAGCGGGTGCCACGCTGACGGACCAGGATGTTGCCAGCCAGGACGTTCTCGCCACCATAGCGTTTCACGCCAAGCCGTTTGGATTCTGAGTCGCGGCCGTTACGGGTACTGCCGCCTGCTTTTTTATGTGCCATATCTGTATTCCTCGCGAGTGGTTATCCGGAGATGCCGGTAATTTCCACTTCGGTGTAGTTCTGGCGATGTCCCATGCGCTTCATGTGGTGCTTGCGCCGGCGGAACTTGATGATTTCGACCTTCTTGCCGCGGCCATGCGATTTGACGGTCGCCGTAACCTTGCCGCCTTCCACGAACGGCGTACCGATCTTCACATCGGCCCCTTCGCCAACCATCAATACCTGGTCGAACTCAATGGAGTCGCCGTCACCGGCATCCAGTGTCTCCAGCCGCAGTGTGTCGCCCTGGGAAACGCGATACTGCTTTCCACCCGTCTTTATAACCGCATACATTTCAGTAACTCCGGAACTACTACGTACATTCTCGAAAAAGGCCGCTCATTCTAATGATTGCGTGTTTCCAGGTCAATCAAATCGCATCTGGCGCCGGCCGGACAACAACGTTAGAATTGCCGCTCTAGAAATTCACCCACACCCGCTATCCTGCCAGCCCCGCCCGCAGTCAAGGAAAAATGTTAAAACTCGTTAAAGATCAATCAGCTGAGTTCAGCATCACCACCCTCAGGGAGCTCCTGGCCGGGGACCTGCAGGATGTCGATACGCTGATCCGGGGCAGCCTGCACAGCGATGTGGCGCTGATCAACCAGTTATCCCACTACATCATCAACAGTGGCGGCAAGCGCCTGCGGCCCATGCTGGTACTGTTATCGGCCAATGCCTGCCGCTATCAGGGTGACCAGCACATCAACCTGGCCGCAGTGATTGAATTCATCCACACCGCCACCCTGCTGCATGACGACGTCGTTGACGCCTCGCAGCTGCGCCGCGGCAACCTGACCGCCAATGCCATGTGGGGCAATGAAGCCAGCGTGCTGGTCGGTGATTTCCTGTATTCGCGTGCCTTTGAAATGATGGTGAACGCGAACGACATGCGCATCATGGAGATCATGTCGCACACGACCAATACCATTGCAGAAGGTGAAGTTCTGCAACTACTCAATTGCGGTGATGCGGAGACCACCGAGGTCCGCTACATGGATGTAATCAGCCGCAAGACTGCACGACTGTTCGAGGCCGCTGCGCAGATCGGCGCCGTACTGGGCAACCAGCCGGAAACCATCGAAACGGCACTGGCCAATTACGGCCTGCACCTGGGCATTGCATTCCAGTTGATCGACGACGTGCTGGACTACAGCGCCTCGCCCGAGGATACCGGCAAGAATGTGGGCGATGACCTGGCCGAAGGCAAGCCGACACTGCCACTGATCCGCGCCATTCACCAGGGCACGCCCGGCCAGGCCCGGCTGCTGCGCCGCGCCATCGAGAATGGCGGGCATGACAACATGCAGGATGTGTGTGCCATTATTGAATCAACCGGAGCCATCCCCTACACTGCCAAGGCAGCACAGCGGGAAGCGGACCTTGCCCTGGAGGCACTGGCACCGCTGCCGGAATCAGTCTACAAGAATGCCTTGTACAGGCTTGCTGAATTCTCGGTGAACCGTAACTATTAATAACAATTCGGGCAGTAGCGCAGCCTGGTAGCGCACTTCGTTCGGGACGAAGGGGTCGGAGGTTCAAATCCTCTCTGCCCGACCAAATTCTCTGCAGGATATTCCCGGTCTTGGGGTAATAGGGATGAAATTACCGATCGTACTGACACTGGCTCTGCTTTTTCCCGTCTGCGGATTCAGTGCCGACCCCGGCCCCGACGGGGCTGCTGCGCCGACAGCAGCAGACAATAACTTCGACGAGTTTCTGCTGTTTGAAGAGGACGACATCGTCGAGGTCTACGACCCGCTGGAGCCCATCAACCGCGGCATCTTCTGGTTCAACGACAAGCTGTATTTCTACGCACTGAAACCGGCTGCGAGGGCCTACCGGGTGGTACCCGAGGGCCTGCGTGTGGCCGTGAAAAATTTCTTCCTCAACCTGCAGACCCCGATACGCGTCGTCAATGCCGGACTACAGGGGAAATTCGATATCGCCGGTAACGAGCTGACACGCTTTGCCACCAACAGCACGCTGGGCATCGGTGGCCTGTTTGATCCCGCCAGGGATCATTTCAACCTGAGGATACACAAGGAAGATACCGGCCAGACGCTGGGCCACTACGGAACCGGACCTGGTCCGTATCTCGTCCTGCCATTGCTGGGACCCAGCAGCCTGCGCGACGGCATTGGCAGCATCGCCGATGCCAACCTGGACCTGGCCTGGTACTTCTGGGGCAAAGATGCAGGTGAGAATAATTACGACTACATCGGTGCACGCACCCTGAACACCATTAACGAGGTATCACTGGACAAGGATACCTACGAGAACATCAAGCAGGATGCACTGGATCCCTACCTGTTCATTCGCGATGCCCATGCGCAGATGCGCAGGAATCTCATCGATAACTGAGTTACGCCACAAGCTGCGCTAGCCACCACCCTTACTGCGCTCTCTCTCCTTGGCCAACTGCCAGTAGCGCTCCAGCGTATCGATATCGGCCGTGGATAGCACCACCCCATCAGCCGCGCACATCGCCTCAACCTCCCTGAAGCGCCGCTCAAACTTGCGGTTACCCTGGCGCAGTGCCTGCTCGGGATCGATACCGGCATGACGCACCAGGTTGACTGCGGCAAACAGCAAATCACCGGCCTCCTCGGCAAGCGCTTTCGGACCGGCCTGGGTATCAATTTCGTGACGTAACTCCGCCAGTTCCTCGACCACCTTTGCCTGCACACCTTCAACGTCCGGCCAGTCGAAACCCACACGTGCGGCCCTGCCCTGCAGCTTGTTGGCCCGCGTCAGCGCCGGTAACGCTACCGGCACCCCGGCCAACACACTTTGCTGTTCACCACGCTCCTGTTGCTTGTGCCGTTCCCAGGCGCGTGTCTGTGCAGCTGCATCGTCGATCACCGCGTCGGCAAATACGTGGGGATGACGGCACGTCATCTTGTCGCAAATGCCCTGCACCACCTCTTCAAAATCAAACCAGTCGGCCTCACTGGCCAGCTGCGCATGAAAGACAACCTGAAACAGCAAGTCACCCAGCTCGGCGCAGAGTTCATCCGGCCTGCCGGATTCGATGGTGTCCACCACCTCGTAGGCCTCTTCCAAAGTGTAGGGAGCGATGCTGTGGAAGTCCTGCTCAAGATCCCACGGACAGCCGCCCGCCGGGTCTCGCAACCGGGCCATGATTTTCAACAGCGAATCGATACTTGATGAATGCGTTACAGACACGACCTGCCCTCCTCGCGGTGAGCAGTGAAGTATGCCAGCTAATGAAGTAGTTTATGAACGGGCTGTCCGCCCGGGTCTGCCAGAAGTATTTCCTACCAGCTGCGTTGCGGACCAACGTCAACGTGAATGAAGTCGGAACCGGGGTAGTAACCCACCCCGCCAGCCTTGATATCCAGTGCGGCTTTATGCAGCTGACTCAGGTCACAGCCGGGCAGGCGGATATCAATTGCCATGCCCTGCATGTGGTAGCTGCGCCTGGCAACACCGCCGCCCTTGTTACGCAGTTCGGCGTTGGTCTGCGGTGAGCGATAGCCGGAAATAATCTGGTAGGCCTTGCGACTACCCACCTGCTGCTGCATAACATAGAGCAGGTCCAGCAAATCGGTATCGATCGGGTGAATCTCCCCGGAACGGTGATCGCGCA
Source organism: Gammaproteobacteria bacterium (assembly GCA_029860045.1). Taxonomy (GTDB): domain Bacteria; phylum Pseudomonadota; class Gammaproteobacteria; order UBA9214; family UBA9214; genus UBA9214. The sequence continues at coordinate 25,970 of JAOUBY010000017.1, read as the reverse complement.
GCAGGGTATTGATGTCCTGCAGACCTGTTCGGATGTAACCGCCCTCGGCCCAGTAGGCAGCCGAAACATTTTCGCCAGTGTGGGTGTTATACAGGCTGAGGGCACGTTCCTGTGCCGGCGTGGACTTTGCCAGTACAGGCAAGGCCAGCAGGGATGTGGCGCTGGCGACTCCGAGGCGGAGGCAATCACGCCTCGTCATCCCGCTCTCCTGCACCCGGCGCATAATATCTTTTGATCCAAACATACCACTGACTCCAATAAATCAATGATAACTAGCTGTATTCAAAAGAGTTATTATCGCCAGTAAATTAGCACGTGATTGTACACTAAATTACCGGCAGGTAAACACCCTTTCGTCTACCGTTTCGTCAAAATTAGCGTGAACTTAAGTCCGGCGAACAGAACCGGAGAGTTCAGCATGACAGGCAGGGGTTCAGCTGACTGTGAACGGGATCACGGCAGGAGATATTGGACGGGTCTGTGAATGCCGGGCGAAATGGTGACGTCCCTGTCACCAGTTTCGGCGGATAGTGTGCAGTATCAGTGGGTAGCCCTGCCACCCATGGCAGAAATAACCTGATCCTCGCACTGAATCCGGTCGGCAATACACTCACCCAGGCTGGACAGGTCATGCGCAAGAAACTCGACACTGTTGTCGAGCGACATCGACTCGTATTTGTCGTTGAAGCGCAGGATCAAGTCGGTGGTCTCGACAATTCTCGGGTACAGCTCGTCGGCTATTGCCAGCACGGCCGTACGACGCTCGTTATTATCTGCAAGGTAACGGTATAACTGGAAGTGGGCGCTCGCGGTGTAGTCGATCAATGTCTCGCAAAACTTGCGCAAGGACCGTTCCATGGACTGATCGGCATGGAAAGGCTGTTGGCCAGCCAGTTCCGCCAGTAAGGTCAGTGTCTCGGTTCGGGCACTGACCAGTGCTTCGAGTTTCTCGCTGGACTTGCTGCGGCGATCCACGCCACCCGGAAATTGTGATCCCATTTTCGCTCCCACTGTCTAATTCTTGATATTTTTCAACGGATTCCGGCGTGGCACGCCACGCCGGGCACATTGTAACGAACAGCCGTCACCCACCCCACGGCCCCGCTAACATAATCTGTAAACAAACTATTTACAATACAATCAGTTGACTGTGGACAGGACAGCGCAACCGGAACCGCCCCATGAACCCGCAGCCACGTTACCCCCATCCGGCATATCCCCTTAAGGATAGAGGGATTAACAACTTGTTGTTCTATATGAGAATACAGTTTTTATGACCCTGCCCGGGGACGCTATAATTCTTGACTAAAAGACTCGGTCTTTACTATTATTATGCCGATAGTTTAGCGGTACACGATGATGATTCCGCTACCGGGACCTGAAATGGAATACGGTTCAGGAACCCCGGGAAAACACCATGCTGTTCCGTATTCACTGAGGTTAGTCATGAAGTTATCTACCAAAGGCCGCCATGCCGTTACTGCGATGATGGAACTGGCGCTACAAAATAAAAAGGGGCCGGTCACGCTGGCAGACATTTCTGCACAGCAATCCATCTCCATTTCCTACCTGGAGCAATTATTCGCACGTTTGCGTCAGCATGGCCTGGTAACCGGCATGCGAGGCCCGGGTGGCGGTTATTGCCTGGCGCGCCCCGCAAACGAGATTACTATCGCAAGCATTCTCGCCACGGTTGATGACGTCAGTCGCCGCGAGGAATCAGCGAACACGGCGGGCGGACAGATGTGGGTACGCCTGAGCAACAGGATCTATGACTACCTGGACAGTATCACCCTGGACGATGCAGTCGAGTCCCTGGCAGATGACGCGCAGGAGTCACTGTTTGGTTCGGACTTTCGGCAGACAGCAGCCTGAACGTAACGTGATTTAATTGTTTTTTACGGAGAGATAGCAAAGATGGCATACAGCGAGAAAGTACTGGACCACTACGAGAATCCGCGCAACGTCGGCTCCTTCGAAAAGGACGACAAGCAGGTTGGTACAGGCATGGTAGGCGCCCCGGCGTGTGGCGACGTCATGCGCCTGCAGATCAAGGTCAGCGACCAGGGCATCATCGAGGAAGCGCGTTTCAAGACCTACGGTTGTGGTTCTGCCATCGCGTCCAGCTCCCTGCTGACTGAATGGGTCAAGGGCAAGTCACTGGACGAAGCACGTGCGATCAAGAATACCGACATTGCCGAAGAACTGGCACTGCCCCCGGTCAAGGTTCACTGTTCCGTGCTTGCCGAGGATGCCATCAAGGCAGCCATCGAGGACTACCAGGGCAAGACCGACCTGGCATAGCACTCACCACGCTGCCCGGCAGCGACAGCTAACCGCTAAACGGGGCCTGAAGGCCCCGTTTTCACTGGCGGATAGCGGATGGCACGCTGCTATACTGCCCTGCCTATGAACGACAAGACCCCGCACGAAACCATTACCCGGCTGTATCCACTGCCGTCACAGCCCGCCACCCTGCACGGCCTATACCTTGACCACCGGCTGCACAGCCGCGGCAACCCGGACCGGCCCTTCGTGTACAGTAATTTTGTCAGCTCACTGGATGGACGCATCGCTATCGAGCGCATGGGCCGGACCACGCATACGGTCCCTGATGCCATCGCAAACCCCCGCGACTGGCGCCTGTACCAGGAACTGGCCGGCCAGGCCGACATCCTCATCACCAGTGGCCGTTTTTTCAGGCAGAGCAGTGTTGGCGAGGCACAGGATGTGCTGCCGGTCGGCGGTCAGGCCGCGTTCGACGACATCCGGGGCTGGCGCAGTGAACACGGCCTTGCCCCCCAACCCGACATTGTCATCCTCAGCAGCAGCCTCGACATCCCGATAGCCGCACTGGAACCCTACCGCGCACGCCGTGTGCTGGTCGCCACCGGCGAACAGGCAGATGCACAACGGATACGGTTACTGCAGGATAATGGCATCGAGGTGCTACTCACCGGCAGCGGCACACAGGTCGAAGGCAAACGGCTGGTCGAGCGGTTGGGGAAACTCGGCTACCGGAGCCTCTATGCCATTGCCGGACCGTCCGTATTCTATACCCTGCTCACGGCCGGCGTACTGGACCGCCTGTACCTGACAATCGCCTTCCAGTTACTCGGTGGCAATATCATCGACACCCTCACCAGCGGCAACCTGCTGTCACCGGCACAGGGCATGCAACTGGCCGAGCTGCATCATGATCCACATGCTCCGGCCGGCGCGGGACAGCTGTTTGGCATCTTCGAGCCCGCGCGCCAGCACACTGCGCAGTAGTTCAGCCCTCCTGCTCTGTACAGGCCTTTAGCGCCTTGCGGATAGTCTGCCGCGGCACCCTTGCACCCCGATTGATACCCTCACAGCGGGCCGCCTCACGCTGCCAGGCGCGCTGGCTACCCACCAGTTCCGGCCAGAACGGGTAGGTTCTGCACTGCAGGGGCCTTGCCGTATAGATGCTGCAGCGACCATCGCTATCCAGAAAAATACAGCGCTCATCCTGCCCCGTCGCCAGCACCAGCACGCCTTCCTCCAGCCTGTCCAGGTAACGACGCCGGAACCATGACTTTGACAACCCCAGTTGTTCACGGATGGCCTCGGCCTCGCCGGCGCCGAGAAACACATAATACTCACCGGCCGTTGCGCAACACTTGCCGCAAGCAGTGCAGGAAAAGTGTAATGAATGGCGCTCAAAAAAAGGCTGCATAACGGTTCCGGTAACCAGGATATTTCCATTGACGACGTGTGGCGACGACACGGCATATACGCTACGCCGGCCACACTGCCTGCCAGACAGGGTATGTGCTATTGTCAGCACAGCATGCAAGCACCCCTGAACTGATATTCTGACCAACATGTTTTTCTGTAGCAACTGCGGCGCACAGGTAATCGAAAAGGTTCCGGCTGGCGACTCACGACCCCGCCATATCTGCGTGAGCTGCAACGCGATCCACTACCAGAACCCTAAAATCGTGGCTGGCTGCCTGCCGGTTTGGGATGACCGCCTGTTGCTTTGCAGGCGTGCCATCGAACCACGCCACGGCCTGTGGACCCTGCCGGCCGGTTTCATGGAAAACGGCGAATCAACCGAGCAGGCCGCCGCACGCGAGACCCTGGAAGAGGCCTGCACAGATGTCGTCGATCTCGACCTGTATGGTGTGTTCAGCATCCCGCAGATCAACCAGGTTTACATGATGTTTCGTGCGCGAATGGCATCCGGGGACTTCAGCCCGGGCGAGGAAACCCTGGAGACCCGGCTGTTCAGTGAACACGAAATACCCTGGGACAAACTGGCGTTCCCGGTCGTGAAGCGTACACTTGAGCGCTATTACCGCGACATCAGGAACGATCACTTCCCTGTCCACGTTGAAGATATCTTCCGCCACCCGGCACGCAAACCCTGAAGACATCACTGAACGAGGAGACTGATATGAACAAATATACTGCCCTGGTATTCTCCGCTTTCCTGATCGCCTGCCAACCAGCCCTTGCTGTAACTATAGAAGGCGTCGACATACCTGACACCTTCACGCAAGCGAATGGCGGCCAGGCACTGCAACTGAATGGTGCCGGGATCCGCAAGAAATTCTTCATGGATATATATATTGGCGCGCTCTACCTGCCGGCGAAAACACCGGACAGCGACGCCATCCTGAGTGACAGCGGCGCAGCAAGCGTACTGATGCATTTTCTCTACAGCGAGGTCAGCAAGAAGAAGATCATTGGTGGCTGGAATGACGGGCTGAAAGCAAACCTCGACCCTGATGCCATGCAATCACTGGCTGCGGACCTGGAACGTTTCAACGCCCTGTTCCGGACAGTGGAGAAAGGAGAGACTATACGCATCGATTACACACCCGGTACCGGCACAGAAGTCCGCATCAATGGTGAATTGCAGGGTGCAGTCGCGGGCAACGATTTCTATCGCGCACTGCTGAAGGTCTGGCTCGGCCCCAGGCCGGTCAGCAAGCCGCTGAAGAAGGCCATGCTGGGTACTGATTGACGCAAGTATTTCCATGCGCGGTGTATTTCTTGATGACCATAGCGTTTCTCGTGGCGACCTTGACCTTGAGGCGTTGCGCAGCACGCTGCCCGAGTGGGCCTTTCGGGGAACAACCGCCACTAGCGAGGTAGCAGCGGCAATCCGCGACGCGGATATCGTAATCAGCAACAAGGTCCTGCTCGATAGCCAGGCCCTGACCGCCGCCACCCGCCTGAAGCTTGTCTGTATCGCGGCAACCGGTACCAATAATGTTGACCTCGTTACAGCCGATCGGCTTGGTATCACGGTCTGCAATGTGCAGGCCTATGCAACGACCTCGGTCGTGGAACATGTGTTCATGGTGATGCTGGCGCTCAGCCACCGCCTGCAAAACCATACCCGCGCCGTACACCAGGGAGACTGGCAGACGGCCAGCAATTTCAGTCTGCTGGACCACCCCTTTAACGAACTCAACGGCAAAACGCTGGGCATCATCGGATACGGTGAACTCGGCAAGGCGGTAGCCAGAACCGCGGAGGCCTTCGGGCTGCGAATTCTTGTTTCACAACGCCCGGGCGGACCGGACAAGCCGGGGCGCTGCACGCTTGAGCAACTGCTGCAGAAAGCAGACATCATCAGTCTGCACTGCCCGCTGACTGATGCAACGCGTAACCTGATAGGCAGGGCGGAACTTGCAAAAATGCGCAACAGCGCCCTGCTGATCAACACCGCGCGCGGTGGCATCGTTAACGAGGCAGACCTGGCCGATGCGCTGCGTGCCGGTGACATTGCCGGGGCGGCACTCGATGTACTGACGGAAGAACCACCCCGGCACGGCAACCCGCTGCTGGACCCCGCCATTCCCAACCTCATTGTTACGCCGCATGTCGCCTGGGCAGGGATAAATTCCCGGCAGACGCTCGTCAACGAACTGACCGCAAACATACAGGCCTTCCTGGCCGGCACCCCGCGCAACGTCGTACATGCCTGAAAACATGGCAGCCATGTCCACCAGCGCCCACCAGATACGCGACAACCTTGACGCCATTCACGCCCGCATCCAGACGGCGGCCACCGGGGCCGGACGCAGTGCGGACGAGATTCGCCTGATTGCCGTATCCAAGTACATGCCGGCGGAAGCCGTGCAGCAGGCCATGGCGGCCGGTCAATTCTGCTTTGGAGAGAATTTTGTGCAGGATGCACAGACCAAGCAGGCGTTACTCGATGATCCGCGCAACGAGTGGCATTTTATCGGGCACCTGCAGACCAACAAGGCCAGGCTGATCCCGGGAAACTTTGACTGGCTGCACACACTGGACAGCCTCAAGCTGGCTGGCAAGCTTTCCGCCGCCACTACCGCATCACAACAGCCCCTGAATGTCCTGCTACAGGTCAATATCGCCGGCGACCCTGACAAGCACGGTCTGCCAGGGAATACGGTGTTTCAGTTTACCGAGTCACTGCTGGAGGCGGGCCTGCAAGGAATCAAGCTGCGCGGCCTGATGACCATCGGCCGCCAGCAGGCCACCACGGACCAGCGCCGGGCTGACTTTCTGGCCCTGCGTGAGTTGTCCGAGGGCTGCGCACAGCGCTTTGGCAGGCAGTATTTCACGCAACTGTCGATGGGTATGAGTGATGATTTCGAACTTGCCATCAGTGCCGGCGCCACCATGGTCCGGGTCGGCAGCGCCATTTTTGGCGAACGCCGGCGGGCAACGCCAGGATCGCCGGCCCCGTCCTGACATCACGGATTTTTACGATAATCGCGGTTGACGCCACGGGTGTGTTCATCAGCGCCGGGTATCCAGTACAATGGATACATCTGTTCAACCCCAACACTACATATATCAAGCGAGGACGCACATGGTCATGCTGGACGGTCAATTATCCCTGTGGGCAATCGGAATCCTGAGTTTCCTGATTGGCACCGTGCTGGGCTGCATGATCACTTATTCGCTCATGACAAGAAATGGCCGTACCCGCCAGTTACAGCTGGAACTGAACCAGCTAAAAGAGAACTTTCAGGATTACCGCGACCAGGTGACGAATCATTTCATGCGCACCTCCGAGCTGGTACAGGAAATGACCCACAGCTATCGCTCAGTCTATGAGCATCTCGCATCCGGCGCACAGCATCTGTGCGGAGACGTCGAATCGACGCCGCTTGACCACAAGGCAGCTGCACAGCTGGACGACGGCCTGCAGGAGCCTGATGTCAGCTGCGATGAATACGAGGAACTGTCACGCATTCGCGACGACATTGACGAACTGCTGGGAGAGGCGCCGCGAATCAGTGACATCAATGTGAGCAGCGACCCTGACGACAAGTCACTGCAACACTGATCGCCCGTCAGCGTCACTCGCCACTGATGGTAACAATGAGCCGGCGCTGATGCCCTGATTGCCGATGCTCCCAGATGTACACGCCCTGCCAAGTACCCAGTAAACAACGGCCCTTGCCTACCGGCAGGGATAAATCACTGTGTGTCAGTACGGTGCGGATATGCGCCGGCATGTCATCCGGCCCCTCGGCGGTATGCACCAGCGCTGGATCAGCATCCGGTGCCAGACGTGACATGAAGGTTTCAAGATCGACGCGTACATCGGGGTCGGCATTTTCACACAGCATCAGGGAAGCGCTGGTGTGTTGCAAAAAGATATGGCACAGGCCGGTCTTGACGCCGGCCTGCCCGACCAGGTCCTGGAGCTGCCCGGTAATTGCATAACTGCCGCGACCGCGCGTCCTGAATTCGATAGTGTGCTGCGCAATCATCCGTCAGCGCAGCTGCGCTGGTAGACCGCCATGATGGATACCAGTTCTTCCAGCAGCACATCTCGCCCCAGCTCATCCAGCGTCTCGATGCCGACGACTGGCTGACCGGACTGCAGCGCACCGATATACTCATTCACCCGGCTGCAACCCTGCCGACACAACAGCTCCACACAGCGCTCGACTGCCTCGGCAACCGGCGCCTGTGCGTCCGTCTCCATCAAAACCTGATTATTCATAAGGAATTGAAATTCCTGCTACTGGATCACAGTTTTCCGGACCTGGGTCACATAGACTGAAATCCGGTTCCTTGAAAGGCTGTAGATGATACCAGCTCTGCAGCCAGGGTGAGACAGAGGCGTGAATTCCCGGTTGCTTGCAAGTGTCGTCCTGGTGGCCTCCAGCCTGTGGCAGGGCGGCTGCAGCACGGTGCAGGCGCCAGCGATCTCCCCGCCCGTTGCGGTGACCACTGCGATCCCACCGGCCGATCGAACGCTGGACAACTTCATTGCAAGGATTCCCGTCGAGCAGGCACAGACTGCGGCGGTTGCCCGCGCCATGACGCATATCTCGCTGGGTGATGCCCGCGTACTTGCGAGCCGGAAGATGTGCGGTGGGATCGGCCTGCGCCAGGGTGATGTAACTGAAAGCGTTGGCCCCCTGCCGGTACTCAGCCCGGCCACACAGGGCGGGCAACCGGTCTGGTACTACCGGATCAGCCAGCAGCCTGGACTATCCGGCTGCGAAACTCATAACAGCACCACCCTGTACCAGGCGATGCAGGAAGAACTGCCAGGCTGGATCAGGATCGAGCCGGCAGGGACCGACCCACAGCAACTGGGCTTGCTGGAGTCAGCGCACTAGGCCGCGGACCCGCCAGCCGCTTCAAGCCGTTCATCGGGCGTTTCAACCAGGCTGGCCAGCGTGCGATCGCCTACACCCGCCTGTATCGCACTGCCAACCTCCTCCATCACCCGCTCAACGACACTGACCGTGGTCAGTTGCCTCACACTGAGAAAGCGGCTCTCGCCGGCATTGCGCACCGCTGTGAGTAAATCGGCCAGCCGCGTGGTCTCGATGGCCTGTTGCGGCAGGTACTCGGTGACTTCCTCGTTGCAAACTTCTGCCAGGTAGCCGGCATCGACCAGCACCTGGATAACCCGGTTCACCGGTTCATCCGGCAGGTCCAGGTACTCGATCAACTGCTCCAGGCTCCATGGCGGCTTGTTGTGATAGTGGTGATAGCCAACCAGGTACATGATTTGCAGTGCCAGCCGTTCGCGCAGGCGATTGCTGAGGACAAATCGCACCCGGTGCAGGGTCATGAATTTCGGGTTTTGCACAAAATAGGCTATCTGGGACCCGACCAGCAGGATCAGCCAGCTCAGGTACATCCAGATCAGCAGCAGGATCAGGATGGCAAAACTTGAATAGATGGCGGCGTACTTGGCGGACGAGGCAATAAACGTGGCAAAACCCCAGCCGGTGATTTTCCACAGCACGCCGGCCAGCACACCGCCCACCAGTGCTGCACGGAACTGCACACGCGTGTTTGGAATCAGGATATAAATAAAGGTAAAGGCCAGACAAACCAGCACATACGGCACCAGGTTGCTGCCATAAACCATCAGGCTGCCAAACGGCTCTATCGAAGCCAGCTTCAGCGCCGTCTCGGTGTTGAGTATCGCCGCCGTGAAGCCAACCGCGCTAAAGATAAGTACCGGCCCTATGGTAATCACGCTGAGGTAATTGCTGAAGCGCTGTGACAGCGAACGCAGCCGGTCGATCTGCCAGACAAAATTGAATGCCGCCTCGATCTTTTGTACCAGCGCAACCACGGTATAGATCAGCAACGCAAAACCAACCGACCCCAGCATGCCAACCTTGACGTTCTCCACGAAACCGATAATGGTTTCCGCAACCTCGGCGCCACTCGGCCCCAGCGGTTCCAGCAAGAAGCTGAACAGGTAGGACTCCAGCCGTTGGTGAAAGCCAAACCCCTTCAGAACCGAGAAACTGACAGCCAGTAGCGGCACGATTGATAACAGGGTGGTATAGACCAGGCTCATGGCGCGCAGATTGAGCTGCCCGCCGACCAGCTCCCTGAGCAACATGTGGATGACGCGCAGCACGAACACGGCCACCCGGTGCAAACCACGCAGATCGCGCAAATCATCGTCCCAGACGAAGGCCTTCAGGCTATCAACACGTTTTTTTAACAAGTGAACCATATCCGGATTTACATAGAACCCCGTTGTTGCGCCGCTACAGTACCGCAGCCCCCCGGCATGCGCCAGTTCCCCTGCATCGGCCTGCCGGCGCGGCACTGAATACCGTTCCGGTACCATCTCCCCCCGCCCCCCCCGGATTGGCCAGGCCCGGTTCCGCCCGCGCCTCCCCGCTCTACCGCCCTTCATGAGCCATCCGGACAGGTTAAAGATGGCCCAACCGGTGCCGATACGACTGCAAGCACCTTTTATCCGCGAGACAGGCACAGAAATGAGCGAAAACACCGGTGAAAAACAACGTCTTCTGATCGTCGACGATTCCAAGGTTATCCGCGTCACGGCACGCAAGATCCTGCAAGACCACTTCGAAACAGTGGAAGCCGTGGATGGCGAGAATGCCTGGGAAATCCTGACCGGCATGGGACCGTTCTCACTGGTTGTGTCCGACCTGACCATGCCGAAACTGGACGGTTACGGACTGCTGGAAAAAATCCGCAGCGCACATGATCCTGACATCAGCAAGCTCCCGGTTATTGTTATCACCGGTGACAACGACTCCGAAAAAACCATGCGGCAAGCCCGCGAGGCCGGCGCTACCGACTTCATAGGTAAACCATTTGATGCCGTACACCTGCTGGCGCGCACCCAGTCACACGCCAGCGCACATAGCGAGCGTCAGTCACTGACCGAGCAGAACATCACGCTGGAAGACCAGGCGCTGATTGATACGCAGACCGGGTTGCCCAATGAGGCTGCTTTCATGGAGCGTGGCCAGCAACAGCTGTCCTATGCAATCCGGCACAACACTCCACTGACTGTTGCGCAGCTGGAAATCGACAACTACGACGAACTGTTCCGGCAACATGGCGACCCGATAACCGGGATGGTGGTCAAGTATGCCGCCAGCGTGATGGCGTCCGACATCCGCCAGGAAGACATGACGGCCAGAACCGGAACCGCACGCTTTGCCATGCTGTTGACCGGCATGGAACAGGGCGGGGTTCAAACGCTTACCGACCGGATCAGCAAGGACATCAAAGCGCGTGTCATCAGATACGGTAGCGATGAAATCCGCTTCACAGTGAGCATCGGCATCTGCTCTCCGAACATTCAGGACGACACCTGCCTTGATGATCTGCTCACGATGGCAGGCAATAATCTGCGCCAGGCAATCACAAAGGGTGGCAACCAGACCATCTTCTCCAATACCACAGAGATCGACCTGCCATGCGCAGATGACACCGCCACAGAAGATACGGCAACGGACAGCAACCCGTACCAGGATATCGAGGAGGTTGCTTGCCAGACCATCACGGGCATTCCCGCCGACACCGCGCCGCTGGCTACAAATGACACTGCCACAGAAGAGGCAGTAGCAATCATGGATGATGCATCCATCGCCGAGATGCTTGCCAGCACCGTTGAGCAACCCGCCCCGGACGTTGAAGCCGAGGTGGCACGAACGGCTACAGAGGAGCAGCTACCGGAAATGTTTGCCGAACCGGTTACCGGCATATCACAAAGACTGGCCAGCAAGCTTACCCAGGCGCAGAAACTGGCAGCTGCCGAAGAACATGAGGAAATTGTCGTTTCTGCTCCCTTTGCAGAGCCCACATACAACAGCCAACCGGGACAGGACGACACGACCTCAAGCTACGAACAACCCGTGCAACACAGCACGCTAGCGACGACTGCGGGACTGGAATCAGCAACGCCGGACGCAACCACCGCATCCCGCCCGGGTTTATTCAGGCGCATACTCGCGCTGTTTTCACGCTCCGGAAGATAGCCGCACTACAGCATTAAACTGACAGCCGCACCCCCGATGACCGGCCACAGGCCGGTCATTGTTTATCCCTCCTGTCGAATTGCTTATAATCCTGCGCAGAAACATGCCGACCAAGGCATGCCATGCGGAGCCACCCATGCCCTCCTTCGATATCGTGTCCGAAGTCGACCTGCACGAAGTCACCAATGCTGTCGATCAGTCCAACCGGGAGATCGGCAATCGTTTTGACTTCAAGGGCACCGATTCACGTGTCGAGCAAAACGAGGCAACACTGACCCTGCACAGTAGTAATGAGTTCCAGATACGCCAGGTACTCGACATCCTGCACAAGAAACTGGCCAAGCGCGGCGTGGACATAGCCGCCTTGTCAGAAGGTGAAGTCACCGCCAGCGGCCAGAAGGTAAATCTCATCATCACTATCCGCCAGGGCATCGACCAGGACACGGCCAGGCAGCTGGTCAAGCAGATCAAGGAAACAAAACTCAAGATCCAGTCCAGCATCCAGGGCGACAAGGTGCGTGTCAGCGGCAAGAAACGCGATGATTTACAGAAAATTATCAGTGGCTTGCGTGATTCCGGGAGGGACCTGCCACTGCAGTTCATCAATTTTCGCGACTGATTTGCCCACACTGGCGGGAAATCCAGTGAAATTCGGCCGGCCTGTTCAGACTTGCCGCGAAGTAGACTAGAATAGCGCGACTTTTTTCATTCAGGGTGAAACGGCTTATGACTGATTCCAACCCGGGTGCTGCAAGCACAGTCAGCACGGGCAAAAGCAGCTATACACATGAAGAGTTGCTGGAGTGCGGCCACGCACGACTGTTTGGCCCCGGCAATGCCCAGCTACCGCTGCCGCCCATGCTGATGGTTGACCGGATCACCCAGATCAACAACGGGGATGGCGATCATGGCAAGGGACTGGTCATAGCCGAACTCGATGTCAGGCCGGATCTGTGGTTTTTCGATTGCCACTTCGAGAATGACCCGGTCATGCCGGGCTGCCTGGGCCTGGATGCCATGTGGCAACTGGTTGGTTTTTACCTGGGCTGGGCAGGCAGCCCCGGGCGCGGGCGCGCACTGGGTGCCGGTGAGGTCAAGTTCAGCGGCCAGGTCACGCCAAAAAACAAGCTCATTACCTATCGTATCCATATGAAACGCGTGATCCAGCGCAAGCTGAACATGGGTATCGCAGACGGCGTGATGGAGGTTGACGGGCGTGTTATCTATACCGCAAACAACCTGCGCGTCGGACTGTTTACTTCAACAGAGAATTTCTAGGGTTTTTTATTATGCGTCGTGTCGTTATCACCGGAATCGGGGTTGTATCCAGCCTCGGCAACAACAAGGAAGAGGTCAGCACTTCCCTTAAGCAGGGACGTTCGGGTATCGAGTACATCGAGGAGTACAAGGAACTTGGTTTCCGCAGTCACATTGGCGGCACGGTCAACATAGATACCGAGGCACTGATTGACCGCAAGCTGCGCCGCTTCATGGGCAACAGCGCCGCGTACAACTACATTGCCATGCAGGAAGCCATAGACGATTCCGGCCTCCCCGATGACATGGTTTCCAATGACCGCACCGGCCTGATAGCCGGATCCGGAGGCGCCTCTACCGAGAATGTCGCGCTGGCCGTCGACACGCTGCGCGCGAAGGGAATACGACGCGTCGGTCCCTACATGGTGCCGCGCACCATGTCGAGTACCAACTCCGCCTGCCTTGCCACGCCGTTCAAGATTCGAGGTGTCAACTATTCGATCAGCTCCGCCTGTTCAACCAGTGCACACTGTATCGGTAACGGTTATGAACTGATCCAGTTCGGCAAGCAGGATATCGTGTTCGCCGGTGGCGGCGAGGAACTGCACTGGACCCTGACACTGATGTTCGATGCCATGGGTGCGCTGTCTTCCAAGTACAACGACACCCCCGAGACCGCATCACGCCCCTATGACGTGACCCGTGACGGCTTTGTCATTGCTGGCGGTGGCGGCATGGTGGTGCTGGAAGAACTGGAGCATGCACGTGCGCGTGGCGCGAAGATCTACGCTGAACTGGTGGGCTATGGTGCGACCTCTGATGGTTACGACATGGTGCAGCCATCCGGCGAGGGTGCTGTGCGCTGCATGCAGCAGGCCATGTCAACGGTTGATGAACCCATTGAATATATCAACGCACACGGGACCAGTACCCCGGTCGGCGATATGCGCGAACTGGAGGCCGTTCGCACCGTGTTTGGCGATAATATCCCGAAAATCAATTCCACCAAGTCCCTGTCCGGTCACTCGCTGGGCGCGGCCGGCGTGCACGAAGCGATCTACTCGTTGCTGATGATGCAGGGAAATTTCCTGTCAGCGTCTGCCAACATTACCGAACCTGACCCACTCGGCGCCGACTTCCCGATTATTCGCGAGCGCATCGACAATGCGAACACCAACATCATGATGTCCAACAGCTTCGGCTTTGGCGGCACCAACGCCACGCTGGTATTCAAACGCTGGCAGGATAGCTAATCCAGGGAATCACTGTACGCGTCCGCAGTGACAGGTTTGTTCTGCGCCCCTAGCGGTATTTCTGCGGCCGCTTTGACTCACGCCATTGCTGGAAGGTGGTGTGGTCCCGGTATCCGCCTTTCATGATGTAATCCAGCACATTCTTCAGGCGGTAGAACTTCACCACCGAATCCACCCGGATAATCTCGCTACCGTCGAGATCAAAGAAGATAAGCGTTGGCGTGTAGAACAGCCCCAGTCGCTCGGCCCATTTCCTGGCCGTCAGGCGTTCACCAGACGGCGTAATCACCGGCGTGTCCGCCCAGTAAGACAACTGCACGGCTTCCAGTTGTTCAATGCGTCGCCTGATCTCCGGGTCCTGCAATGGGCCTGTATGCAGCACATCACAGGCATGGCAGTTACCCTGCTCAAAGACCACTGCCAGCGGCCGCTCGCCACGAATGCGGCTGCGATTCAGCATGTAGGGGCCGGGAGTAAAGAACGCCTCCTCGCTCAGTCCGCCCCCCTCAAAGATCAGCGGCACATCTGCACGCGCGAGGTAGTCGCGGAACGTCTCGCCACGATAATGTCCATCTGCCACGTATTCCAGTGCGGCCCGGAACCGGTAGGGTGGATAGTAACCACGCAGGCGCAGCGCCTCTTCACCATCCTCCCCGTAAAACACCACCGAGGGCGTGAAGTTGGTCTGCTCACGTGCGGCGAAGCTGCTCTCCTCCAGGGTTACGCCATCGAAATCAGTCACCATTTTGTGGCCATGGATATCGACTCCGATTACATCGAAATGCTCCTGCATATAGGTACGTATATCTTCCTTGACCAGGTCACGCTCCAGAAACTGACGGCAATAGGCGCAATATTTCTGGCCAAAATAAACAACCAGGCCCCGCTTGCCGGTCTCGCGTATTTCCTGCAGATCCTCACGCAGATCAAGAAAGCTCAGCTTGAACCAGTCCGGATATGACAGTGGTTCTTCCAGCGGCTTGTCATCAAATGCCAGGTAATCATCTTTCTCGGCAGCGCCCGCCACACCGGCCAGGCCGATCGCACAAAGCATCAGTAACAGGTTCAGGCAAGATCGTGAAAGGGTGCTCAAGTATTCACCCGGCCTCGGCACTAGGGACAATAACTGGCATAGCTGGTATCCGTTTCCCACAGGACCACCTCGATGACCGGGTAACCCTTGTCGGCGACATAGTCGAATATCATGCGCGCAATAACTTCTGCCGTGGGATTTTCCTCGGTCACGAGCACCCGTTCGCCGGCAGATTGCAGTACTGATAACAGCGGGTCATCACGATGCAGTAGCAGGGTATGATCGATCTCGCTGTCCAGCCAGTCCCAGACCAGCCGTTTTACCCCGCTGAAATCCTCCACCATGCCACAGTCATCGAGTTCGGCGCTTTCCAGGGTAATCACGGCGCGCGCATTATGGCCATGCAGGTGCCGGCACTTGCCTGCGTAATCAAGCAGTCGATGGCCGTAACAAAAGGCAACGGATTTGGAGACACGATACATACACAACTTCCGGGTTCATGGAGTTAGGCTACCGAGTTGAGAAAGCGCATTCGATTCCCCCGCTAACCGGGTCGAAAAGCAGGCTCACCCACCCGTTTTCTACATTGTAAGAAGCCTACCCCACCATGGCTATACATAAAGTCGATAAAGTTATTAGAATGTTATCCATGTTGATGATATTTATACCCTTGGTGAACCACTGATGGCACGCATGCCGACCTGGACCATCCTGGGTGGTGGCTACCAGTCGTATCTCAAGGGAGATTACAGCGCGGCCTTTAACGAGTGGTTGCCACTGGCGGAACTGGGCGATGTCGAGGCACAGTACAACCTGGGCGTGATGTTTGACGAGGGCGCCGGCAGGGAACGGGACCTGACTGCGGCAGCAGACTGGTATCGCAAGGCAGCCGAGCAGGGCTTTATGGATGCACAGACCAACCTCGGCATCATGTATTACCATGGCCAGGGCGTCGCCCGTGACCGTGCAGAGGCGACAAAATGGTTCCAGCAGGCCGCCAACCGGGGTGACAGCGAGGCCGCTGCATACCTGGAACGCATCGAGAATTCGCCGCTACGGGCGACGCAGCCTGATACTGTCTGAAACCGTCCCTGGCATCCATCACCCCAACAGTCCGCGATCAGGCGAGACAGCTCTGCTCTGAACCTAACACTGGTACCGACCTCACGAAGCGACACCATGACCGAGCCTTCCGATCTGCAACCTCCGCACATCACGCTGGATCCGTCCTACCCGTTACCGGGCAGCATTGGCAGGCCGGACTACGCCCCCGGCGAGCGGGATGCGCTGATCGAGGAGATCAGGGAACTGCTGCACGAGAAAGATGCCGTGCTGGTGGCACATTACTACACCGACGAAGATCTGCAGATGATCGCGGACGCCACCGGTGGCACCGTGGCAGACTCACTGGAAATGGCACGCTTCGGTCACAGCCATCCCGCCAGCACCCTGGTGGTGGCCGGTGTACGCTTCATGGGAGAGACCGCAAAAATACTCAACCCCGAGAAACGCGTGCTGATGCCAACCCTGGAGGCCGAATGTTCACTTGACCTTGGTTGTCCACCGGAGAAATTCATCCCGTTCTGCGACGCCCACCCCGAGCGCACCGTGGTGGTCTACGCCAACACCTGCGCAGAGGTTAAGGCACGTGCAGACTGGGTGGTGACCTCAAGCATTGCAGTGGACGTCACCCGACACCTGCATGCCCAGGGCAAGAAGATTCTCTGGGCGCCGGACCGTTACCTGGGTGACTATGTCAGGCGCGTATCCGGCGCCGATATGCTGCTCTGGCAGGCGAGTTGCATCGTACATGAACGCTTCAAGGCCGCAGCCCTGAAAAATCTTGCCAGCCAATATCCAGATGCCGCCGTGCTGGTGCACCCTGAATCGCCGGAATCGGTCATTGCTCTGGCCGACGTGGTCGGCTCCACCACGCAACTGATCAATGCGGCAAAAAACCTGCCCAACCAGCGCCTCATCGTTGCCACCGACAACGGTATTTTCTACAAGATGAAGCAGGCCGCACCGGACAAGATTCTCATGGAAGCCCCCTCTGCGGGAGAAGGTGCAACCTGCGAGAGTTGCGCGCACTGCCCGTGGATGGCGATGAACCACCTGCGCAACCTCGCGGAGGTCCTGCGCAATGGCAAAAACGAGATTCACGTCCCGGAAGATATCGGCAGACGCGCGCGCAAGGCAACCCAGCGCATGGTCGATTTTGTTGCCGCCAGGGGCTGACAAACGGTCCGTATCCAGGCGAGCTTATCAGCAGACTCTAAAGGCACGGCCTCTCGCACGATAACGCATTCCGTGCTGTACCTTGGGACAATATACACAACACCAGACACAACCTATCCTGTAGCCATTGGACTTCCAATAGCACTAATAAAACAGGAGCTGGCGATATGTCGCGCAAAACAACAGGGGCGCACAAGTACACACAGAGCGAGGATACCGTTCACCCGCCCACAATACTGGCACTGGTTGTTCACATCCTCACGGCGCTGATAAGTGACGGCATGGCCTGGGTGATTGTCCCGACAGTGGCAGTAATAGCATATCTGTACAACAACCATATCCAGAACGACGCCTTACTGGCTATCACCTTTATCGGCCTGGCTGTCATTGCGCTGGTGCGCGGTTGCCTCAACTGGCAAAAGGAACTGAATGAATACCAGCACCAAATGGCACTGGAACGCCATAAGGAACAGGCACATATTAACAACAACGCGCCGGATTATTTCCCTTTACGGCGGCGTTACTGAAAACTCTAGAAACAACAAGTCATGATTGCAGCGCCTCCATGCGCAGCATGATTCTGCACGTACATCCCTGCCAGCCGGTGCAGACAGGCCAGAAGGCGGGCCAGCCCGGTTACTCCATGGTCATCGCGTTAACCGGCTGCTTGTTCAGGGTCCACTCGTGCATCGACCCGTCATAGAGACTGGCATTCTTGTTACCAAGCAGTTCGCTCATAATGAACCATCCCCCGGATGCGAGATGGCCGCTGTTGCAGTAGGTAATGGTCTCGGCATCACGATTGATATCCATGGCCCGGACCAGCTTGTCCAGATCCTCCTTTGGCAGGAACTTTGCCGGGGCGCCGGCGCTGTTCATCAACTCGTTCGGGAACATGCGGGCACCGGGTATATGCCCCTTTGCGTGAACATAGGATTTCTTCCCGGTGCCGAAGTACTGGCTCACCGAGCGGTTATCAACCAGCTGGGATGATCCCTCTTTTACTGCGGCAGAAACCTCGCTGGTACTTGCCAGTATTGCATCACGCACTGCACCGGCCTGCCAGTTTCCCTCTGCCGTCTTGCCTGGCCTGGTTTCGACCTTGCGGCCATCTACCGTCCACTGCGCCATCCCGCCATTCAATATGGCCATGTTGTCATGGCCGAAATACTTCAGTGTCCAGTACAGGCGTGTCGCCATGGTCAGGTCGCCGGTACCCTCCCCCTTTGAGACGATCACGATTGCACTGTCCTTGCTAACACCTGAGTTCTGCATGAGCTTCTCGAAATCGGCCTGCAGGGGAACAATGCGCGTCACTAGCTGGCCGTTGATTTCGCGCTTGCTGCGCACATGCTTGTAGTTGACCAGCACCGCGCCAGGAATATGCCCGCCAACACCGACCAGCAGCTGCTTGCCGGTTTTCTTGTCCTTCCTGAAAACAGGTTCCCTGGTGAAGCTCTTCGTGTCCTTGCGGACATCCAGCATCACGACATCCCCCTGGTGTTTGTCCAGCCAGTCTGTCTCCACCAGCGGGCCCGGAACCTCGGTGGCACTGGCCAGGCCACTCCACGACAATATAAAGACCAATATCGGCAAAACCAGAACTCTATTCATGAACCATCTCCTTGCGTATTTGTACCTGTAGGTAACGGCACGAAACAGGCCGCATAACAATTAATTATGGAAATTTTTATGTGTCGTCATTGCGAGGAACGAAGTGACGAAGCTTCCGCATCCTGCTCACGCCCCTCACCTACATCCCTGTAGGCGAAGCAATCTCTAAGAAACTGATTCCAGATCATGAGATTGCCACGCTACGCTCGCAATGACGGGAATCTTTCTATTAATCAGAGCTCCCTTGAATTGTAGACCAACTATAACTCTTCCTCATCATCCTCTTCTTCCGCATGCATGCCATCCATGCTACAGGGCGCGCCTTCCTCGTGCTCGTCCGCAATAGAATCCAGCGTATCACCGGATGTTCTCACCACAGGATGCTGGATGTAGTCTAAAGCAACCGCAATGATTGCCAGCAGGATGGCCGCCAGCATAATCCAGCGATTACGGTTCTTCATGGACGTTCTCCGGCAGGCGGGTCCATGCCGAATAAAGTACGCAGTCGTACACCCCACAGTGTTCCGATGAAACCGGCGAACAGCCACAACCAGCCATGCAGGCTGCCAGAAGCAATACCGGCCAGCATGCCACCAATATTGCAACCAAAGGCCAGGCGCGCGCCATAGCCCAGCAGCAGACCACCAAGAATTGCCGTCAGGACGCCATTCAGCTTTAACCTGGATGGTGGCGCAAACCGGCCGGCCAGTCCCGCGGCAAGCACGGCACCCATAATGATGCCGAAATTCATTAACGAAGTGGTATCTGCCAGCACGCTGCGGTTCAACGCCGCTGCGGGATAGCCACTGCTCCAGTAAGACCAGCCACTGATATCACCACCCAGTGCCGACCAGATCTTGGTGCCCCACAGGCCAAAGGCAAAGGTAATAGACCAGGGGTGCCCCGCGACCAGCAGGGTAACAAGGCCGAGCAATGCCAGGCCGGCTATACCCCATCCCAGCGGCCATGGGCCGAACACCAGTCGCCGACCGAGACTGCGTACCTGCGGTGCATCGCCCAGGCTATCAAGCCGACCATGACGCCTACGTTCCATACGGGCGACGACAAGGTAAAGCACACCGAGGACAAGCGCCTGCAGCACCAGCGCTGGCAGCCAACCGAAGGTTTCGATCAGCGACACCTTGCCCATATTCGGTAACGCCAGCCACCACGGCAGGTGTGCGCTACCCACTACCGTGCCAACCACGAAGAAGGCAAGCGTAATCAGCATGCGGACATGCCCGCCCCCCACGGTAAACAGGGTACCTGAACCACAGCCACCACCCAGTTGCATGCCAACCCCGAACATAAATGCCCCGACCAGCACCGACACGCTTACCGGCCCGAATGCACCGTTGGCATGGATCTGTGGAAACACGCTTCCCAGCACCGGGAAAAACAGCAGCGAGGTACCGGCAAGCAGCAGCAATTGTGCGCGGATGGCTGCACCATGCTGTTTACGAACAAACTGGCGCCAGCCACCGGCAAAACCGAAACTGGCATGAAACAGGGTGACTCCCAGCCCGGCCCCGATGAGAAACAGGATCGTGCTGCGGGCGGCAAACGCATGGTTCAGAAACAGGCTGACCAGCAACAAACCCGGCACGGTCATCGCTACCAGGGGAATATCAGGTTTTGTATCAGCGCTATCCATCCAGGCAGACCCTGTTCAATATTAACTGGCCACCATAATAAGCGGCAGCGCAGGGGGTTCAAGGCTTGTATTAGCCGTTTCCCGACCAACCGGCACCGGCAGCACCAGGTCCGGAATGCCATGCAGCGTAGAACTATTCTCTATCTAAATCACCCACTTGGTTTCACATGGTTCCCCCGCCCGTTCTCCGGGCGGGCGACAGGGCGCCTCAACAGCTCTAAGTTACTGAATTTAGCGCGTTGTCAGCGCAATGATCAAACCTGGTACAGAGTTCGGAATGGATGTACTGGTGGAAGGCATTGAAACAAACGAAGTGTACGAACGCCTGGCTGCAATGGGCTGCGGATACGGACAGGGCTTTCATATTGCCAGGCCGATGCCATACCGGACCATACTTTCATGGGTAGACTCAATCGGGACGCGGAAGCTGGCGACCGGGTGATAATATGTAGTAGTCGTGACACGATCTGACAGTTACCGAGAACTCTCATCTCAGAGTAAATTACATGTCGTTCCCGCGCAGGCGGGAACCCAGCCTTAAAATGTTACCTGCTGGTAACAGCTTGCAGAAGCGCCTCCATATTTGTGGAGACAGGCTTGTGGGTGAGGTAACACCTGCGCATTTATCGGGGCGGGGTCCCCGCCTGCGCGGGGACGACGGTATTTTCTGATTTACCTGTTTTCGGGCTGGGTTCCCGCCTTGCCGCTCCCGGCATCCAAGCCTCCCGCGGCACTTGTACATCCATGTACATCGCGTGGGAACGACGTGTTATTTTTTCTCTGTACTTTTCGGTGAATGGGTTCCTGGGCATTCAGGCTGTCAGAGTGCTTGAACAATGACTTGAGACTGTCAGTTACTCTTACTTACCTGTTCACACCAGCCCCGGTTGGCCAGGTACCACTGGATGGTTTTCTCGATCCCCGACCTGAAATCATGACTGGGCGTCCAGCCCAGCTCGCGCTGTATTTTTGATGCATCGATTGCGTAGCGCCGGTCATGGCCCGGACGGTCCGTTACAAACCCGATCTGCTCCCGGTAGGAAGCAGCAGCCGGCTGCAGTTCGTCGAGCCGGTCACAAATCAGCTTCACAATGTCGATATTTTCCCATTCATTATCACCGCCTATATTGTAAACCTCACCTGAGATCCCGCTGTTGAGAACAGCCTCAATCCCCCGGCAGTGGTCTTCAACAAACAACCAGTCACGGATATTCTTTCCGTCCCCGTAGACCGGAATGGGTTCGCCGGCCAGCGCCTTCAGTATGGTCACCGGGATCAGTTTTTCCGGAAACTGGTAGGGACCGTAATTATTTGAACAATTTGTCGTTAACACGGGCATGCCGTAGGTCTTGTGATAGGCGCGTACCAGGTGGTCGGCAGCCGCCTTGGAAGCGGAATAGGGACTGTTTGGTGCATAGGTGTGGGTCTCGGCAAACGCAGGCTCATCCGGCTTCAGGCTGCCATAGACTTCGTCAGTGGACACATGAAGGAAACGCTGTGACGGAGAGAATTCACCCCACACAGATTTTGCCGCCTCCAGCAATGAGAACACGCCCTGTACATTGGTTGTGATAAATGCCCCGGGAGCAACTATAGAGCGGTCCACGTGTGACTCGGCCGCAAAATTGACAACGGTATCGATAGCTTCTTCAGCCAGGATCTTCTCAACCAGGCCCTGGTCGGTAATGCTACCGTGAATAAAACGGTAATCCGATGCTGCCTCGATACCTTCGAGATTCTCGAGATGCCCTGCATAGGTAAGCGCATCCAGGTTGACTACCCTGTCCCCGGGATATTTTTCTACCCAGTAGCGAATAAAGTTCGAACCAATAAAACCGGCGCCACCGGTAACCATCAACCTGCGCATGTACGAAGCTCCTTTAGCATACTCACCAGGCTGTCACGCCAGTCCGGTATGGATAATGACAAACTGTCCTGTATCTTGTGTGTATCCAGCACGGACCAGGCAGGACGCGTTGCCGGCGCTGGATATTCAGATGTCGGGATCGCCTCAACCGTTTTTGCCTTGACCTCAAAGCCAAGCCGTCCTGCTTCATGCAGGATGGCCGTCGCGAAACCATGCCAGGAGGTCTGGCCGGCCGCGGTGAAATGAAACACGCCACTGGCCTCGTGCCTGATCAGTTCACTGATTGCATGGGCAATGTCCCTTGTCCAGGTGGGCGTTCCAACCTGGTCACTGACCACCCTTAAATGATCCCTCTCGGCAGCCAGCCTGAGCATGGTCTTCACAAAATTATTGCCATGCGCTCCGTAAACCCAGGCAGTACGCAGGATGACCGCTCCCGGCAAGGCGTCCATTACCGCTCGCTCTCCATCCCGCTTGCTACGCCCGTATACACTCAACGGGTTTGTTTCATCCTGCTCACAGTAAGGTTCACTTGATGCCCCGTCAAAAACAAAATCGGTGGAAACATGCAGCAATCTGCCACCATATTCTGCAACTGCTGCCGCTAACCGCCCTGCACTCTCGCAATTGATAGTGTGTGCATCCCCGGCCTCACTCTCGGCCTTGTCGACCTGGGTATACGCCGCACAGTTCACCACCCGGTCAGCCCGCACTGCCAGGGCATACTCGGCAACCTGTCCAGGGACCAGGAAGTTCATCTGCTGCCGGGTTGGGGCAATCACCTCATAACCCTGCTGCGCAAGATTCTCCACAACCTCATGACCCAGTTGGCCACTTGCACCGGTAACCAGGATTCGACCAGGCATAAATGAGTCTACCGGTCGACCGGCCGGTACGCGGGCAGGTGATCGCTGTCACTCAACCGTGGCAGGGCCCGGTCACTTTCGGATAACAGGTAGTCCGTCTGTGGCCATTCAATACCAATACCCGGGTCATTCCAGATGATGCCGAATTCATCACCCGGCGCATAAAATTCGGTGCACTTGTAGAGAAAATCGGCGCTCTCACTTAACGTGCAGAAACCGTGCGCAAACCCCGGCGGGATATACAACTGGCGATGATTGTCACCGGACAGCACGACCCCGACCCATTGCCCGAAACGGGGCGAACCCTGGCGGATATCCACCGCCACATCAAAGACCTCACCGGACACCACGCTCACCAGCTTGCCCTGCGGCTGTTCCAGCTGATAGTGCAGCCCCCTCAACACTCCCCGTGCAGAGCGGGAGTGATTATCCTGCACAAAAACACCGGGCAGGCCATTGGCCTGGTACTTTTCGGCATGGAACATTTCCTTGAAGAACCCGCGCGCATCATTGAACACGGCCGGCTCAACCAGCATAACCTCGGGGTGACTGGTAGCAACAACCTTCATAGAGCAGCGCGCCCCTGGCTCAAAACATCCAGTAGATATTTTCCATAGCCACTACTTTTCAGTTGCACAGCCAGCTGCTCAAGCTGGGCTGCCGTGATGTAACCCATCCGGTAGGCGATTTCTTCAATACAGGATATTTTAAGGCCCTGTCTCTGCTCTATGGTCTCGATAAAGGTGGCTGCCTGCAGCAATGACTCGTGTGTACCGGTATCCAGCCATGCGGTGCCACGGCCAAGTCGTTCCACTCTCAGGTTCTTCTGCCCGAGATATGCCAGGTTAACGTCGGTTATTTCCAGTTCGCCGCGCGCGGACGGGCTAAGCCCGGCGGCAATATCCACAACCTGGTTGTCATAGAAATACAGCCCGGTGACTGCATCATTTGATAGCGGGTGAGCGGGCTTCTCCTGGATGCTGATCGCCATGCCTTCTTCATCCAGTTCCACCACGCCATAATTCTCGGGGTCTCTCACCCGGTAAGAAAACACCGTGGCGCCACTGGTCTGCGCCGCTGCCTGCTGCAGGACGGTGGCCAGGCCGTGGCCGTAAAATATATTGTCGCCCAGCACCAGGCAGACCGACTCTCCGGCAATAAATTCCCTGCCTATCAGAAACGCCTGGGCCAGCCCGTCCGGTGACGGCTGCTCCGCATACTGGATATCCAGCCCGAGCTGATTCCCGTCACCCAGCAGCTGCCTGAAATTCGGCAAATCCTTTGGCGACGATATCAGCAGCACCTCCCTGATGCCGGCAAGCATCAGTGCAGATAGCGGGTAATAGATCATCGGCTTGTCATAGACCGGCATCAGCTGCTTGCTGACGGCAAGTGTCAGGGGATAAAGCCGGGTTCCGCTACCCCCCGCGAGGATAATACCTTTCATTCAGACATCCTCTTCAATAGTTAACCTGGGCCCTGGAATAACTGCAGTGTTATAGACGCAATGTATAGATTATTATGCGCAGGAACGTTGCTGTTCTGCACACTTCCGACATAATGCAGACAAATATCAGGCATGGCAATTCCGTATCACTTCAATCCACCAGGGAGATCGAGATTGTGTCTATAACAGGAAACGCAAAATATGTTTTGTTTGCCTTATGCCTGTTAATCCCGGGCAGTCTGTACGCCAGTGAAGTGACGCTTTTCTGGGGACAGGGTGCAGATGTGAACCTGCCGGATATCATCCCCAAGGCCCTGCAGGGCGAAATTGAGATGGATCCGACCTACTTCTGGGGCATCAATTACAAGGATGAGATTCCTGCTGGCGACAACCCGGTCAGCCGCTTTCTGACGAGGCATAGCATCACACCCGAGTGGGAGGTGCAGCTCACCCGGCACCATGGCCTGCAGGATAATCTCGAGTCCCACATCGCCCTGCTGCTGCGCACGCGCGATTTTGCAGTCGCCGACCCGTTACTGATCAATTTCGCGGCCGGTATGGGCCCTTCCTATGCTTTCAGCACCCCTACCTACGAAGACGGTCCGGATGGTCAGCCCAACCAGGGCGAGTACCAGTTCCAGAGTTACTTTACCTTTGAAATGGAATTATCCCTGCGTTCCTTGCCGGACTGGAGCCTGGCAACCCGCATACACCATCGTTCAGGTATTTATGGTTTTATCGCGCCTTCGAAGGTCGGCTCGAACTTCTTCGCCATCGGCATTCGGCGGCACTTCTGAGCAATCAGGCCCGGCAGATTTCGCCTCCCTACTGACACTCCGATGCCCGTGCCATGAGTACGTCATTTACCGGCTGGAATTCATCAATCTTGACCCTGTAGGGAGCAAAACCATCTGCAAAGACTTGCAATGTAGCCTGGCCATTTGAATCAAGCGGCACATACAGGTTATAGCTGCCTGTC
>JAOUBY010000077.1 GCA_029860045.1 Gammaproteobacteria bacterium | reverse complement strand
GACAGCACTATAAAGTACAGGCGAAGTATGAAGCGAGTGAGCACCTGTTTGGCAATGTCTCGGTGGTGATGAGTTTCAACAAACAGATTATGGCCAAGAAGTTTTGATACGTAACCCGGACCTGTTGCAGAAACACCTCGACTACCGGTTCAATGACACTACGTTACTTGAGCAGGCGCTGACTCATCGCAGTGCCGGCAGCAGGAATAACGAGCGCCTGGAGTTCCTGGGCGATGCCATTCTCGGAGGCGTTATAGCCGGGGAGCTTTACCAGCGGTTCCCGGGTGCCAAAGAGGGCAGGTTGAGCCGCTTGCGTGCCAGCCTGGTGCGGCGCGAATCACTGGCGGATATTGCGCAATCATTGCAGGTTGGTGATTACCTGCAGCTCGGTGTCGGCGAGCGCAAGAGCGGCGGACACCACCGTGATTCCATCTTGTCCGATGCGCTGGAAGCGCTGCTGGGTGCGATCTACCTTGACGGGGGGTACGCGCCCTGTCGAGAGTGCATTCTTGATCTGTTTGCCGGCAAACTGGAGTCACTGGCTGATACCACGGTGCTCAAGGACCCGAAGACCCGCCTGCAGGAATTCCTCCAGGCACAACACAGGGCGCTGCCGGCATACACTGTACTGAAGGTCAGTGGTGAGGCGCATGCGCAGTCGTTCCGGATCGAGTGCGCGGTCACGGGGGTTGAGCCAAGCACGGGGGAGGGCGGTAGCCGTCGCCAGGCCGAGCAGGATGCGGCGGAGTGCATGCTCGCGCAGCTCACAGCGGAGCAGTGATGGCGGGTGAATTCCATTGCGGCTATGTTGCCCTGGCAGGGCGGCCCAATGTTGGCAAGTCCACCCTGCTGAACCGTGTCCTCGGTCAGAAAATCAGTATTACCTCGCGGCGCCCGCAAACCACGCGGCACCAGGTGCTGGGGATCAAGACGCTCGAGCATGCCCAGTTGATATACGTCGATACCCCGGGCATCCACGATTTCAGCGGCCGCGCCATGAACCGTCACATGAATCGCACGGCCAGTGCGGTGCTGCGTGATGTGGATGTGGTGGTCTTTATTGTCGAGGCAATGCGCTGGTTGCCGGACGATGAACTGGTGCTGAAAAAACTGGCTGATATTGATTGTCCTGTGGTGTTGGCCGTCAACAAGATTGACAGAATCCGCAATCGCGATGAGTTGCTGCCGTTCCTGCAGGAGCTGTCGGAGAAACGCGCATTTGATGAAATCATCCCGATTTCTGCCAGCAGGGGAACCAACCTGCAGGCCCTGGAGGCCTGTATCGAGACCCGCCTGCCGGTAGCGCCTGCCCATTACCCGGAAGACCAGGTGACCGACCGTTCCGAGCGTTTCCTGGTCGCCGAGCTGGTGCGCGAGAAACTGTTCCGCAAGCTGGCGCGGGAGTTACCCTACGGGTTGACCGTAGAGGTCGAGTCGTTCCAGCGTGAGCCACGCATAACGCATATCCACGCATTGATCTGGGTTGAGCGCCAGAGCCAGAAGAATATCGTGATTGGCAAGCAGGGTGCACTGCTCAAGGAGGTCGGCCAGCAGGCGCGCCGTGATATCGAGGTGCTACTTGGTGGCAAGGTAAATCTGAAACTGTGGGTGAAGGTGAAGGAAGGCTGGGCGGACGATGAACGTGCATTGCGTAGCCTTGGGTATACGGATAATGACTGACAGGGTAACGGTTCCGGATATTTGCCATGGCTGCGGCTGACAGGGTTTCTCTTGAGCCCGCCTGGGTGTTGCATCATTACCCCTACCGGGATTCCAGTCTGTTGCTGGAGATATTCACGCGCGAGCACGGTCGCGTCGGGCTGGTTGCGCGCGGTGCACGTGCTGCAAAGGGGCGCTGGCACAACCAGCTGCAGAAGTTGCAGCCATTACTGTTGTCCTGGACCATGCGTGGCGAACTCGGCACGCTGACCGGGGTAGATAGCCGTGCGATGCCGGCAGTTTACAGCGGGCGGCAGGTGCTGTGTGCCTGTTACCTGAACGAGTTGCTGTTACGCCTGTTGCGCCGGCATGATCCGCATCCGGGATTGTTTGATGCCTATGAACTGGCGGTTGCCGCACTGTCGAGCAGCGAGGAACAGGCATTACGCTGCTTTGAGAAGCACATGCTGCAGGAGCTGGGTTACGGCCTGTTGCTGGACCAGGAGGCTGACAGTGGTGCGCCGATCGATGCGGATGCGCTGTATGAATACCGGCTTGAACGCGGACCGGTGCGTTGCCGCCAGGCAGCCGGTGACGGTATTTATCTGAGCGGCGCCAGCCTGCTGGCGTTGCAGGAGGAAAAACTGGACGGGCAACAGGCATGCCGCGAGGTGAAGACCCTGATGCGCGCCGCGCTGGGGCTGTACCTGGGTGCGCGGCCGTTGAAGACGCGAGCCGTGCTGCAGCAACTGGCCTCATTGTCGCGTACGGAAGCACCGTCTGCCGGTACTGCCGGCGCCAAATCCTGAATGTAACTGCCGGGGCAGAGTGAAATGCAACTGGGTGTCAATATCGATCATATCGCAACCGTGCGCCAGGCGCGGGGTACGGCCTATCCCGACCCGGTGCAGGCGGCGCTTTTATGTGAACAGGCCGGTGCCGATAGCATCACGCTGCACCTGCGCGAGGATCGTCGTCACATCCAGGACGGTGACGTGATTGCATTGCGTGAGCAGCTGGTGACGCGCATGAACCTGGAGATGGCGGTCACTGACGAGATGCTCGAGTTTGCATGCCGGATGCAGCCCGCCGATTGCTGCCTGGTGCCGGAGCGGCGTGAGGAGCTGACCACGGAGGGCGGCCTGGATGTTGCCGGGCAACTGCCGCGTATTGGCGCGGCGTGTGCACGGCTTGCCGACGCGGGTGTGCGAGTTTCGCTGTTTATCGATGCCATTCCCGCGCAGATCGAGGCGGCGGCGGCCAGTGGTGCGCCCTGTATTGAGATTCACACCGGCCATTTTGCCGATGCACAGGACGCGCAGCAGCAGACGGCGGAACTGGACCGCATCCTGGTGGCCGTGCAGCAGGGTGTCGCGGCAGGGTTGACGGTACATGCCGGTCATGGTCTGCACTATGAGAACGTCCAGCATATCGCGTCCATCCCGGAAATTCGCGAACTCAATATCGGGCATGCCATTGTGGCACGTGCCCTGTTTACCGGATTACCTGCCGCTGTTGCCGAGATGAAACAACTGATGCTGGCGGCCGCTGACTGAGCACGCGCTGCCTAACGATAGCCGCTGTTGTGCAGGGTGATATCGATGATGTCCATGGTGCGTATGAAGTACACGTCGACAGTGTGCGGGTCTTCCGTTTTCAGTGCCAGGCGTAGCTCACGCAGGCAGGTTTCCAGCTCATAGGCGTCGCAATACGCGGCAGCGCCGAGAATCTGGTGAACACTGTCGCGCAGGCGCCGGTAGTCGTCATCGGCATGTGCCTGCGCCATGCAGCGGCGGTATTCCGGCAGTTCCAGAAGTAACTGTGCAAACAACTCGCGTGAAAATTCCCGCGTAAGTGATTCGAGCTTCAGGTCATCTTCCGGTAATGCCGGCAATTCCGGAAGATCCAGCCCGCTCATTTGAGGCGCTGGCGCCGTGTCCGGCCGTATCAGCGCATGCCCGGCCTTCTTCAGGAATCCGATCATGCGGGTTTTCAGCCGGGTAAACATGCGTACTGGCAAGACTCCGTTCGTTGCATTCCCTTGTGTCGGCACGGGTTGCCTGGGTGCCGGAAATCCATCAGTCGAACCCGTGACATGCATGCTAATCGATTCTTTCGCGTCGTGTCATGCCTGCCCGGTAAGCAGCGGCAGATAATCACTGTCTGATTTTTCCTGTTCTTCGGTATACTGTGCAGATTCAGCTAACTGTGAACAGATTATGGATTTTCCGACCCTGGAAGCGACCGTAGGTAATACGCCGCTGGTGCAACTGCAACGCCTGCCCGGCACGACATCCAATCGTGTGCTGGTCAAGCTGGAAGGAAATAACCCGGCTGGCTCGGTAAAAGACCGTCCCGCGATGAGCATGATCCAGCATGCCGAACGGCGTGGTGAGATCAAGCCCGGCGACACCCTGATCGAGGCGACCAGTGGCAACACCGGCATTGCGCTGGCCATGGCTGCGGCAATAAAGGGTTATCGCATGGTCCTGATCATGCCTGAGCACATGAGCCTGGAGCGGCGCGCTGTGATGAAGGCATTTGGTGCTGAAATCATCCTGGTTAGCAAAGAGGCGAGCATGGAGGGCGCGCGTGACCTTGCCCGTGAGATGGGCAAGCGTGGCGAGGGCCGGGAACTGGACCAGTTCTCCAATCCGGATAACCCGCTGGCGCATTACGAGGGCACTGGCCCGGAAATATGGCGTGATACGCAGGGCGGGGTAACTCACTTCGTCAGTGCCATGGGCACCACGGGAACGATCATGGGGACGTCCCGTTACCTCAAGGAGCAAAATCCGGACATCGAGATTGTTGGTGTGACGCCGGCAGAAGGTTCGTCTATCCCCGGAATCCGCCGCTGGCCGGAAGCCTACCTGCCCGCCATCTTTAATGCGGCAAGTGTCGATCGCACCATCGAGGTCAGCCAGGCAGAGGCGGAGACAACGACATTGGCACTGGCGGCGCGTGAAGGGCTGTTTGCGGGTATTTCCTCCGGCGGAGCCGTGGCCGCGGCGCTGTCGCTCTCACAACAGGTCGAGAACGCCGTGATTGTTGCGATCATTTGTGATCGTGGCGACCGTTATCTGTCGACCGGGGTATTCCCTGACTGAATGTGTGCTCCCGGTCTGCGGGCTGTTATCTTCTTCCTGTCGGCTGTGTATTTGCTGGCAGTCCCGACGTTACCCGCGTTTGCCTTTGACGGGGCAACCCTGCACCTTGGCCGTGTTGAGGGTGCTGACTGGCATGCCGACGGCATTGCGCTGCAGATTGACTGGCATGCACTAACCCGGGCAGCCATCGTATTGCAGGCCGACCGGGCAGAACTGCCTGACCCGCTCGGCGGACTCGCAGATGTCAGGCTGGAGTGCGCTGACGCCGGCCTGACTACCGGGGAGATCAGCTGCCCTGAAGGGACCCTGAGCGTCAATTCGACACGGCTTGGGAAACAGCATATCCCGGTATCCTTTCGCTACCATTGGCAGGGTGGTCGTATTGAGGCGCGGCTCACGGGCGTGCGCTATGCGGGTGGGCATTTCCAGCTGACTGCCAGGCACGACAGCGGACATTGGTCACTGGATCTCGATGGAGACAGCTTCGCGCTGCAACAGGTCATTCAGCAGGCGGCGCGGATGGGGTATGCAGTACCCGACCTTGAAGGTGATGGGCGCCTTGCGCTGCTTGCGCATCTCAAGGGCAGTGGGGCGCAGTTAACGCATGCCAGCGTGGATATGCGACTGCAGGGGGCGACATTCTCAAATGCTGACGGCAGTATCGCCGGAGAGGACGTGGATTTACGCTGCCTTGCCGATATCAGCCCGATCACTTCCGGCTGGCGTGTCGCGCTGGACATCAGCGGGCAGCGCGGTGCTGCCTACCTCGATCCGCTGTTTATTGAGGTGCCGGGGCAGCCCGTTCATGCCACGGCAAAATTCGACTGGTTGCGACAGCGCAGCCAACTGGTGCTGCATGAGCTGGACTATCAGCATCCCGACAGTGTTGTGCTGAGTGCAGAGGGTCGGTTCCGGTTTGCTGAACAATTATCCGTCGAGCTGCTTGATGTTGATATCAGCGCCGGCAGCTTACCCGCGATGTATGACACCTACCTGCAGCCCTGGTTAACGGAGACCGCGGCGGGAAGCCTGGACACTGCCGGTCATGTGCGCGCGCGGCTGCGGGTGCAGGAAGGTGCGCCGGTAGCGCTATCCGTAAACTTGCAGGAGGTCGATGTGCATGACCGGCAAGGGCTGTTCGGGCTGGAACAAGTTACCGGCAAGCTGGACTGGTCGGATACGCAGCAGCCCGAGTCTTCAACGCTCTCCTGGCAGGGTGGCCACCTGTACCGTGTTGCACTGGGCGCGGCCCGGCTTGAAATGGAGTCGGTCGGCAACGCCGTGCGCCTGGTCAGGCCTGCGCAGTTACCCGTGCTGGATGGTGCATTGCAGATTGATACCTTTAAGCTTGAATATGCGGGTGACCAGCCGCTGCGTTGGGAATTCGATGGCATCCTTACCCCGGTATCGATGCAATTACTGACCGCGGCGCTGGACTGGCCCGAGTTTGGTGGCAAGCTGTCCGGGGTAATCCCGGCAGTAAGCTATGCCGATGGTAATCTTGCCGTTGATGGTGTGCTGCTGGTGCGGGTATTTGATGGCAAGGTTACCCTGCGTGACCTGCAGATGACCACACCACTGGGACTGGTGCCGCGCTTACGGGTCGATGCGCGCGTGGACAATATCGACCTGGAGAAACTGACCCGCACGTTCTCCTTTGGGCGTATCGAGGGTCGCCTGGGCGGACGGGTCGATGGTTTGCTGATGGAATCATGGCGCCCGGTTGCCTTTGATGCGGAGTTTGCCACGCCACCCGGTGACAGGTCGCGCCACCGGATCAGCCAGAAGGCAGTGGACAATATCTCCAATATCGGCGGAGGCGGTGTCGGCGGTGCGCTGTCGCGCAGTTTTCTGCGTTTCCTGGAGGACTTTCCCTATGATCGGCTCGGCATTCGCTGCCGGCTCGAGAACGGGGTGTGCGAGATGGGCGGTGTGGCGCCGGCCGAACAGGGTTACTACCTGGTCAAGGGGCGTTTCATTCCGCCACGGCTGGATGTGATCGGCTATGCGGAGCGGGTTGACTGGGAAGCCCTGGTGTCACAGGTTATAGCGGTCACCGGAGAGCAGCAGGTTGTCGTAGAATGAGCCAGTGGCCGTCAGCATGTTAACCTGTCGGCAGTTCACCCGTTAGTATCGATAAGGATGCGTCTGATTTTGCACAGAAGAGGCCAGGTTATGAAAACACTGCATTTGCCGATGTCCCTGTTATTGCTGCTGTTCGTCACTGCTTGCGTAACCATCAACGTGT
This sequence comes from Gammaproteobacteria bacterium, assembly GCA_029860045.1. Lineage (GTDB taxonomy): Bacteria > Pseudomonadota > Gammaproteobacteria > UBA9214 > UBA9214 > UBA9214. The sequence continues at coordinate 2,392 of JAOUBY010000077.1, read as the reverse complement.
ATTTCCCGGCCGAGGCGGCCGTGAAGGCGGCCGACCGGATCATCCTGGATGTCTACGGTAACGTTCCGGATGAACAGGAGGGTTCGGGTGAGCAGCAGCCAGCTGAACCGACCTCATTCCTGCAGCCTTCGTCTGTGCCGGTACGTATCGTGTCTATCGCATTAGACTGGCTGGTTGCCCCGGCACATGCGGCGGCGGACCTGTCCATCAATACCCCGGCTATCCGGCAGCTCACTGCCAGCATGGAGGCACGTATCCGGCAACTGGCACCGCACTATGCCTCTGGCGCCATTGGCATGACCAGTAACGGTGAAATCGTACTGCGTGACCAGAAGCTGGTGCCGCTACGGGAGCGCAACAACGTCAAGAACCTGGTGGCGCTGGAGAATCGCGATCGCGGCGCCCTGTATGCAGAAATGGCGCGCGCTAACGGCCACCCGGAGTGGGAGGGCGAGATTCGTGCTACCTTCGCACGCCGCTGGGTGGATAATGCCCGTGCCGGCTGGTGGTACATGGACAAGAGCGGCAACTGGAAGCAGAAATAGTCTCGACGCGCAGCACTGCCACAGATAACTACTCTAAACACATGAACATATTTGTCTTTGATATAGAGACCGTGCCGGATGTTGCTGCCGGTCGGCGCCTGCATGAGCTTGATAACCTGGACGACGAGAATGTCGGTCGGGTGATGTTTCACAAGCGTGCCGCGGAAACCGGTGGCTCCGAGTTCCTGCGTCACCACCTGCATCGCATTGTGGCAATCTCGGTCGTGTTGCGCACCCCGGACAAGTTCAAGGTCTGGTCGCTGGGTGATGCGGATTCGGCCGAGGAAGAGCTGCTGAAGCGATTTTTTGACGGCATCGATCGTTTCACGCCGACACTGGTGTCCTGGAATGGCTCCGGGTTTGACCTGCCGGTGATTCATTATCGTAGTTTGCTGCATGGTATTGCCGCGCCGCGCTACTGGGATACTGGCACTGATGACAAGAATTTCAAGTGGAATAACTACCTCAGTCGCTTTCATGAACGCCACACCGATGTTATGGACGTGCTGGCCGGCTACCAGCCACGCGCGACCGCCAAGCTGGACGAGATCGCCACCCTGCTGGGTTTCCCCGGCAAGATGGGCATGAGCGGTGCGCATGTGTGGGATAACTACCTGGCGGGCGAGATCGAGGGTATCCGCAATTACTGTGAAACCGATGTGCTGAACACCTACCTGGTATTCCAGCGTTTTGAAATGATCCGCGGGCGCATCAGCGAAAGCCAGTATGCTGCTGTGTGTGAGCAGGTGCGTAGCGAATTGCAGGCGGCGGGTAAGCCACACCTTGATGAATTCCTGCAGAACTGGCAGGAATAAAATATTCCCGGAGTTTCCTCGCGCCTGGCCGCAACGGCGCCAGGAAAAAACCTTCCACATCCATTTAGTCTTGCACGCTATTGATTAATTATGAGTAAACGTTCCCGCAGGAAGCGTCTTCCTGATCCGGTCAGTCACATTACGGTTGAATCCCTGTCTCACGACGGGCGCGGTGTCGCGCACCTCGATGGCAAGACCGTGTTTATCGAGGGTGCGTTGCCCGGTGAGCAGGTCGGTTTTGAGTACCTGGCGACCCGCAAGGCCTTCGATGAAGCGCGCGTTACCGATATTCACCAGGCGTCAAACGACCGGGTGGTGCCGCGGTGCGCGCACTTCGGCGTTTGCGGCGGCTGCAGCCTGCAGCACATGGAGCCCGGTGCACAGATCCGTGCCAAGCAACAGGTGCTGCTCGACAACCTGACGCGTATAGGCGGTGTTACCCCGGAGCACGTGTTGCCGCCTCTGACCGGTCCGGTGTGGGGTTATCGCACCAAAGCGCGACTGGGTGTGAAAGATGTAATCAAGAAGGGCAGGGTGCTGGTCGGTTTCAGGGAGAAGCGTGCGCCGTATATTGCCGATCTGTCACGCTGCGAGGTATTACACCCCTCGGTTGGCGAGCATCTTGAGGAACTGGACGGGCTCATCGGGCAACTGGATGCGCGTGCACGTATCCCGCAGATCGAGGTGGCGGTCAGTGAGCAGACCACGGCGCTGGTATTCCGCAACCTTGATGCACTGAGCGAGGCGGATGTGACGCGCCTGTGCCAGTTTGCGACGGAGAGTGGCATGCATGTTTACCTGCAGCCTGCCGGCCCCGACAGTGTGCAACCACTCATGCCAGCCAATTCTGTGCTTGCCTATCATCTCCCCGGGCAGAAAATCGAGATCCGTTTTCGCCCCAATGACTTCACCCAGGTCAACACCGGGATCAACCGGCAGATGGTTGACCGGGTGCTCGAATTTCTGGACCTGGACACTGCTGACAGTGTGCTGGACCTGTTTTGCGGGCTGGGTAATTTTACCCTGCCCATG